>NZ_JAQEVU010000004.1:130164-237086 GCF_027694345.1 Varibaculum timonense
ATAACTTAAAGAACTCTGTTAGCTAACAGAACTACTTTAGAGCCTGTAAGCGCTCACGCAGCTTAGCTAGCTCCTGCGAAATGGCCTTTGGCAGTTTGTCACCGAACTGAGAGAAATACTGTTCAGTATCGTCAGTCTCGGCTAACCAGGCATCAGGATCAATGGCATACATCTTGTCCCATTCATCCTTACCCAAATCCAGACCTTCTAGGTTGAAGTCCTCAAAACGAGGATAGTAGCCGGTCGGACCCTCGATCGCATCAACCTGACCAGATGCACGCCGCACAATCCAATCCAATACGCGAGAGTTATCGCCATAGCCTGGCCACAAGAAGTTGCCGTCCTCGTCCTTACGGAACCAGTTAACCTGGTAAACCTTGGGGAACTTTTCGCCCAGCTTATCCTGCATTTCTAGCCAGTGACCCCAGTAGTCAGCCATGTTGTAGCCACAGAAAGGCAGCATTGCGAACGGGTCGTGACGCAGGGAGCCAACCGCGCCCTCAGCGGCAGCGGTCTGCTCCGAAGCTACCGAAGCACCAATGAATACGCCGTGAGCCGGGGAATACTGTTCAGCAACCAACGGAACATTGGAGGCGCGACGTCCACCGAACAAAATAGCGGTAACCGGAACGCCCTCCGGAGCTTCCCAATCGGGGCAAACAATCGGGCATTGAGAGGCAGGAGTAGTGAAACGGCTGTTCGGGTGAGCAGCTTTCTCGCCAGACTCTGGAGTCCAATCATTGCCGTGCCAATCAATCAGATGTGCAGGGGTATCTCCGTCAATGCCTTCCCACCAGACGTCACCGTCATCGGTGAGGGCCACATTGGTGAAGATAGTGTTTTCCTTCATGGTCTCCATAGCCATCGGGTTGGTCTTGTACGAGGTGCCCGGAGCAACCCCGAAGAAACCAGCCTCCGGGTTGATAGCCCGCAAAGTTCCGTCCTCGCCAGGACGCATCCAAGCAATATCGTCACCAACGGTTTCAACCTTGTAACCCGGAATGGTGGGTTGCAGCATCGCCAGGTTGGTCTTGCCGCAGGCAGAGGGGAAAGCAGCAGTTACGTGATACTGCTGACCGTTCTTTTCGTCGGTTAGACGCAGAATCAGCATGTGCTCTGCCATCCAGCCGTCACGGCGAGCCATAGTGGAGGCGATACGCAGGGCGTAGCACTTCTTGCCCAGCAGGGCGTTCCCGCCGTAGCCAGAACCAAAGGACCAAATCTCGTTGGTTTCAGGGAAGTGAGTGATGTACTTTTCGTCATTGCAAGGCCAGGCTTCATCAGTCTCGCCCTCGGCAAGCGGTTTGCCAACGGAGTGAACTGCCGGAACCCAGGGGCGACCCTCGTTAATCAAATCCATTGCCTTAGCTCCCATGCGGGTCATGATTCGCATATTGCAGACCACGTAGGGGGAGTCAGAGATTTCGATACCCAGCTGGGAAATCGGGCCACCCAGCGGCCCCATGGAGAAGGGGATAACATACATGGTGCGACCAGCCATAGCACCATCGAACTTTTCGTTCAGGATTTTCTTCATTTCAGCCGGGTCATACCAGTTGTTGGTCGGACCGGCATCCTCTTCCTTTTCGCAGCAAATATAGGTGCGGGACTCTACACGAGCCACATCGGAGGGGAGGGAACGAGCCAGGAACGAATTAGGACGCTTTTCAGGATTCAAGCGGGTAAACATCCCGGTTTCTACCATCAAATCGGTTAGGCGAGTCCATTCAGCTTCGGATCCATCGCAGAACTCGATAGCCTTGGGTTTGGTCAATTCAGCAATCTTTACCACCCAATCAACAACTTCTTTAGGTGCGTTTGCTGGGGCAGCAGCCAGAATATCTTTCTCATTCACTGTCATTTAATAATGCCTCCTGCGGCAGTAGACACGGCAACACGTGGTTGCTCTTACCCTTCTATTGTCGGTCATAGTTCCCGCATTCTCTAGTGCGCAGCTCTAAAAGTTAGCCAAAAGAGCTGTGACCTGACTCATAGAACAGCTACTTTAGGCCGTTAGCCATATTCAAAACTGGCTTTTGGTTAAAGAGACGCTCCCGCGCCTCGCTCGCCCCTGTCTGCGCCCTGCCGCCTAAACCCCTCCTTATCTCCCCCCGGCACGCCCTCGACCAACCTGATTCACCCGCAGCTTGTACCTCTCGCTTTCTTCCTCCTGGAGAAACCAAGATACGCGACGGGCGCAAACTGCGCGCCGACCCCAACCCACCCCGACAAGTTCCCGGGCGTCCTCCTAACCGTCTTAACTCAAAATCGGAGATCCCCAAACCCCTATCGAGGACGAAGGCAGATTTAGCGCGCACAAAATACTCTTTTAGGGAGTTAATTGCGGCTTTGGCTAGCATTTGCGCCCTTTACACTATGATTAAAGGCGTAAGGAAAAGTGGGAAAAGGTATCTGGATTGGTACTTTGCATACAGGGAGGCAGATTGTGAATCGTAAACGGCTCCTAGCCTTAACGTTGCTGCCTTTGGCGCTGATTCTTTCTGCCTGCCAGTCCTATACTCAAATGCAGATTTACGATAATGACACCTACTCTTTCAGCACGCACCTGATGCAGCCCCGGACTGCGCAAGATATTAAATGCAAAGACCAGATTCCCGGGATTGAGGATTATCTCAAAACTGCACAAGTGACCATCACCGATAAATCCACTGACCAGCTTTCCGATTGCACCATTACCGTCAAGGCGCAGCATATTTCGCAAGCCAAAAAACCTTTTGTAACCATTAAACATGTTGGTGACAGCTATGTGGTCAAACTTGACCCGGTGCAGAGCCTAGATTTTTTGGATACCCAAACCGACCAGTTCAGTCTGTCGATTTCTTTCCCCGGTCCGGTTCTTAAAACTGACAGCTATTCTGGGGCGAGCATGAAAGGAAATACTGTCACCTGGAAAAACCCGCAAGTCTTGGTTAAAGGTTTTGAAGTGCGCGGGCAGGATCATCCGGGGATAACTATGAACCAAAAATGGGCAATCGGATTCCTGATAATCCTGGTCATTTTGGGAACCTCATTTGTGGTCTTTCGTAAACATCCCCGTGTCGCCCCGATTTGGAACAAGCTAACGCAGGGTTTGCGTTCTTTCGCTGATTTTTGCCGTAATCTGTTCTTCCGCGCTTTAAGCTACCTGGATTTGGGGAGCACTTCTAGCGGGAAACGCTCGAAGAAATCTAAACGCCGAGGACGCAAATAGGGTAATCCCCATAGTTACGTTTCCAACTGCTAATATCCCTGTCCCCAAGGGTAGATAATCCCGCACAATCCCGTAGAGATTCTCTGCACTTTTGCCCCATATAACCCGGAAATCCCAATCTTGGAGTTGCACCGGTAATCAACTAAATGGGGGTGGGTGATGTCAGCAGTTCTATCAACATCTGCCCGGCTGCCGCTGCCGGCGACCAATTCCCCAACTTGTTTACTCTGGGGATTTCCACCTGCGCAGCTAAAGTTTCTATCGCAAATGATTTCCCTTGCCAGTTTTCGGGCTACCACTGCGGTTTTGCCTAAAAGTAGCCAGATAAGCCTTGCGATTGCACCTCCTGAAGCTAATCTAGGATTTTTACCCCCTAAGCTAGCTGTAATTAGGGCAGATTTCTCTCACCATGCTGCGCCATTACCAGGGGTTTTCCAGCTTCCTTGTGAACTAAACTCTTTTTTAGCTCGGGTGGATTACCTTTGCTATCCTCCTAAAGCTAACTGCATTAACGTTTTCGGTTTGACAGCGGGTGCTGGCTGTTCTTCGGTTGCTTTCGGACTGGCTAACACTGCCACTAACTCGGTATATGTGGATGCTAGCAGCAGCGATCCCCAGGATTCTCCCTCCGGTTATTCTCCTGGGTTACGCCGTCTAGGTTTTCCCGCAATCCCTGAATTTTCGTCTATTAGTATCGAGGGTGACCTGCTAGTTTCGCGTCTAGGTCAGGTTTTACCTCGGGTAGGCAGAACTCGCTTTCTTAGCCTAGGCAGCCGAAATCCGCGACATATCGCCTATATAAGTTCACTACTTTCTCGTGCGTTTTCACTGGTTATTTGGGATTGGGGTCAGCTTAAATCTGAGGATTTAAGCCCGGGAGTTACTGGAAAGAACCTGGTGATAGCTGATTATCGCCACGCTTCAGAAAATCGCTACTACCTGCGCTTACTTCGCCAAACTGATGTGCTAATAGTTACTAACCGCGCCCCCAAGAAATTCTTTCTATCAAAATCAAGGTCAGGGAACCTCTCCTTAACTAACTGCCGCGAACTTAAACATATTCAACGGCAAGGTTTAGGGCTCGCCTGGACTGGTGGTTTCCAAAACCAGGTAACTCGGCTGCTACAAACGATTCTTGAGGACGCGCAATGAGCTCTTTTCAAAACCTGGGCTTGCGTATCCGTAACGCTCTTTTTACTTCTCCTGACCATGACGCCCAAAATCCTGATTTACGGCTACAAATCGCCGAGGGGCATTCCCCAGTTGAGGTAGTTCGCACCGGAAGTGCTCCCACTGCCGGAATGAGTCATCTAATTTCCGATTTGGCGAATATAAATGCTGAACTTGCTGGTTTTGGACCCCAGCTTGCTCCCTTGATTCAAGATCCCTCAGTCACAGACATTTTAATCAATGGACCATCTGAGGTTTGGGTTGATAGTGGCAGCGGTCTAAACAAGACTACACTTAACTTCGGCTCTGCTCCTAAGTTGCGATCCTTGGCAGTTAGATTAGCGGGGGCAGCGGGAAAACGCCTAGATGATGCGGCGCCGATTGCCGACGGCACGCTGCCTGGCGGGATTCGTCTACATGCAGTATTACCTCCCCTCGCGGTTCCCTATCCGGTTATTTCTTTACGTTGTCCCAGGGCAAGGGGGCTTAACTTTGGTCAGCTAGTTAAATCCCGAACCGTTTCGGCAGCATTAGTGCCGGTAATAACCGCGTTGGTTAAACGGCGTGCCTCCTGTTTTATCTCAGGCGCTACTGGCAGCGGGAAAACCACCTTGCTGTCTGCTCTGCTCGAAATGGTGCCTGCGAATCAGCGAATCGTGTGTATCGAAGAAGTATCTGAGCTTTTCCCCTCCCATCCTCATCTAATTCATCTGCAAGAGCGCCAAGCCAATGTGCAGGGAGCGGGAGCCGTTCCTATGTCGCAGCTGGTGCGGGCAGCTATGCGGATGCGACCTGACCGTATTGTTTTGGGGGAATGTCGAGGTGCAGAGGTTCGTGAGGTGCTGTCGGCGATGAACACCGGACATGAGGGCACCTGGGCTACGGTTCATGCCAATGCGGTCACAGATGTGCCTGCACGCCTGGTGGCACTGGGAGCCTTGGCTTTAATGCCGGAATCAACTATTGGGGCGCAGGTCGTGGCGGGAATAGATGCGTTTTTGCAGATTCGTCGCTGTAGCGAGCAGGGGAGAACCAGGCGCTATATTTCGGAGATTGGAATTCCCTTTTGGGATAGAGGACGGCTAGCTGCCGGTTTAGCCTTGCAGGTTAGTCCCGCCGGGAATTTACTGCGTGGGGAGTATTGGCGCGAGTTATCAGCGCTAATCGATATCAATCTTGAGAACCTACCGGAGGTATAATGAACTGGCAAACCACTACTTTTCTTGCTGTTTTATTGTTTCTGATGGCTTTACCTTGGCATCTGCCAGATGCTGTAAATCCGATTAATCCCACTCCTAAAAGCATTCTACTTACCGGGGTAGCTAATCTCTGCCAGCATTGTCGTTCCTCCTTTTTGCGCCGCTTTAATCCCAAACCTCAGCTGGCTGCGGCAGTAATTGAGGTAGCTAGCCGTCTAAATGCCGGGTCAGATTCTGAAAGTGCCTGGTTAAAAACTTTGCCTCGTCACGGCTTCGACCCTCCTGCCAGTGCTAATGCTAGCGATTTGGAGGCAGCAATTAAGCCCCATTTAACCAGTTGGGAAAGGAATTCTTTAACTGGTCTACTAGCTGCTGTGCGCTTTTCACAGGCGCTTGGCGCGCCCCTATCACAGGTACTCACCGGTTGCGCTGACTCGCTCACTGAAGCATCTCGCGCCGCCCGTGCCCGCAAAGTTGCTTTGACCGCACCGAAAACCTCCGCCCTGATACTCGGATTCTTACCTTTAGGAGGAATTGCTCTGGGTGTCCTCTTGGGAGCTAATCCCTTGGCAGCAATTTTTTCTGGTGGTCTAGCCACGATTAGTGCGCTGGGCGGGGTTATCGCCTTACTGTCAGGGATGTTTTGGATGTTTCGTCTAGTTTCCCAAGCTGAAAAGGCATAGTCATGTTTTATCTAGGCATCTGGTTTTTCCTGGGCGCTCTACCTTGGTTTTTACCGGAAAAACCCCAAAATGCCACCAGCGTAACCCCAAACGCCCCAAAACGGATTAGCACCCTCGACCCGGCAGTTATTCTAGATTTAGCAAGTGCGGGTCTAGCTGCTGGTTCTTCAATTCCACGGGTTCTTAGCGCCCTAGCTATTGCCTGTGAAGAGCCTCGCCTAACGCAGGTTTCCAAGGCGCTCCTATTTGGGGTGAGCTGGAATGATTCCTGGTCTTTACTGCTGAAAGAAAAAGCTAGTCCCGAGTGGGCAAGCTATTTATCTCAGGCGCTGGAGCCAGCCTGGAAAGATGGGGTTGCCCCTGATGCACTGCTAAAAGGAAGCGGAATCAGAGTACGTGCCAACCGTGAGCAGCGCGCTCGGCAAGCGGCTCAAAAGCTATCAGTCCACCTGGTAATTCCCTTGGGAATATGCCAATTACCGGCATTTATCCTCCTTGGGATAGTGCCGGTAATCTTGGCGGGACTGGAAAAAATCTAGCTGTTAGTTACTAGATTCTTTATTGACCCCGGTAGTTGCTTGACCGCCTTGGGTTTTCGCAACTTCGTCTAGCTCGTCCTCATTCAGCGCTAAACCGGCACTTACCAGCGACTGATTACGTTCCCTGGCCACCGCGTCATAGTCTAATTGGCTCTTCATTCGACCTTGGGCAATATCAATCACCAAACCGATAGCCAACATTAAGAACGAGGGAATCAACCAACCCAAACCTAGGGATGCCATCGGGATAGTGTTATCAATCCATTGAGTAACTTGTGCAGCAACCTGTGAACCCTCAAACAGACCACAGGCAGCCTTTATCCCATCGAACAGACCGAATGCTGCTGCCACCCATACCGAAAGCCGGTAAGCCCAAAACATATGCCCCGGAATGAAAATATCCAGTAAACAGGTAACTACCAGCATGATTGTTATCGGGTAGCAGAACATCATTACCGGGATTATCGCATCCAAAAGTGACTTCAAACCTAAGTTTGCAATCGCTAAAGAAACCAGCACATGTAAAATCACCCAAACCGGACGAGATACCCGGGGGAATAGTCCCTGGAAGAACTGGGTTGATGCCTCGATTAGACCGATGGCAGTAGTTAGACAGGCCAAAATAGCAATTGCGCCCAAAACTATCCGACCGGTAGAACCGAACAGGTATTGGGCGGCAAATGCCAGACCTTCACCGCCATCTTTAACTTCTGGATTAAGTCGTCCTACCCGCGAACCTACCATCGACAAGCCGAAGTAGATTATCCCCAGGAAGAATGCTGCAATCACTCCCGAGAACGCAGTTACCTTGAAAAGCTGCCTGCCGGGCTGGAATCCTTTATGTCGCAAAGCGCGAATAATCACCACGCCGAACACGAAAGATGCAATCGCGTCTAGAGTGCCGTAGCCATCAAATACACCTTTCAAGGTGGGGTTAGAAGCATATTTTTCAATCGGAGCTGCCTCCGAGGGAGACATGGTGGCTACCGCCGCAATAATCATTACTGCCAACAAAACAAGCAGCGCCGGAGTGAGCAGACCGCCAATCCGGTCAAGCACGTTGCGGGGATTTAGACACAAGAAACCGGCGATTCCGAAGAAAACCAGGGTATAAACAAATAACCAAAGGTGCGAATCACCAGCAGCTGCCTGAAAAGACATGGAATAGGAGGCAGCACCAGTACGCGGAATCGCATATAGCATTCCGGTGGACAAGAAGATTAACCAGCAGTAAATCAATCCGGGATAGTGCGAGATGCGTTCAATAATCCCCAGCACCCCTGAAGATGAGGTTGCGGCGGCAATCATCCCTGCCATCGGCAGCAACACACCCGTAAGCATAAAACCAACAGTCGCCGGTACTTGCTCAACCCCGGATTCTACCCCGATCATTACCGGGAAAATCAGGTTTCCAGCCCCAAAGAACATGGCGAATAATGCCAGCCCGGTCACCACCACACTGCGAACACTTGTTTTGCTATTCATTCCTTGTATTCTCCACTCTAACTTGTTAAACCTTTTTAGTTTTACCAAGCTCAGCTAGGATTCATAATTATCTTTCGCCATTTGATACTGCGCTAATATGTGTTAAGCAGTATTTTCGGTTTATAACTGTGCGCAGTTTTACAAATGAACAGGTGAGGTGAGGTGTTTGCAGATAGAAGCGCAGCTTTCTCCGCTAGATGAGTATTTTCAGCGTCTATCCGCACTGCTCGCACCGACCCCTATCTTGCGCCGAAACCAAATAGTTAAAGCCGTACGCTCCACAGTTCGCGAATTAGAGGAAACCGCTGCCCTGCCTCGGCTCTACACCTATGAGCAGCTGGAAGCCTATCTGGGGAGCCCCGACCAGGTAGTTGCGATAGCGGAAGCTGATTTAACCGTAATTAAAGCCGGGAATGGTTTCCAGGTTATTCAAGCGGCAGATAGTATGGCTAATGGCGCTTCCAACTGGGGAAAGGCTGCTGCCCGGGTTCGGATTGAGGATGCACAGCTGCTACGTAAATACGGCGACCTGATGGGATGGGGCGAAAATACTCCTCCCGCTCCCGTAAAACCAGATTACATAGATACCAAACTGGAATCTTTAGTTAAGTCACCGCGTGCTCGCCACGGACTTTTCACCTACTTTTTACCCCTGGCTTTCGGTATTTCCTCTATCGCTACCGCGCTGTTTGTACCCCTCGGGTTTTTCCTGGGAATATTCGGTTTGTCAGTGACGATTTATTTGTGGCGTAAACACGTTCGCCCAGTTTGGCCACGAGTGTTTTGTACTTTAGCGGCTCTATTTGCAATCGTTTGTACCCTGGTGGCAACTTTACGTTTGCTTGGATATGGCTCTTAAGCTGACAGCTTTTAACCCGCAGCCCCTGGCAGAGCCCGCAGCCTTTACCAACTTTCCTTATTGCAGGAAGCTGTCTCCCGTGCCGTGCCACACTTTTGTTTTAGCTCTTGCGCCCCTAGTGGGTAGCCGCTTCCCTGCGTAGCGCCGCGACCTCGGATAATACAATCCCGGTCGCTACCGCAGCGTTCAAAGATTCAACTTGGGAAGAAATCTCAATTCGGGTAAGCAGGTCGCAGTTCTCTTTTACCAAACGGGAAATCCCGCCGCCCTCAGCTCCGGTTACCAGTGCTAACGGCCCGTCAGCCAAGTCAGATTCGCGTACCGAGGACGTGCCAGCGCCGTCCAGTCCCATTACGAAACAGCCGCGCTCTTTACATTGGTTAATGGCGTTCACCAGGTTAGATACCCGCGCAATCGGTAGGCGCGCCGCAGCTCCGGCGGAGGCTTTCCAGGCGGTTACGTTCATAGTGGCACTGCGCCGCAGTGGGATTACTACCCCACTGGCCCCAAAAGCGGCCGCGCTACGCACAATAGCGCCCAGATTGTGAGGATCGGTAACCCCATCTAATAGGACGATTAACGGCGGGGTAGCGTTGTTTTCGGCATTTTCAAACAAATCTTCTAAGTCGCTGTATGCAAACTCGGGAACTTCTATCGCTACCCCTTGGTGAACCGCTCCCTCGGTAGCTAAGTCCAAGTCAGAGCGGGGGACTTCCACAATTGGGGAGCCTTGGGCACTTGCCTTGGAAAGCAGGAGCGATAGTTTCTTATTTGCCGCCAGATTTCCTGCCACAAACACCCGGCTCACCGGCATATCTGATTGCAGAGCCTCCAATACCGGGTTACGTCCCGCGACCAATTGGTGACCGCGGCGCACATGGATTAGGGAACGTTTGGCACGCGCCTTGCGTTGAGCTGCCTGCGTTTCTTCGCGCCGCTCTTTTTGGATACGGGCGCGATAGGCGGCATGGTAAGGGCGATTTTCGGCTTTCGGGGTTGGTCCTTTTGCCCGTAAACCGCGTTTAGGTCCGCCACTGCCTTTGGGAGCACCTTTCTTGTCGGTACGTTTTAGTCTTCCGTGATGATCTCCGCGAACTGCCATATTACAAACCTTAACTTAAATGCCAAGTGGAGCCGCCAGCTCCGTCCTCAATAATTATTCCCGCCGCGCCTAAGCGGTCACGAATCCCGTCCGCGCGCGCCCAATCCTTTTCTTTGCGCGCCTGAACTCGCTGTTCCAACTGGTCAGTAACGAGTTTTTCTAAAGCAGCAGCGGCGGCAGAATCGTTTCCGCCGTCAGTTTCCCGCCACTGCGCAGATAGTGGATCTAGCCCCAATATCTCTAGCATGGCGCGAATCTGGATGGCTACCTTTGCGCCTTCGCCAGTTTTCCCGCTATCAAATGCGGTATTAGCTTGTTTGATTTTCTCGTGTATCACCGCTTGAGCAGCCGCGATATTTAAATCATCGTCCATAGCTTCGCAAAAAGCCTCCGGGAGGGGGGTTGCTGCTAACTCTGGGGCACTGGCCTCAGCAACCTCGGGCGCTGCCTGGGTAAAACGCGCCAGGGAAGAAGCAAACTTATTCCAAGTTTCGCCTGCCTGTTCCAAGGTTTCTGGGGAATACTCCACGGTGGAACGGTAGTGGGTAGTCCCTAAGGCGAGCCGCAACACCGCTGCCGGGGTGGTTTTCAAAATCTCCGAAACCACCAGGGAATTCCCCAGCGATTTTGACATTTTTTCGCCCTTAATGGTTACCCAGGCGTTATGCATCCAGTATTTTGCGAATGGCCAACCGGCACCGTGAGATTGTGCCTGTTCATTTTCATGATGGGGGAAACGCAGGTCAATTCCGCCCCCGTGAATATCGAAGGCTTCGCCCAGATAGCGCCGGGACATTGCCGAGCACTCTAAATGCCAGCCGGGACGACCTTTGCCCCAGGGGGAATCCCATTTAGCAGTCTCGGGTTCGCTGTCTTTTGCTGCCTTCCAGAGGGCGAAGTCCCGCGAATCGCGTTTTCCCGCCTCGGTTTGGTTATCGATCTGGCTCTCGTCCTCGGTAGTTCGCATATCGGAGAGCTTTTGCCGGGTCAGCGAGCCGTAGTCTTTGAGGGATTTAACATCAAAATAGACGTTTCCATTCCCATCACTATAGGCGTGACCAGCATCTATGAGACGCTGGGTGAGGGCGATTTGTTCAGGAATCTGCCCGGTGGCGCGCGGTTCATAGGTCGGGGGCAGCACCCCGAGGGCGCGATAGGCGGCCGCGAATTCTTGCTCGAAGCGGTACGCCCATGCCCACCAGGGCCAGCCAGCCTCGGCGGATTTATTCAAGATTTTGTCGTCAATATCGGTAACGTTACGCACATAGGTAACCTGATAACCGCTGCGGCGCAGCCACCGAATGAGCACGTCAAACGCAATTGCCGAACGCACGTGTCCTATATGGGGAGAGCCTTGCACAGTTGCGCCACATAAATAAATGCCCACGTGTCCGGCTTTTACCGGTTCAAAGTCCACGATGCGGTGACGGGCAGAATCATATATCCGAAGGCTCATAGCCCCATGCTATCGGCAAGCAGCCTTAGGGTAGAACTTTCTCTGCCCGGTTTCCCAGAACGCGTCCTCGCCTTTTCCGCTCTCTCAAGTTTCATCTACCGCACCATGGCTACCAACTTCAGGGCAAGATAGATAAACTCGGATAGTAAGTGTGCAAGGCTGCCGGGTAAATCTAGCCAGCAGCCTTGCAAAAATCCTTATTCGAGAGGAATAGTTCATGCCCGCACTGATTGTTGTCGGAGCCCAATGGGGAGACGAAGGAAAGGGTAAAGTCACCGACCTGGTCGGTCAGAGCGTGGATTGGGTGGTGAAATTTAACGGCGGCAATAACGCTGGTCACACCATTGTAGTAGGGGATCAAAAATTTGGTTTACATCTTATCCCCGCCGGCATTCTCTCGCCTACCGTCACCCCGGTTATCGGTAATGGGGTGGTTGTTGATTTAGAGGTAATGTTTGCGGAAATCAAAATGCTCGAAGATGCTGGGGTGGATTGTTCTCGGCTGCGCATCTCCGCTAATGCTCATATTATTCCGCCTTACAACAAGGTCATGGATGGACTGGCAGAACGGTCTTTGGGTGAACGCAAGATTGGCACTACCGGTCGAGGGATTGGTCCTACCTATGCGGATAAGATGAACCGGGTAGGGCTGCGGATTCAGGATTTATTTGACGAATCGATTTTGCGGCAAAAAGTTCGCTCCGCTTTGTCGGGTAAAAACTTTGTGATTGAAAAACAGTTCTCAGAGAACCCCATCGACCCGGAAGCTATTTCCGACCAGCTGCTTTCTTATGTCGAGAGAGTGCGTCCTATGGTTTTTGATTGCACTAAAGAGCTAAACCTGGCGTTAAATCGCGGGGAAACCGTGCTCTTAGAGGGCGGTCAGGCCACGATGCTCGATATTGATCATGGGACTTACCCCTTTGTTACTTCTTCTTCTTGCACCGCCGGTGGTGCGTGTTCAGGAGCGGGGATTGGACCGACCCGCATTGACCGGGTGATTGGAATCGCTAAGGCTTACACGACTCGGGTTGGGGAAGGTCCTTTCCCGACAGAGCTTTTTGGTCAAGAGGGCGACGACTTACGTCAGGCGGGCGGGGAGTTCGGGGTAACTACCGGCAGACCACGTCGCACCGGTTGGTTTGATTCGGTGGTTGCTCGCTATGCTGCTCGGGTTAATGGGCTTACTGATTTGGTAATCACCAAGTTAGATGTGCTTTCGCGCTATGAGCAGATTCCAGTATGTGTAGCCTACGATGTAGACGGTCAGCGCTTTGATGATTTACCTGCTGATCAGACTTCTTTCCATCACGCCCAGCCGATTTATGAAATGCTGCCTGGCTGGAAAGAAGATATTACCGGTTGCCAGACTTTTGCGGATTTGCCTGTTAAGGCTCGCGACTACATCCTGCGTTTAGAGGAACTGTCTGAGTGTCGTATCAGTGTAATCGGGGTAGGTGCTGACCGCTCTGCAACTATTGTGCGGCACGAGTTGCTGGATTAGTTCGATTAACTTTAGGCAGTAATCTGCTTATCTGATAGCGCACAAAGTGACTTTTTCCAGGTTACGCGGCGCGGTTAGCTCCGATAATAGTCCGCGTATTCTATTGTGGGGTTGTATAGACTGCACAATTTCGTTGGAGGTCAGATGAGTAATAACGAGCCGGAGAACGACTTAACTACCCGCACCTGGTTCGTAGGTGAAGATTCTGAAGAGGAACAAGCTCCCGAAGATACCTTGATTCCTGGTGAACACGCTTCTCCTGCTGCTCCTGGAAATGATTCCTTAATCGCTGGTGATGGTTTCAATCCTGCGTCTTCGCCCTCTAGCGAGGAAGATGAATCCCTGGGGAAGCTAGATCACGTGGATAACGTAATTTCCGGTGCAGACGATAGTGAGGACGACTTCCCCAAGCAGGAAGAAAGCCCTCTTCCGCAAGCAGAGGTCGAACCGGAGATTTCAGATAATTCCGGTGGCGATATTGATGCGCCGGCTCCGCAGCGTAAATCACTTACTGAACGCACCCCCAAGGTAGAGGAAGATTCTTCCTTCAGCGAACCGGTAACTGCGAAAGAGGTGGAAAGCACTGCTGAACGCCGTTATTCGCTGCTTAATGGACAGGATAATGCCCCTGCTCCTGCAAAAGATGATTCCCCGAATTGGGATTCAGTCGAGGAAACTGAACCTGAAGAGGTCTTAACCACTGCGCAGCGGGAAAAGAGTTTTGAGGACACGATTTTCGAGGGCGCAACTGTTAAACCTACGGTACCGTCGCGGGCAGCGGCTCATGTTTGGTCATTACTGCTTTTTATACTGCTTGTTCCAGTTACCTGGTATTTGGTTTTGGATGTAGCAACCCGGCTACGTACGCGCGGGGGCGATATGTTACTGCCCACTTCTGCTCTTGATGCTGGTCAATGGCTAGAGGTAGCGTTCGCTCTGATAGCGGTGTTTATTTTGCTGTTAATAGCAAGATTCTCTTCTTTAGGAGCTTTTATTACCGGTTTGCTGCTCACCGTGGGAGGAGCTTTCTTCCTGGTTGTGCCCGCTAAAACCGCTGCGGCATTGGATTCGTTCCTGACCGCTTTGGATAATGCTGGTCAGCAAGGTCATTTCTATCAGGCTCTGCCTAGTAATATTGCACATCATTTGGCATGGTCGGGTGGCTCTGGAATGTTGTTATTTGCCGGTCTAGCCCTGTTGGGAATAGGTTTCCTTTCCCATAGTGCTCGTCGTGCGGGACGTAAAGATTACCTAATCGAACGCAAAGTTAAAGCGGCAGACGATAGCCAAGATAACAAGATGACTGCCAGCTAGTTTGCCTAGATGCTAATAGTTTGAGGGGGGTGGCAACCAAATGGTTGCCACCCCCCGCAAAAGTTTTAGTCACCTGATTGTGGGGCTATAGGGTTAATGCTCTGTTTTAGAGCATTAACCCTATTTTTAGCGAGCGCGCCTGGCTAGGCGATCAACGTCAATCAAGGTAACAGCGCGTCCTTCCAGGCGTATCCAACCACGAGAAACAAACTCTGCCAAGGATTTGTTTACGGTTTCACGTGATGCCCCTACTAGCTGCGCCAGCTCTTCTTGAGTCAGATCGTGGGGAACGTGAATACCGTCCTCGGTACGGATTCCGAAACGGTCAGCCAAATCCAGGAGCGCTTTCGCAACCCGGCCGGGGACATCGGAGAACACCAGGTCGGCTAGTGCCTCGTTGGTGCGTCGTAGCCGCTTGGCGAGTGCTTTTAACATATGTTTCGCCAATGAAGGATTATCGTCCAGGAAGTCCATTAAATCAGCATGGTTTAGGAACACTAGACGCGCTGGAGATACCGCCGTGGCGGTAGTGGAACGCTGTCCCGGATCAAAAAGGGTGAGCTCGCCCAGAATTTCACCAGGTCCTAAAACCGCTAGTAGGTTTTCGCGACCGTCAGGGGACTGGTGGGATAGTTTTACTTTCCCTTCGGCCACAATATATAAACGGTCGCCATCGTCGCCCTCTTCAAACAGGTTTTCTCCACGTCGTAACGTGGTTTGCCCCATCATAGAGAATAGGCGCATTTGCGCGTCCTGATTTAGTCCCTCGAACAGGGGAACTCTGGCTAGAAAGGACGAATCCAAGCTAATCACTCCTTACAGAAAATATCGATAGCTAACGAAAAGTACATACCGCTTTAACATTACTCGCTTGTTGTGACATATGCCACCTGAGGGGCGGCGTGTTTTCTACATTCTGGGGTATTCGGAAATTTCTCGCAGCTACCTGGGACTTCAATCCCCCTATCGAGGAAGGGATGGAAGAGGGAATGCCTAATAATTAAGGCAAATTGGCGTTAGCTATTTTTCGTTACGCTGTCGCTGTATCCATTCGGTTAGTTCCATCCGCTTGCCGGTATAGAAGGGCGTATCCTGGCGGACGTGCAGGCGAGCTTCACAGTCCCGCTGCTGACGCAGTACCCCCATAATCCGATTAATGTCATCGGATTCTAGGGTCACTGACCATTCATAATCATTAAGCGCAAAGGTCGCCAAAGTAGAAACCGCTACGTCCAGGTAACCTGCGCCATTGCGACCATGCTCGGCGAGCATGGCACTGCGTTTAGCCTTGGGCAGGTAATACCACTCGAGGGAACGTACAAACGGGTAAACCGCCGCATAGGCACGTGGTGCCCAACCACCGAAGCAGGCAGGCAGGTGGGGCTTATTGAACTCCGCAGTCATATGGGCACTCATAATCGACCACACCGGTACCAGGTAGCTGCCTAAGCGCGAGTTCAACACTGCATGATAGGCATCTTGGAGCTTGTCATTTGATTCATCTAGGAACCAGAACATTAAATCAGCGTCTGCACGGTAACCGGCAACGTCATACCAGCCACGTACAGTTACTCCCAGTTTCGCAATCTCTTCCTCGAGCTCTCGCGCCATAGCTGCCCGCTCAGCTTCCTCGGCAGGTAGCGGCAAAGCTAGCTCGAAAACCGCGTGCATGGAAAAGTTATTGCGCGCATTCACTTCCTCGGGATCTACCTTGTAATCGCGAGGATCAGGGGATACATCGTTAGGCATTGGGTGAGCCATTATTTTCTCCTTTTAGCTTTAGCTTATTAGCTGTTTAATCTTTTCTGATTTCAAACTCGACAGGCAGGTCAAGAGCATTTTTGCTGCCTCTAGAATCTCCGGGGGGCGCCCAGGCTGGCCATCGGGGTTCTAAAGCGTCTTGGGCATAGGCGACCTCGCCTCCTGCTTTTTCCTGGGCGCGCTCCTTTACTAAATCTGCAAGCGCTCCAATAAAACCAGGTTCTATGCCTACCGTTGGCACCCGCAAATAGTTAAGTCCCAACTGGGCTGCAGTTTCTTTAGCTTCGGTATCCAGGTCGTAAACCACTTCCATATGGTCACAGATAAACCCGATAGGTACGCAGACTACGTCAGTTACGCCCTCTGCTTTCAGCTGTGCTAAGCGGTCGTTAATATCGGGCTCTAACCAGGGCATTTGTGGCGGACCGGAGCGGGAACAATAGGACAAATCCCAGTTCAGCTCCCGTCCCAGCTCTTTACTTGCCCTCGCCGCGACCTCGGAGCATACCTGTTGGTGTTGGCGCACATAGTCGGGGCGGCAGTTATCGACAGGACCAGAGCATTCCTGCATGGCACGGGGAATCGAGTGGGTCACGAAAGCGACATAGGGGAGATGTTCACTGTCTTTTTCTAGATTCCGCACCGCTTCTAACAGTCGTTTCGTATAAGCTGCTACAAAGCCTTCAGTAGTGTAGTAGGCGCGCACTTTATCTAGTTCCAGCGATAAATCCTGAGCCTGTAGCTGGGATTTCGCGGCTGCTAAGTCTTCCCGGTATTGCCGGCACCCCGAATAGCAAACATAGGCGGAAGTAAAAATACAAAGTACCCGTTTTAACCCCCGCATAGCCAGGTCGCATAGGGTGTCGTGGATAAAGGGATGCCAGTTACGGTTGCCGATTACTACTTCGATATCTTCCCCCCGCCGGCTCAGTTCCAGCTCGAGGGCGCGCCGGATTTCCAGGTTACGCGCATTTATGGGGCTAATTCCGTGGAAACGTCCATAGTGGGTGGAAACCTGTTTTAACCTCTCGTCAGGAACTCCCCGCCCGGAGGTAGCGTTGCGCATAAACGGCAACACGTCCTCCATTTGGCGCGGCCCTCCATAGCTGACCAGCATTACCGCATCATATTGGGCAGAAATCTCGCTCACCGTGCCTCCTTTTCGCCTGGAGAGTCCTTTTTTACCTCAGTAACTTTCAAGCCGGTTACCGGGCAGGCAGGTTCGGTATCTCCCGATTTTGGCGGTGTTTCTACAGCTAATCCCCAAACTTGTTGGAGGGCGTTTACGTATTCGCGCCCCAGCCCTTCGCGTCCGGCGCGATGAGCATTTATGGTGGGGATATGGGCTAGACGAGCCGCCAGGTGTCGCAGCGCATATTCGACTTCTGCGCGCGCAATATATTCCCCATTTGGCAAGCGGGAGATTTCATCAGCCAGCATCTGGCGAAAACTCTCGCGCAGCGCTACTACTACCGAATCCATCTGGCGGTCAGCTAACAGCTGCTCGGTTTTCTTAACCCCCTCGGATACGATTTGTTCCGCCCGCTCGACTTGGGCTTTTCCTGCTTCCGGTACGTGAGCGCTGATTTCTTCTAAGTTGATTACTTTTACCCGCTCAAGGTCGGCTACCCCGTCCTCGATATCGGTTTGTAGAGCTAAATCGAGAATCGTCTTTTCTCCGCTAGATAGCGCTAAAGCCCGTCCTACTTCCTCTTTTGTTAATACCGGCGCACCCATACCCCGGCAGGTAACAATTAAAGTCGCTGCCTGTAAAGCCGTAACTAGCTGGTCTTTGGCTACCGCTTCGAGGTCGTGTCCAGATGCGAAGCGTTCGGCACGCCCGGAGGTGGAATAAACCGCAATATCTTGCACCCCTTTGGCGCGCAGTGCTGCGACAGTGGCTCCCGCATATGAACCGGTGCCAATCAAGAGCGTGGGGGTTCCTGCCAATGGATTTATGTATTCAGCAGCCATTTCGAGGGCGCAGGCAACTACTGAACGTCCCTGGGAGGCTAGCCCGGTTAGATGTGCAACCCGGCGGGAGGTGCTGAGTGCTTCTTGGCAGGCACGGGTGATAGTTGCAGATGAAACTCGGTTTTGGGTAGCAACGGTGAGGGCGCGGCGCAGCTGTCCAGAGATTTCTCGTTCCCCCACCACCATGGAGTCTAGTCCGCAGGCGACTGTAAATAAATGTTCCAAAACCTGCCGGTCACGGCGAATCTCGCAGTCGGTACCTAACCGGGATTGGATATAGCTGTCTACTGCTTTTTGCTGTTCAGTGCTGGTTGTGGGTGCAGTTTCGATGATTATTTCCACTCGGTTACAGGTGGAAAGTGGTAGCACTCCCTGTGCTTCGGGTAGCCGTTGCAATAGGTCTTTGGGTAGTCCCTCGATGGTACTGGCGGCTGTGGCTACGGCGTTTAGCCCGTGCCGGAGATGATGTACCGAATAGGAAGAAAGACCCACCTGCTCATTAGACCATTTTTTTATTTTTTGAAAAGGACGGGGCGTTTTGTTTGCTCTCGTGTCTTACTGTTTTCTGTTTTCCCAGTCCAGGGGGTTGCAAAAGAATAATTATCTGCCAGAGTGTCACTAAGAATTAGGTTATTTCGCAACAGACAGATGCGGAAAATGTGTCATAAAAAGCTGACCGCTTTTGACCTTGCGATATTTACCGGGGCGGTAATCCAAATCTGGTTTGTTTTGCTTTGTTTTGCGCCCACCTAACTTGCCGTAGATGATGGAAATATGTCTGAGCAAAATTCTTTCCTACAAGCCGTTCGCGGCCTGCGCCCCGAGAAAACTCCAGTTTGGTTTATGCGCCAAGCCGGGCGTTCCTTGCCCGAGTATCGCCGCCTGCGCGCCGGTAACGATATGCTCACTGCCTGCACTACCCCTGAACTGGCAGCGGAAATAACCCTGCAACCGGTGCGCCGCTACGGGGTAGATGCCGCGATTTTCTTCTCCGATATTGTCACCCCCCTGTATTTGGCGGGTTTAAAAGTAGAGATTGTCCCCGGTAAAGGCCCGGTTTTCGCCGACCCGATCCTGAGCCCTAAGGACGTAGACCGCCTCACCAGTTTTAAAGGCTTTGATCCGGATTGTATTACCGAGGCTGCTCAAATGGTTTGCGCGGAACTCGGCGATACTCCGCTAATTGCTTTCGCGGCTGCGCCTTTTACACTGGCCTCCTACCTAATTGGAGATACCCGCTCGAAGAATCACCTGGAAGCGCGGGCTTTTATGCATTCTTACCCGGATGCCTGGAACCGGCTCGCCAGCTGGTGTGCGGATATGTCGGCGGCATTCCTGGCCGCCCAGATTGCCGGTGGGGCGCGTACCGCTCAAGTTTTCGACTCGTGGGTGGGCGACCTTTCACGCGCCGATTACCAAACCTATTGCCTTGAACATTCTCGGGTAGTGATTGATTCTGCTCATGCCCACGGAGTCCCGGTGATTCATTTCGGGGTGGGCGCGGCCTCCCTGCTGGATTTGATGCGCGATGCCGGTGCCGAATGTATTGGGGTTGATTGGCGGCTACCTCTAAGTGAAGCCGTAAAGCTAATCGAACATGGACCTGGTGACCAATTTGCGGTGCAAGGCAATATTGACCCCGCCGTTTTGTTCGCTCCCCAGCAGATACGCCGCGACCACGTAGCTCAGGTGCTAGCGGAGGGCACGCAGGCCGCCGCCCATATCGTCAATCTGGGACATGGGGTACCGCCGAATGCCGACCCCGCGGTTTTACAAGAAATCGTCGACCAGGTACATACTACTGCCTAGCGCCAATTTAGCTTTTGACCGGCAAATACCCCCTAATTAGGTGGAAAACTAGCGCTAAAAGCCCGAACATAACCAGGCAGACCAGCTGAGCTAAAATGATGGTCACATGCCCAATATCGTGTATTACGCAATAAAGTGCTGGGATTATTAAAAGCAATAATGCGGTAGCCCAAAACAATATTTCCAGGGTTTTTAAATATCTGAAAATCTCATCGCTCGCTACTGTTTGGGAACTGTTCTTATATGCAAAAATAAAAGTAACCAAGCAAGCTAATAGAATCGGCAGTAAAACTATCCATCCCACGATTCCCCAGATAGTGCCGTATTTTAATCCCCATTTTTCTGACAGCTCGACAAACAGGAAAAACTCCACAACCGCCGATAAAACCACTGACAGACATCCCAGAGCGCTAAAAACTGCGGTTGATTTTACAATCGACTACTTCATGGAGACTCCTTAGTAGGATACGAAACCGCTTAATGGCATTAGGGTAACCTAAATAAATAATATTTTGAACGTCATGTCAATAGATTTAATTTAACGTTACCAATTAGTTACCTAAGGTTTTAGCTATCAACTATTGGCATTTGCTTGATTACTGCACTACTTTCATTAAAGTAGATACTCACACTGACGGAGATGTTATGGAGACCCTTGAGCAGCTTGCAGATTACGATATTTTGGTTATCGGAGGAGGGCTGGCCGGTTTAACCAGCGCCTATACTCTGCAAAAACAGGGCGCGCGGGTAGCGGTGATTGAAGAGCGAGGACGCCCCGGCGGCCTGATCTGTTCGGGGCGTTTTGGGGACTTTACCTTCGATATTGGCGCTGAAGCTTTCGCGGCCGGAGCTAGCGAAGTTAAAGATTTATGCGGCGAGCTAGGTTTACCGCTGGTGGCTCCGAGCGGCAAATCCTGGATTTTTCACCACGCTCGCGCTGGTCACTCCGAGGGCGCGCTTCCGATTCCCCACGGAATGTTAGGGATTCCTGCCAGCCTAGATGACCCAGGCATTGTGGGAGCGCTTAGTGAAGAAGAAATGCAGCGCGCCCGTGAGGACTTAACTATGGGCCCGCAGGTAGGGGCGGAAGAAACCACCGTCACCGGTCTGGTAACTGCCCGCCTAGGAAAAGCGGTTTTAGAAAAAGTAGTTGCGCCCGTTGCCGGGGGGATTCACTCGGCAAGCACCGACCGCCTAAACGCCGATACCGTGCTGCGCGGACTGCGTCCCGCCCTAAAAGAACACGGATCGCTAGTGAAAGCAGTCGCCGCTTTGCGCGGACTAAAGCCCGGCAAACCCGCCGTGCTCGCCCCCGAGGGAGGAATGTTCCGCCTGGTAGAAACCTTAGCGCAGCGTATTGAAGAGGGCGGGGGGCTAATTTTGTCTCATGTGCGCGGCCTCGAACTGGAACCGGTTGAAAATGAATCTGATGCCGCTGATAGTCCCGCTACCGACTCGAATCAGCCCGGCTCAGCAGGTTGGAAGGTCACCGTTTCTAACACCAAATCGGGGTCGACTCCCGGGGCAAGCCCGATTGACATTGGCGAAGCCGTAACTGTCACTGTCCCGCAGGTAGTAGTGGCTTTACCAGGCTATTTAGCCGCACCGATGCTACGCAAAGTACCAGGGATTGCAGTCGGTGAGCTCCCCCAGGGCGGGCCGATTGCGCATGTCACCTTATTTGTAGATTGCCCGGCCTTGGATGCTCATCCGCGCGGTTCTGGAATGCTGGTACAACGCCCCAGCAGTAAAGATATTGAGAACGGCTGCGTGGGAGCGAAAGCTATCACCCATTACACTTCCAAATGGCCTTGGGCGCAGGAAGCTGCCGGTAAAGGTCGCCACCTGCTGAGAGTATCTTATGGTTGGGCAAACGGCCCGGAGATTCCGGTATCGGTCGAGGGCGCGTTAAAGGATGCTTCCCGACTGCTGGGGGTAGCGATTTCTCCAGAGCAACTGCTCGGTTCGATGATTATTCACTGGGATGGCTCTCTGCCACCTTTCACCCCTAAGCACCGGGAAATGACCGCGAAACTGCTGGAAGATATAAGCGTTTATCCCGGTCTGGATTTGGTGGGGTCTTGGGTGGCCGGTTCGGGGATTGCCGCGGTAGTCCGTCAGGCGCAAACCATTAAATTGCGTGGTACCGGCTGGATTAGCGAGGCGGAGATGGACGCCTTGGTTTTGGGTACTCGCGCCTCCCGCCTGGCAGTTACTCAATCGGAAACCGTAGCTAACGCTTTGCGCGCTCAGGGACTAAATGTGCAACTGCGGCAAGTGCGCACCGCCGGCGATATTTCCCGCGCCTCTTTACAAAAACTGGGGGGCGTTGGGGTGTTTGCCGCGCAACTACGTCTAGCACTCTTGGAGGAAAACTGTCATTTAGCAGTGCATTCTTTCAAAGATTTACCCACCCAGCCGGCAGTTGGACTAAAAGTTGCGGCGATTCCGAGCCGCGCCGATGCCCGGGACGCCCTGTGCGCCGCTCCCGGTTTAACTTTGGATACTTTGCCCCAGGGAGCCAAAGTAGGGACGGGTTCTCCGCGCCGCGCCGCCCAAATCCTGGCTTTACGTCCCGACCTCAAAATCGTGGATATTCGCGGCAATGTGCCTACCCGCCTGGGCAGGGTGAAAGGCATTACCGCTCCTGAGGCCGACTTTACTGATGGCCGGGAAATGCGGGAAAAAATCTCGCAGGGCGCACACGACTTAGATGCAGTGATTTTGGCGGCGGCCGGTTTGGATCGGATTGGGCTGGGCGCTTACGCCAATGAGCGTTTCCATCCTGAACAGCTGCTGCCAGCCCCAGCGCAAGGGGCGCTCGCGGTGGAGGCTTCAGAGGCAGCGCTTCAAGCCCACCCCGATTTAGCGGCCGCGCTGGAAGAGCTTAATGACCTGGCAACTGCGCTTACTTCTACGGCGGAGCGGGCAGTGTTAGCGGAGCTAAACGCCGGGTGCGCCGCGCCGGTAGGAGCCTTTGCTCAGATGCAGGCGGGCAAACTAACCCTGACTGCCGCGATTATTTCCTTGGATGGTACTCGCGAGGTACGTATCAATGATTCCTTGCAGTCCGATCCGGAAAAAACCTTCGCCGAGATGCTTGACCAGGCGCGCCAGCTCGGTCAAAACGTGGCGCGCGCCCTCCTAGAATCTGGGGGCGCCGAACTCGCTGACCTGGGCGCCGCTAAGGCGCGTGGCTAATATCCGCAACAGGAAACTATTTTCGGAGGGCGACTATGGCATTTACGGTGGCACTTACGGCAGGACCAACGCGCCCGTTAGCAAAAAAATTACAAGCAGAATTGCCGGAATGTCGTATAGTTAGCGCTCCGGTTACCCGTTCGCGCCCGGTTAGCGAGCCGCGAATATCTGAGTGTCTAAACAGTTTACGGCGCGGGGAATATAGCTGGGTGGTGATTACTTCTGCCCGCACCGTCAAGTATTTACAGCAGCTGTTAGCTGTCGAACCGCCTATAAAAACCTTTCCCCAGGTAGCTACAGTAGGTAAAGCCAGTACGCTGGCCGCAAGCAAGGCTGGCTGGAATGTTACTTTGCAGGCAGGCGGTAACGCCACGGATTTGGCGCGCTGTTTCGCTAATTTAACCCCCAGTCCCTCCCGCCCTTCCCGGGTGTTCTTGCCGGGATCAGCGCTCAGTAAACCCAACCTCGCTGCAGCATTAAGCGACCTAGGCTACCAGGTTGATAGCTGCGCCCTCTACACCATGACCCCGGTTTCTGCGTGTCCGGAGGAATATTTCCGAGCCGATGCGGTAGCGGTTACTTCTGGCTCTAACCTGCGCGCCCTCGCTGATTTCGGGATATTTAGTTCCTGCAGCCCGCCCTCAGCTCCAGCCCAACCTCGCCTAGTTTGTATCGGGAAACCTAGCGCCCAAGTGGCAGCGCAACTGGGGTTGAAAGTTGCGGCAGTAGCGAAAACTCCTGATGCCGCTGGGTTAGCCCAAGCAATCAGTTCGTGTAGGCAGTAAACCCCACGCTTTCCTAGACGTAGGAAATAAAACCTGGTTCTTGCCGAGCAGCTACCAGATAATGTTTACCCAACCCATTTTTCCTGCATATATGCGTTAGGTTCGGAATGCTAAAATGAAGTATGACTTATATGCCGCCAGAAAACAATGCGAACCCTGTTCCTCAAAATCTCCCCACGTCACAAACCCCCCAATTTTCACCAGTAAACCCCCAAATGCCCGCTACGGGGTTGCCTCCGGCAACTCCCACCAAGAAACGCATGAGTACCGGTAAAATTGTCACCATTTGCACCCTGACGGTATTTTTTATTGCTCTAATCGGCTTGTTTGTCGCCAACACTTTAGTGGCAAGTGTGCAAGAGCGATCCTTGAAAGACGACTTCGTCAAAGAGGGATTTTCAAATGTGCGGGCTGAAATTAACTCTAGCCCTATGCTCCTCAGTTACTTTAAAGACTATTATCGCGAAGCAAAAGTCACTGCCTCGGCGGGTACTCTGGCTACCGAGGGGTCAAAGCAGAATTTAAAGATAAAGGATATACGGGTTGTTTTCCATGGCTTAAAAGGTGGGGATAATCCCATCATTGAAAAGGGCAATATGACTTTCATCCTGCCGGGTGAAGAATTTGATAAGTCCATAAAGGAAGATGCCACTGCCTCCAAAATGAATATGCGGCGCAACGGTAACAAAATTACTGCCGAGGGGGAAGAACAAGGTTTAAAGATTCAGGTTGAAATGGGTATGCATTTTGAACCTGGTAAAGATGGGCAATCTGGAAAGCTCTTCATGTCGATTGACAAAATAACAATTAACGGTAGTGAAGAGTTCATGGGGCAAAAACTAACCCCCGCTGATTTGGGATTTAAAGATAATAAGGAAGAAATTCCGCTAGGTTTCCAAGATGGTTTCATTTTGAAGAACATTGTTTTTTCGGGTAAAGATATCAAGTTTGATATTGATGTAAAGAACGTCAAACTAGCGGATATCGGCTAGATTCTTTTACTTTATTCAAGGAATAGATAAAGCTACCCTCGGTGCGGCTGACTCTGAACCTAACTCCTGAGAAGGTAAGAATCGTTTTTCGGCTAACGGATATTCAAATTTTTGGGCACATATCTCGCGTCACCCCTCGGGCGCGGTATGCTTTTCCTAGTTTTCTTATCCGCAAGCCGCATGGCTAAGCCAAGGAGGAACGATTGTTTAACTCCCACGAAGAAGCCCTAAAATTTGTTGCTGACCAGGATATTGAGCTGATTGATATCCGTTTTTGCGACCTAATCGGCACCAGTCAGCATTTCACTATTCCAGCTGACCAGTTTGCAGATGCCCTGGAAAACGGCTTGATGTTTGACGGCTCCTCTATTCGCGGTTTCACTTCGATAGAGAAATCAGATATGAAGCTCATAGCTGATGTGTCTGATGCTTATGTGGATCCGTTCCGCGCCTGCCCCACCTTGGTGGTGAATTGTTCCATTGTGGATCCCTTCACTGATGCGCCTTTCCCGCGCGATCCTCGCCAGGTGGCTGCTAAAGCGGAAGCCTATCTGCGTTCTACTGGAATCGCCGATACCTGCTTTATTGGTGCCGAAGCTGAGTTTTATCTCTTTGATTCGGTTCGTTACCAAACCCGGCCCTACGACACTTTCGTAAAACTGGATTCTGTTGAAGGATACTGGAATACGGGTCGGGAGGAAGAGGGCGGAAACCTGGCCTATAAAACTCCGCTCAAGGGCGGATACTTCCCGGTTTCGCCCTCCGATAAGTTCTGTGACCTGCGTGATTACATGGTTAAGTTACTTAGTGAATCAGGCTTAACTATGGAACGTGCTCACCACGAGGTTGGCTCCGGTGGGCAACATGAAATCAACTATCGTTTCAACTCGCTGATGGCGGCGGGTGACGACATGATGAAATTCAAGTACATTATTAAGAACGCTGCGCAAGAAGCGGGAGTTACCGCCACATTTATGCCTAAACCCATGGCGGGCGATAACGGTTCGGGAATGCACACCCATTTTTCGCTCTGGAAAGAGGGTAAACCGCTGTTTTATGACGAAACCGGCTATGGTGCCCTTTCCGACCTGGCGCGTTACTTTATTGGCGGCTTGTTGCAGCACGCACCAGCGCTGCTAGCGTTCACTAACCCTTCGGTTAATTCTTACCGGCGTCTAGTTCCGGGTTTTGAGGCTCCGATTAACCTGGTGTATTCGGCACGGAACCGTTCTGCCTGTATCCGGATTCCGGTGACCGGTACTTCCCCGAAAGCTAAACGGGTGGAATACCGGGTTCCTGACCCTAGCGCGAATCCTTACCTGTCTTTCGCGGCTTGCCTGATGGCGGGGATTGATGGGATTCAAAACCGCTTAGAGCCGCCAGCTCCAGTGGATAAGGATCTCTATGAACTGCCACCTGCCGAATACCATGACATTCCGAAACTGCCTTGTTCCCTGGATGCCGCTTTAGATGCTCTCCGCGCTGACCAGGATTTCTTGACTGAAGGCGAGGTATTTACCCCGGATTTGATTGAGACTTGGATTAACTACAAGGAACAAAATGAGGTCGCCCCCCTGCGACAGGTGGTACATCCTTATGAATTCCAGCTTTACTACGATATTTAGGTCTGTTTGCTAAACAAATCCCGCCCCCGCGACCTCGGAAAAATATTGGCTGTTACCTACGATTTTCCGAGGTCGCGGGGGCAGGGTTTTGCTACCGCGCTATTGTTTTGGCAGACGTTTCTTCCTATTAATTTCAACTTCCCACAGTACAGCAGCTATCACCCCGAAAATCGGCGCAGCCATCACCATAATTCCCGCACCAAAAGGGAAACCTTTGCCCGTGTTTATCACATAGATAATCAGTAATCCTGTTACCAGTAACACTGCACACAGAATAGTGAATATCCAGGCAAATGCTTTTAGCATTTAGTTTCATCCTTTCAACTTATTCTGGGCTTTGAGGGGTCAGCATACGCCATCGGCAATAAGTAGTTTTTCTAGGGATTTATTATCGTATTGTTTAGAAATTTCCGGTCGATAGCTTTCCCTGGCTCTTACTAGAGCTGTACATAATTCCCCTGCTTTTTCTTGGTATCTATTTCTTCTAACCATCTGCTCCTCGCTTTCGTCGATAATCTCGCCATCTTCGCTTTCGACTTGTGCTGGGGCTCCTTCTTTCATAAATGGAGCAGCGAGTTTATCGAACTCGTTTAGGCTTTTCCGCATTTGCGTATTGGTTTCCATTGCCTGATACCCTTCGAGGAACTCTCGGATAATCCCAATTTCTTTTGAAAAACGTAGCGCTGCAGCTTCACTAATTGATTCCCGATATTTTGTTTCTTGCTCATCTGAGTTGCGCCAAGCAGAGAAATTAGCGGGCTTAAACGCAGGTAGTTTTAGCTTTTTTTGGAGGTTATCAATCCAGGGTTTATACATGGTGTAGAAAGTCTCAAAAGCTTTATCTTTATTGAGATATTCCGGATTTAACAGCACTTTGTAATGCTTTTTCTGGAACTGCATATTGGCAACTACGGGTTGATAGCACTGGTTAGCGCTTCCCTCTACTCCGTATCCGGCATCAGTAGCATCTCGTAGGGTGGACAGTGAACACCAGCTATATATGGGTAGATTTGTTATATCCTTCGTACCGGCATTGTCCTTAGTGTGATTGCCCCACAGATAACCCACTCCAAGCCCAGTCGCGCAGGTTAAAACGCAAGCTAAAACAACCGTTCCTATCTTTTTATTGATCTTCATTTTTGCAATCCCCTCGTAGTATTTGATGTGACACTTTCATGCTTTCAAAGGGGATTGCGCTTATTCAATGGTCAAGTGGCTGTATATCAAGAACAGGTGGCTACTGTTAATGACCAGGTGGCTACCCAGTGGTTGTTATTTCAATAAGCGCGCTGGCTACCCACTCGCCTACAGCGCAAGAGAAACAAAACATATATTCTTAAGGAAAACAACGAGGGGGAGCGGTGAGCAAACCAGAAATCACTATCGGCTTGGTTGATGACGACCCATTTGCATTACAGGTATTATCTGCGATTTTAAATTCCACTCCCAAGTGCTCTGTCGCTTGGGCAATCTCCACCCCTGTGCAAGCGCTGGAATCATGTAGACGAAATCCTGTAGACCTGGTATTACTTGATTATTTATTAGGAGAAACAACCGGGGATTTAATCTGTAAACAAATTATCCAGCAGAACCCGCAACAAAAAGTGGTGATTATTTCTAGCCTAGAAGTTGCTGATGTTGCCCGCACTGCCCTCCTCGCAGGAGCTAGAGGATTTCTAAGTAAATCCGATATTTTAAAAGACTTAGCGAGTTTTATATCAGTCATAATGCAAGAATCGGTAGTTGTATCTCACGCGGTAGCGCAAGGCTTATTCCATGCTATCCCCGCCCCCTCTCAAATTGCTCTCACTGAGCGTGAACAACAAGTTTCAGAATTGATATTGCAGGGAATGTCTAACCGGGAGATTGCGGAAAAAATGAGTTACTCCCTGTCCACGGTGAAAGAAACTGTAACTGCATTGCTGGAAAAAACCCATACTTCCTCACGGACAGCAGCGGTAGCCGTCCTTGTCCAAGACGGGGCGGCGAGCTACCCGAAAACCCTTCCCTAAAGCGGGCGTTAGCGTACAAAAAGCTAACTTCTGCCTAGGGGACACTAACCTCGAGTTGTAATAGATTCTGCCACAGCTTATTACGCTTGCCATAGGTGAGCAGACCGCCGATACTCAGCATCCGATTAGTAGAAAGTTCTAATCCCATCTTTGAAGAATCCACCGAGATAGTCCGGATGTGATTCCTAGTTTCTAGACGAAAGCTATTCTCGCAGATTCGCGCATTTACTGTTACCGGATAATCGGAATCTCCGTAACGGAAAATGTTCTCGAAAAGTTCCGCGAGCACCTGCTCTACAATACTTGTTTGCTGCCGCGAGCACTCTATATCTTCAGATTTTTCACACTGGCAAATAACTTGAAATCCCTGCTGTTCTAACCGATTACACAGCTGAGCAAGATAATCCTGCAAGCTTTCGCTCATGAACCTGTCTCTTTCGGGAGAGATGTTTTCTGAATTTATAAGGGCGCGAATAGCCTTCGATATTTCCTTGGTTTCATGGGCAGCAGTTTCCCGAAACTCATCCGGTGGCAATAATTTCCGCTGGCTTTGTTCCGCAGCCAGCAAAATGTGAGTGCAGTGGCGCAAAACATTATCGTGGAGACGAATGTTGAGATTACGCCGTTCCTCCTCTCTAGCTGCCTGCTCGTCACGTCCGATTTGGAAAGAGCGTTCCATCCAAACCCTTACAAGTATTCCGGCAACCGAAAAGCAAACCACATTAGAAAACGCACCTATCGCTTCCAAATTAACTGGGTCTTGCCAAATAAAGACGAAAAAGACATTAATTACCGTGGGAATCAGTACTGCTGGTCCTAAACGTTTAGGGGAGAAAGAGAAAGTATCTAAAAGAGCGATATTTGACGCGGGAAAAATAGGTGCCCAGTAAATCTCATCTCCCCCAATCAATGCGAAAGAAGTAAGCGCATACCCTATCCAGAACATGGGGAAACGGATGGCTAACAAAGCCATAGTTAAAGCTTCAATCGCCAGCAGAAACCCGATATCAAATCCTTGGGTAAATATCCCGTCGTACAGTAAAAATAGGCAGTAAAAAACTGCGACTGCAATAATTACTGCTCTGAGGAACAAAATTTTGCGAGTGAACTTTTTGCCTAAAGTTTGCCGGTCAAAATATAAATACGAACCGAGAACCTTAAATACCTCATCCACAGGAAAATGATACTTAAAACTGTAGGGTAGATGCTGGAAATAAAGACGTAGTTACGAACGAATCGGCACTTTTCTTTGAGTAGGTGAGGCTTAAACCGGTATTGGCACGCATCCTGGCTTGCCGACAACCTTTAGAAAAGCAACAGGCAGGTGGGTTAGAATCGTGCCAGATAGCTAGGGAGAAAAAATGACAGATGACTTTATGTTGAAACCGACTATTCGTCCTCGCCGCCTGCGGGCTTTCCCCGCAATGCGCAACCTGATTGCGGAAACTCGGGTCAGTCCCGCCCAGCTGATGCTGCCCGCGTTCGTGCGAGACGGGATTGAGGAAGCTGTCGAGATTCCCTCTCTACCGGGGGTTTTTCAGCATACCGTGGAGTCTATTCGCGCCCTTGCCTCCGAATGCGTTAAAGCCGGAGTCGGCGGAATCATGCTGTTCGGGATTCCCAATACCGCTGATAAGGACGAGCAAGGCAGTCCTGCCTGGGATCCAGACGGGATTTTGAATCGCGGTATCCGCGCCGTGCGCGAAGAAGTAGGAGATGAGCTGGTAGTCGGGGCTGATACTTGCCTGGATGAGTTCACTAGCCACGGACATTGCGGGGTACTCACTGCTGACGGCCAAGTCGATAATGATGCCACCTTGCCGCTGTATGCCAAAATGGCGCTCAGCCAGGCGCGCGCCGGAGCCCATATGGTTGCGCCCTCGGGGATGATGGATGGCCAAATCGCGGTGATTCGCCAGGCGCTTGACGAGGCTGGATTCACCGACACCACCGTTTTGGCTTACTCGGCAAAATATGCCTCCGCTTTCTTTGGTCCTTTCCGGGATGCGGTTGCCTGCTCTCTAGAGGGCGATCGTCGCTCTTACCAGCAAGATCCCCGTAACCGCCGGGAGGGCGTATTTGAAACCCAGCTAGATTTAGCCGAGGGCGCCGATATGGTGATGGTTAAACCGGCTGGCTACTATCTGGATGTGCTGGCTGATGTGGCGGAAATGTCACCGGTTCCAGTCGCGGCCTACCAGGTCAGCGGGGAATACGCGATGTTAGAGGCAGCGGTCGCTAACGGATGGATTGACCGCGAACGCGCCATTGATGAATCCTTGCACGCGATTGTGCGCGCCGGAGCCGATACAGTGCTCACTTATTGGGCGCTAGAGTACGCGCAGCGAGTAAAGTAACCTGCTCAATGCCTGATTCTCCCCGCGTGCTAGCAGTTTCCGAAGTGGCTCATGCCGCTAACTGCCAGTGGCGGCTCTGGTGCTACCTCACCGACCATATGGAGTTGAAATCTGCCGATGTTTTCCACCGTTATATCGGGGATTTAACTAACGCCGAGGAAGAAAAACTGGCTGCCCGCTACCGAGCCGCGGGTAAGATTTTTCAAACAAATCTTGCAGCTACCAGCGCAGACCTTACGGGAACGCTTCCTTTCCTCCTTTACGAGGACGAATCCTGGGTATTGCAGTTACCGCGATTTTCTGCCCATGCCCGCCTAGATTCAGTACATCTCCTGGCTGGTTTCGCCCATTTAGCTGGCGCAAATCAGCAGTTGTTAAACGCTGCTTTCCCTACTTTAGAGGCTAAACTTGCTCCTTTCGCTCAAATCTTGCTAGCGGATGGTAAAACTGTAGATTTTCCGCTGCCAGAGCTAGAGGAACTGTGGGAACCTATTGCGGAGCAGGCGCGCACTTTAAGGAGCGACCAGGATTTACTGTCTGCTACCCCCGAGGAGGCTTGGCGCGCCCTCGACACCGTGTGTGGAAGCTGTTCGCACTGTGCGTGGGCGCTAGCGCGTTTCGATGACCCCTTGCTGATCAGCGGAGTGGGCCCGGGACTGCGCCGGGAGCTGCGAGGTGAGAATATCTTTACTGCCAGCGAGTTTGCTACAAATCCGCCTGCTGGTTACAGCCCGGAACTAATCCGACAAGCCCGCTTACAGGTCAGTCAAAACCCCGCAGAACTGCTGCTAGAAACTAATCCCCTGGCTCCGGCGCTAATGGCTCTTCCCGCGCCCCAGGCGGGGGATGTGTATTTGGATTTCGAGAATGACTCCCTTTGGGGGTGGACACTCAAAGACCATACCGGCCTCATTTACCTGGGTGGTTTGGTTTGTTTTGACGAAGAATCTTGGGGGGAGCAAAAATCTTTAACCCCGGCGTTGCCGATTCGCGGCCACGACGCACTACCGGCAACAGGCAGCACAAACGTAGCGAAGGAAGTAGGGGAACTATCAAAACGCATCGGCGGAAAATATCAGAGTTTTTGGGCACATAACCGCGCCCAGGAACGCCAGCTACTAATTGATTTACTGGATTTTTTGCGACAGCGTTTCCGCCGGTTTCCTGGGATGCGTATTTATCATTATTCCCCACAAGAACGCCTCTACCTGCAACGGTTATCTTCCCGTCACGGATTACTACAAGGGGAAGTGCGCGACTTGCTGGCAGCTAACGGCCCGATGCGGGACCTACAGCAAGTGGTGCAATCAGCTATTCGCACCGGTCAAGGCGGATATTCTCTGAAAGAGATGGAACCGTTCTATATGGGGTCTTGGATGCGTTCAGAGGATCTGGATAATGGCGCGGATTCGGTGATTGTTTACGATACCCTGGCGCGAAAAGGCGTCCTCGAACCTGAAACTAAACTACCGGCTGAGGACGCCGAGCAGCTACGCCTCCTCGCCCTCTATAACGAGTATGACTGCTGTTCAACCGCACTTTTGCATCACTGGTTGGTTAATCAGCACCGCCGATCGCACCTAAGCGTCGCAACGGAAACTATCGACCCTGAAGCCGAATAGAATCCCGCCTGGGATTTACCCGCTTTGATTTAACCTGCACTTTTCGCTGAAGAAAAATTACAGCTAGCTCTACTGTTGCGGTCTCTATCCCCGTGGGAAAATGGGGTTATGAGTGATAATCAACCCCAAGCAGACAGCTTCAGTAACCAGCACTATCCCGGGGGTCACCCCGGATTCTCCAACCCCTCTTTCCCTCAATATACTTCCGGGAGCGAATACCGGTCTTATCCCCCCACGATGCCCACCGCTCCCAGCGCTAATTCCGATAGCGGTCAGGTTAGCTCCGATGAGCGTACGATGGCGATCTTGGCACACTTAGCAGCCGTGATTGCAATGGTAGTTTCTGCTGGTTGGCTCACTTTTGTGGGGCCGCTGATTGTCTGGTTTATTTATAAAGATAAAAGCCGGTTTGTGCGTAACGCTGCCGCCGGTGCCTTTAACTTTAACTTGGCGATGAGCATTACTTCTGTGGTGGCTTGGATACTTTGCTTCACCGTAATCTTGATACCTTTGTCCCTCATCGCATTTGCAGTGGTTTTCATAATGACCCTAGTGTGCTCGATTAAAGGCGCGGTGAAAGCCTCCAATAAGGAGTTTTATCACTACCCGTTTGGGATTAATCTTCTTGACTAACTCTCCGGTAAACCCTAGAAACTATTTGTGACCTATGATACTTAAAGGGCTATCTTCCTGGTAAGCGGATTTTCGCTACCCAATTGTTTTCGTTTTCAGATTTTTCCTGTCCCTGTTCCAGGATTCTTTCAGCCCAGAGCGTAAAGGTATCATTTGTTGATTTGGATTACCTAAGCGAGACTTAGATTATTTTGAAAGGATTCACACTTGTCCTTTATCGGGAGAGCCTGGCGCTACGTAGTCAGGAAACCAGTAAGAACCATTGTTATATTAGCGGTACTCACAGTGGTAGCTACCGTTTTGATGTCGGCAGATGCCATTGAGAGGGCGAGCGCACGCGAAGGCGCAAAGGTAGAAGCGAAAGCGGGCGCCGGTTTCGTCCTCGGAAATAATCCCCAGTTCAATCAAGGAACCCCGCGGGGAGCCGGTACTGTTAAAGGTGCAGACATAGAGAAAATCGCGAAACTATCTGGCGTTAAAAGCTATGTTGCCAGGCAAAACGTTACAGCCGATTTGGTTGATGCTAAGACCCAAAGACTAGGCACCAATGATTATGACGAGAAAAAAGAAGCACAATTCGGTAATGCCGTGAACGTTTGGGGAGTAAACCGCACCGATATCGATAATAACTTCCGTTCAGGAGCGCTCACCCTAGTTTCCGGGCGACATCTAAAACCTGAGGACCGCAATAAAGCCATCATTCACGAAGATTTAGCGAAAGCAAACGGTCTTAAACTTGGTAGCAAATTGAAACTAAAGGGAAATCCCTACGACGTGGACAATTCCCGTAAATCTACCGCTCAAACCGAAGCAGAAATCGTGGGGCTAGTTCGCGGTTCTAACACTCGACAAGCTGCCCAACGCAGTGAGCTGTTTTCCAATACGGTATATACAGACCTGGACACCACCCGCGCCCTCTATCAAATGAATAAAGACAACGAGATTTACCAGGACGCGAATTTCTTTGTTGCCTCCAACGCAGATTTAGAAAAAGTTCAAAAAGAGGCCAGTGCCTTAAAGATTGATTGGCAAAACTATCAGCTTTCGCCCTCTACCCAATACCTTGCTGGAATTACTGGGGCAATCAGTGGAATAAACTCGCTGATGAGCACCACTAAGATTGCGGCATTTGGATTCGCGTTGTTGATATTAACGCTGGTGCTTTTCTTGTGGATGAATGAACGGAAGAAAGAAACCGGGGTACTGCTATCGGTGGGCACCTCAAAGCGAAGTATTTTTGCCCAATACCTGTGCGAACTGGTAGTAACTGCGATTCCCGCTTTCATATTGGCGTTCTTTGCGTCCCGCTCGATTGCGCAATGGCTAGGGGATTCAGTTCTATCATCGGTAAACAATTCGCTGCTACAGGAACTATCCCAGACTGGACAGGCGGGCGCGGATATTGAATCATCGACTGCCACGAAAACCCTTGACACCTTGGCAGTATCGCTTTCTACCCCCTCGGTCGTTACCGCGGTGCTATTAACCCTGCTAGTGGGAGCTATTTGTGTGCTGGTAGCATCCTTACCGATGCTGCGTCGCCCCCCGCGCGCCCTATTGGTGGATATCAAATGAGAACATTAAGTGTATGGAGACGCGCCTGGTATTCAATCAGTCGCCGACCGCGCCGCGCCTTGCTGCTTACCTTGATAATGAGCGTAGTTTTTACTGCTCTAGTTTCACAATCAGGGGTTCGCGGACAAGTCGCCCAGATTTCAGATGCCATTAACTCGGGGGTAAACGCCGGTTTTACCGCTCAAAGCCAAAACGGAATGCTAGCGCAAAGTGAGGCAGAGAAACTAGCACAAATTCCGCAGGTTAAGCGATACTCTTTTGAAAAAGAGACTCTCGCTAAACCTGAGGGCGCACAGCTGGTAGCCAGCGCAAGCGGGATTCAACTGGATGCGGCTTTTGCTGGGAATGCCGGAATCATTGGCACGCGCAACAGTGATTTAAACCCGTCATTCTTGGGCAAACTCTACCGTTTAGAAAGCGGTAAACACCTTAAAGACACAGGGCAGGGGGCACTAATTCACCGTGACTTCGCCAAACGAAACTCTTTACAGGTGGGTAGCGAGCTTCGCCTTTCCCAAAACGGCACGGAAGTAAAAGTACCGGTAGTCGGAATTTTCAGTGGGAAAACCGAGAATCCAAGCGGGCTTCCCTCTGGGGCTTCAGAAAACCAGATTTTCACAGATTTAGCTACCAGCCAACGTTTAGGGGGTAAAGACCTCAGCGTTGCCCGCTATTTCACTTCCGGCGCAGACACTTTACCGGCGGCTTTACGTTCCGCTCAGCAAGCGACACCGAAGCTAACTATTGAATCTAACGCGACCCAGTTCGCGGGAGTGCTAGCTAGTCTTTCCGGGGTAAATAAGCTGCTGACAGGATTAGCTTTCGGAATAGGGGGAGCCGGGCTGGCCGCCCTCGCCCTGGTCATGATTTTTTGGATCCGAGGACGTACCCGCGAAATTGGGGTGCTGCTGGCGGTTGGTAAAACCAAGATTGACATATTGAGACAGCTCATCATAGAAAGCGCTATTTTAGCGCTAGTGGGTAGCGCGATAGGGGTACTGGTGGGAAGTCTTTTATCTTCCCGGGTTTCTTCCCTGGTATTTGCCAACTCTGCTACTCCCTCTTTATCCGCGTTGAGCACGGTCGGCAACGTTGGGGGAGTGCTTAGCGCAGCCGCCCTCGGATATGCAATTACTTTCGCAGCGCTCCTGTTAGCAACCCTGCCCCTTCTTCATCAAACCCCGAGAGCCATTCTCTCTAAAAACAGTTAGGAAATATTATGAGCATTTTGCAGTTAGATAACCTTAATTACGTTTACCCAGGAACTAGCACCCAGATTCTTTCTGAGGTTTGCAATGAGTTTGAGATAGGTAAGTTTTATGCGATTGTTGGCGCTTCCGGGGCTGGAAAATCCACTTTATTGAATCTGCTTGCCGGTTTAGATAAGCCCACTTCCGGCGCGGTCTGCTTTGATGGAACCGATATTGCTAAAACCGGGTATTCGCGCCATCGTAAAAAGCAGATTTCTCTAGTTTTCCAAAACTATAACCTGATTGATTATTTAACTCCGCTAGAGAATCTGCGCTTAGTGAACGGGAAAGCGAAAGCTTCGACCTTAACTGAGCTGGGTTTGTCTGAAAAGGAGGCGCGGCGCAGCGTAATGGCACTGTCTGGTGGGCAGCAACAGCGGGTAGCTATCGGGAGGGCATTAGTATCGGGAGCACCCATTATTCTTGCTGATGAGCCTACTGGCAATCTGGATGAAAAAACCGCTAACGAAGTGATTGAGATATTACAGCGAGCAGCACATGAACAGAATAAATGCGTTATCGTGGTTACCCATTCGCGTCAGCTTGCCCGCAGTGCGGATGTCACTTTGCGCCTAACCCGCCGCAAGCTAGTCGCTGCCTAAAAGGCAGGGCGAAGGAATAGCGCTAAGGCGACCAGGTGTAGTGGAGGGCGAGCGCACCTCGGTTTTAGTTTTGCAGTCACTAAAACCGAGGTTGCAGCTCGCTCTCTGCTCACTTTAAGAACCGTCATTGGCGGGGGGATTGGGTCCGAGTTTCTAGGCAGCATCCGATACTGGACAATATCCGCATTAATCAACAATCGATAGCAGCCACCGTAACCAGCTAATCACGGTGCGCGCGCGTCTATTTACCGTAGAGTCTGCATCACAAACATTTAGTTCACGCATTAGTGAAATCACCGTATTACTGTCTGGTATTTGCCCAGTTATATAGGTCTGCTGAAATAGCTTGTTGAATATTTCATGCTCGAACATGTATTCAGCAAAGGCTAGTTGTCTATCACGCTTTCCGAGCTTTATCACTTTTTTGGCTCGCGCAGATAAGGTGGTTCTGCTTTTAGTTGAACGGTCGAAAAGACCAAGATATTCGCCTGCTGCCGGATAGTAGGCTGCTTGTCTCTGAACGGTTCCCATGAACTGTGTAATCTCATCAGTGGTCATGCTATTGCCCTCAACACCCGCCATATTCTCCATTAATGAGACTATCCGGTCGAATTTATCTGCCTGTATAAAGGGTATTTTCGTGGTATTTTTATCGTCACTGGTGAGAATGCGTACCTTTTTGCGCACATCCTCTAAATCACTGGTGGTAATACGTTGATTCTCGAAAGTATAGACCCCACTCTGCACTAACTCTAATGAGTTATAGTCCTCCAAATCAGCAAATCTATACTCATAGAGATAGTAGGTCATATTAGTGTACTGGGAAAACACCAGGCGTATTGGCTTCTTCACTAATGCCTGGTATTTTCTGTAAGGATAGTAGAGCTGGCGTACATGGAAGTCATCATTCAAGATGTTTTTAGCTTCCATAATGATTACCGAGTCCTTATTTTCAAAACCACCATCAATCTCTAACTGCGCACCCCGCACTGCAATACGAACTTTATTGTTATTAGTACAGGCGACCTTAAAATCAAAATCTCCTGTACCCATTCGACCATTGAAGGTTTCAACCGTATTGTCATTATCATCGGTATTTAGAAATTCATCTAAGATACCTGCTGCAAGCAGAGCATTTATCGCATTTGCTTCACTGGTTATATTGTCTGCCTGTAAAGTTTCAAAGTCTGGTAACGAACATAAAACAGGTTTTGTATCTGAAACCTGTTCAAATCCATGATGAAGTATAAAGTCTCCCAATACGTATAAGCGTCTGGATATTGGAAGAACATTAATCCCCCGTGCCTTCAGCGGCTGAGGCACGCCTTCCGAGGTATCGTGTTTTGTCATTAGACGCGGTTCCCGGAATTTCTTTATCTCTGACGCTGGCAGTTCATAAACGCCACCATCGGCAATAGTTTCCATTATTTCGGGATGTGCTGCAAGAATGCCATTCCAGGCTTCATTGGTTTTATTCTCTTCAGCCACTGATTAATACCTCATTGACGGCGCCGCGCAGATTGCCTTTACTGTTAATCGCTCTTCTTGCTTTTACAGTTTTAATATTGAAACCCTCATATAGTTCCCGTATCCCAGGACAATCACTATTTGACTGCAAAAATGCGATTCCACTGTTTCTTAATCTTAGGCATTCGTCTCGTAATCTAACCTGTTCTTCGTACCCAAAACCGTTCAGAGTGTAACCAGTGAAAGCGGAGGTAGCTGATACGGGCATATAGGGCGGATCTAGATAGACGAACGCATCTTCAGGTAATTCAGCTAAAGCGTCAGCGTAATCTCCACACCTAATATCAACATCGTTTTGTAAGTATTTAGATAATGCCCTAATACCGGGTTCGTTTACTATATTGGGGTGCTTATAGTTACCGTAGGGAACATTGATTTGCCCTTGGGAATTCACCCGGAACAAACCATTGAAGCAGGTCTTGTTTAGATATATCACTCTCGCAGCCCGCTCGGTGCTAGACAAATGCGAAAACGAAGGTTTACGGTCTAGGGCTCTGACTTCATAATAATAGTCGCGGCTGTTTAAAGCTTCATGTTGGCGTAGTAGATCTAGTAGCTCATCGGGGTCGTCACGAACTGTGCGGTAAACGTTAATCAGTTCGCCATTGGAATCATTGATACGCGCCCGTTTAGGCTGTGTATCGAGCAGCAGCGCTCCGCCACCTATAAACGGTTCTACATATAAGGAGAAAGATTCAGGAATTAAAGGCGATATTTCGGAAAGTAGTTGTCGCTTACCACCCACCCACTTCAAAATGGGTTTGAGCAAAGTGTTTTCCTTCGTCATTTACTTTCCCACTCGTACTTAAACAATCCCATCAACCGCATTTGAACGATAAGACGCCAAAAAGCTTTAGCACTTTATAAGGCAAGGATACCTGATGATTGAATGCGACTCACGTCACTCAACGATCTTGCGGTGAGAAAACTGACAGACCTACCATTACCATTGGTAACTGGATGCGCAACTGTAATACTGTTGAGCTACTGGGAATTTGGCAGATTTCAAACAACCCTGACTTTAAAGTCATCGAATTCGATGACTTTAGAAAGAATGCTGGTCTAAATAGTTTCACATTGACTCCATCGAAATGGATAGAAGCAACCGGTGCTATAGGAATCGGCGCGAAGTGTGGCAGACATGGTGGCACTTTTGTACATGTAGATTTGGCGATGGATTTCGCTGCCTGGATTAGTTCAGAATTCCGACTGCATGTTTTCCAAGAATATCGACGGTTAAAAGCAGATGAAACCAGCCGTTTGAATCTCGAATGGAAAAAGAATCGTCTATTTGCAGCACTCAACTATCGACTTCATACAGATGCTGTTAAAGAAATGCTTCCAGCCGATATTGACAGCAAGCTCTCCGGTATTCAATACGCAAGAGAGGCCGAGATGCTTAATTTGGCTGTTTTCGGCTTTACTGCAAAGGACTGGAAGCAACGAAATCTAATCTTGATGGAAATCCACGAGATTATGCTTCAGCTACACAATTGCTAATCTTAAACAATCTGGAAGTACTCAATGCAGTCTTCATCCAGGAAGGAATTGACCGAGATACCAGATACAAAAAGCTTTATGAAAGTGCCCGCAGACAAGAAAAGACATTTGCGGAATCGTCAGGGTTGAAGCAAATTGAACGACCAACTGATGACCGAACATGAGAAATAGCATTACACCCGGAATAGAGTCCCATTTTCGGTATTGAATCATCAATGTTTTTCCCCAACGGACTAATGAGGGTGCGAAGCTGGATTCTAAACTTTTACACAGAGGGTCACGGGATTCCCGGAGTATTTGTACCCGGTCAAACCCGTAACGTGGGTTTCAACCATGAGTTTATACCCAAATATGTAGGGATATAGTTCTTGGCTAATGCCCATCTGGGGACACGAATACTAGCATATCTCGATGTTCAGAGTTTACTATATCAGTAATTATGTTATTTACCAGGGATATTACTAGTTTTGGAATAGCTCTAAATGGTTTTGCTCTCGAGTAGACCGTCTTGCGGAGTCCATATCCACCGCTTTCCCAAGGGATCTGTATAGCTAATACTATCAATGGTATGTTTCGATGAATTTACAATCGGGTTAAGTGCATCGAACTGGGTGTGTTCGATAGTTGGATAGCTACCATCTGTGGGAGAAAAATACAATCCTGGTGGAAGTATTTTAAATTTACGTGAGCTATCATTACCGTTGCTAGTTGCTTTAATGGTTACGTCTCTATAGGCCACAGGTTCTTTTTCAGAGTTATTAATAGCAAGTCCCCAGTCACCCTGCTTATTTTCACTTATTTTACGACACCACCATGCTTGAAGATTACCCGAAAGGTCACGTCTACTAGCCTCCCAAGCACGGTCAGAAGCTTTTCTAGCTGTCATCCACGCGACAAGTGAGAAAACTAGCGATATTCCGGACGCTGCTGCTCCGATGAGCTCAGAAATATTACCAAGTTCCATTTACACTCCTCTTTGGTGCTGACTGTATTCTGAAGATATCTGGTTGTTATGGAGTCTAGGTTTGTTTTATTGCTCATATGGGGGCAACCTGGCTAACCTGCTCTAATTATAGTTTTAGATTACTTCAAAGAAGCTCGAATTGGGGGCAACCTCTTTGCTGGGGGGATTAACCCTTTGGGGGTTAATGCTTTAAGAGTTCATGGGCAGCGTGCCCTTCGGGTTCGATTTGAAAAGTGCAGTGTTCGATTTTTCGTGGGAAATGAGTTTTCATGCAGGTTTCTACCTGGTGTAATACTTCGAGGGCGTGTCCGTCTTTATAACACTGTTTAGCTATGATGATATGGGCTGACAGTAATACAGTGTGGGAATTTAGGGGCCATACGTGCAGGTCGTGAAGTCCGGTAACATGGTCTACCCGCAAAATATGTTGGCGAATCTCCGCTACATTTAGTTCCTTGGGGGCGCGGTCAAGCAAAATCTCCCCTGCATCTTTGAGTAGTTTATAGTAATGCTTTACAGATAATTACCCATAAATCCACCGCGGTAGCGCCGCGAAAATAGCGTTAGTATTTTTTGAATGTGGGCAGGAGGAAAAGCTTATTCCCGCGCCCATCTCCCTAAAATATGTGGTAACTAGGCTATTTGTTGCCCTAAAAGCGTTCTATAAATTGGCTGATCTTTAAGTTCCTGATGAGTCCCTTCCGCAACCACGTGCCCACCCTCAAGAACTACGATATAATCCGCGATACGAATAGAAGCCAGCCGATGGGCAATGACGATAGTGGTACGGTCAGCTCTTGCGTGACGAATATTTTTGGCAATGGAGGCTTCGAGAAACGGGTCAATATTAGCTAGCGGCTCATCGAGGATGAGCATGTCGGGATGCCGAAGAAAAGCACGAGCAATCCCGATACGTTGACGTTCCCCACCCGAGAGCGTGGTTCCCCGATCTCCGACTTTCGCGTCTAATCCTCCTAAAGAAGTAATCAGCTCACTGATATCAGCTTCGGCAAGAGCTGCCCAAATATCATCATCGGAGGCCTGCGGATTAGCTAAAACAAGATTGTCTCGCACAGTTCCGGCAAAGATATGGCAGTCCTGGGGAACAAGAGCCAGTCTTTCGCGATATTGGTTCGGTTGATAGGAGCGAAGATTTTTCCCATCAAAACGCAGTTCGCCTTCCTGAGGATCAAGATAACGCATAGCCAGATTGGCTAGGGTAGTTTTCCCCGCCCCTGATTTTCCAACAATGGCGATTGAGCGTTTAGGAGTTGCGGTTAAGTTAACTTGGTTAATAACTGGCTTACCTGCCTGATAGGAAAAAACCGTATTGTCGCTAACTAAATGGTTTGTTTCTGCCTCGTATACGGCATGATTGGTTTCCGGGATGGAGGGGATGGGATCCTTAGCGTTAAGAATGGTATTAATCCGGTGTGCGCATGCCCCAATTTCTCCTACTCTCCCCAGCATGCCTACTAGCGTTGTCGCGGGGGTTGCTACTAGACCCGCTAGCGCCACCGCAACTGGTAACAAAGCTGAATCTAATTGTCCGGTCAGCACCCATCCAGTTAGGATGACTAGCAATATTGTGGATCCGACTGTGGTGGCAATCGTAGAAAATGCTGATTCCCAAGCTTTCCTTATCGTTTGCGAATTCTTAGTTACCTGCACTTTTCGCGTTAAATCCAGGATTTGCGCATTTTGTTTATCCACCATCCCCAAGGAACGCAGTTCCCTTTGCCCTTGAATAGAATCCAGAACCGCAATACGCAATTGGGCTAGTTGATTACGTAATTTTTTACCTTGTCGCCGTTGTATGGACATGAGGGCGAAAGGGAATGCAATCATAGCTGCAGTTGGTAACAGCATTATCAGCCCAACCGGACCAATAAAACTCACCAGCACCCCGGTAAATAACATAGGAGTGAGGACGGCACAGATGGCAGTGGAGGCCGTATGCGCATAAAACCATTCCAACTGTTCCGCATCATTCATGGCTGCCGATGCCACATCACCGGTGCGTTTTCCTTGCAATCCTAAGGGGGCAATTCTTTCTATAGCGTTATAAATATGCACCCGCAAAGTATGTAGAATCCGGTAGGCAACTTCATGTGACCACCAAACCTCAAAGAGGGTACTCACGGCATGCACGACCACCAGGGTAAACATCATAACGAACAGCAGGGTCAGATTATTCGTACGGTTTAATATGAATTGCGTAGATATCCATACTGAACTTACCGCAACCCCAACAACACTAATTTGGGCAAGTGCAGTCACAATAGTGGCAGCTACGAAGAGAGGAACACACTCGCGTAGCCGCTTCATCAGCGCGAGGAAATTACTGAAAACTAAGCTCATAGTCGACTAGGCTCCTATCTGTGCACTAATCAATCTTGACCAGGCATTATCTTCCTGGCTTAACGTACAGGGATTCCCGCTACAAAGCACTTTCCCGTGTCCCATTACCACTACATGATCTGTTTGCTCAGCAGCGTCAATACGGTGGGTAACCAGCAATAAAGTGAGATTCGGGTACGCCCTGCGAATATTAGCTAGAACCGTTGTTTCTGTTTGGGTGTCCAAACCAGAAGTAGATTCGTCAAGTACAAGGAGAGGGCACTTACGAACCAGAGCACGAGCGATTGCCAACCGCTGTTTTTGCCCTCCGGAGAGGTTCGAAGCATGTTCTTCAATTTTTAAATCAAGAATATTGTCACCAGAATCAGGATTGTTATCGGGATGCAGGTTTGTGGCACAGGCTAGCTTTAGAGCCGTCATCATCTCCGCTTCATCCGCTTTGGGATTAGCTTCGGCTAAAATTGATCTTACTGTTCCCGGAAAAATAATCGGGTCTTGCGGAACTAGGGTGACGGTACGCGCAATATCCAAACTGTCCGCTGAAACCCCTCCAACTGTGATACTTCCACTATCAGGGTGATCGAAACCCATTAATAACCCGAGCGCGGTGGATTTTCCAGAACCTGACAGCCCTACCAAGGCGGTTGTTTTACCTGCGGGAGCTGCGAAAGTGACTTGATCAAGAGCGTGATCTGTAGCTCCCGGATAAGCGTAAGAGATGCTAGCGAAAGAAACCTCATTGCTTTGAGGCAACTTTTGCGAAGATTTGCAGGTCGTGGAAGAAGTTTGCGTCTGCTCAAATATTTCGCTCATAGCTGGCAGCGCGGAAATACCAAAGAATGCTTCATGCCAACATGCCGATAAGGCAGTAAATGGGCGGAACAGTTCGATAGATAGCAGCGTAACCACAAATAGCGAGCTGATTGGCATCGCCTCGGAAGAAATCAAAGAAATTGCGATCACTAGCCCGAGGGCGGGACCGAGCACTTTCATCATTCCTGATAGGCCCGTTTCCCCCAAGGAAAGCCGTAGCTGCCCCATAGTAGTTTTCAGCAGCTGGCTCGACTGTTTTTCCAATTGGGTGCCATGATTTTTAGCCGCCCCAAAAGATTTCAAAGTGGACATCCCCATCATAGAATCCACGAAATCGGCATTGAGATTTTCGTAAGCTATCCAATGCGATTGTCCGCGATTAGCAAGAGCTTTATCCCATAATCGGGGAATGGCAACAATCGCGACTCCACAGACTAAAAGAACTCCCGCAATCAGGGGAGAAATGCTGGCAATAGCAATCGTTAAACCAATCGCTGTTAGGGCGGTGACCGCAAGTTGGGTGAAATACTTGACGAAATAGGGTTCGATCGCCTCAACCCCATCAGTGAGAACCGACTGTATTTGTCCAGAACGCCCCAGCCCTCCCCGCATCGGTCCGCGCGCATCTAGTTGCTCTAGAAGAGCCCGCCGTAAACGGCTTTTTACCACTAGTCCCGCTCGATTTTGTAGAAGCTGTCCACTTACCTCAAGTAACGGGCGGATTAAGAGCAAGCCAGCGATAGCTATGATTAGTCCCACCACCATGGAGACTCGGCGAGAGCTCAATAGCTCATTGAAAAGCATGGCGTTGCACACCGCGGTTGCAATATATAAGCAAGACACCAGGACACCCAACATCATGGCGGGAGCCAGCAGCCACACGGAGACTCTCGCGGCGCGCATAACTAAACGTTGCTTTGTGAACATAATCGCCTATCCTTTCTCAACAACGGTATCGGTTCTACGCGTGCGGCATTGGGAAGGGGTTCATGCTGCCTTCAGGTCTTGGCGAATCCACCCATCCTAACCGTACTGCTTCCTCTGCCACCATATTGCGACCCAGGTAGGGAAATGCGGCGGGAGTATTGCCGATGGTGCCAGGAATTAATGTGCGAATCACATGCAGTCCGCAAGAAGCGACATCGCGAGAGGTGATATCAACGGTTATTACCCGCATACCCCGGGCATGGATACGCTCTATATAGCTAGCTAATTGACTATCTTTCAGCTGTGGCACAGATGAAATACTGCGGGTTGCTGGTATATCCAACAGTGGTTTCACTCTGTCTACCGCACGAGGATCTAGAAAGACCTCTTGCTGAATTAGGAGGTCATCTACATCTTTGAGATCCTCACGGAAATCATCCAGATAGCGGCGGTCACGGCGCCATTTCTTATATGAGCGTCCAGGAAGTAGACCTTTACGGATTGCGGTCCAATGTGCCCCTTCGGGGTTTGCGAGGTCGTGAGCTCCTTCTTGTAAGGTGAGCGCTTCACTCCAGGCTTTTAAGGCGCCTTGTTCAACGCTCGAGCGACAAGAAAAACCAACGTGTACCAGTTTAGATACATCATTGTGAACTACCCCGGCTAGAACCGGAATATTGAAAGTGTTGTCTAGATTGATCAAAGCGGGACGGAGGGGCTCTTTTGTCCCGATAAAAAGATCTAAGTATTTCTGAGGTAATTTCAGGTGCGGAAGCGCCTGGGTGTTCAACCACCACACCATGGTGGCATGCCGCTCAATAATTTCACTGATACCAGATAATATCGCCTGTGCACTGCTGGTTCCTGCTGCTACTCCAGCAAAGGCAGGAAAGTTTACTTTCGGTTCTTGCCGGTACTGGTTGGTATACCAGTTGACATACACCAAGGAGGCGGGAACTAAAACTGGCTCTTCATCCTCATAATAGCTACCTTCCACCCACCCTACGGGCAGGTCAGGGGTCAACGGTACAAAAGGAAATCCGGGGTGCTGGTACTGGTTTGCAGAGAAAAGCACCAGTTCTTCCGGATGAAGAAGCGGGTATCCTTTTCTCGTTAATTCCCGATAAGAACCATGTAATACCGGTTTGAGATCAATTAGGTTAGAACAATAACGCTCAACTGATTCACCAATAGCCGCTAGTTCGGTGTCGTGGATCTGCGCTTCCTTTTCTTTTTCTCCAACCTCATTGGGGATTAACGTTGAGCCTTGGCAAAAAACTGTGTTGATATAAGTTGATGTTCTGCGTAAATCACACGTTCTCGCCTGGGTAGTATGCAGCGTAGGTGGCATATAGGCACTGTGCTGTACCCGGGTGAGCTCTTTTACGATTCCGTAGCATTTATCAACCACAAAGGGGGGAGGGTGAATTGGGGATTTAGGCTGGGGGCCCATCATAAAATTTGTGGGAAGCACCGCGTGAACTTCGAGCTCCCCTTCCAAGGAAATTGCCCAAATAGTGTCAAGGGGGTTTGATTTCTGGTTATCGATTTCATTGCGAGTAATAGCTCTAATTAATTCCGCTGCTTTGTGCCCCATATTTTTGGCTGCAGCTAAGCGCGGTAAGAAGCTTCCCCATATGGGGCTACCCATTTTTGCTTGAAATACTTCACTATTGACTGCATTTCCGGCGAGACGAGCAAGACTGTCGCTATAAGTTGCACCTTGCCCTTTAAGTACTGCTGGGCCAACCAATAGTTGGTCGGGGGTATGATCCACCGTGATCACTGAAATATTTAGCCCGAGATTGTCTTCAATGGTTTGCGCAAATACGGGAGCAGGCTCATCTCCGCGGCACACCACTAGCGTGCCGCAATTGAAGACTTGGTATGCACATTCGCGAACTGACTGGGAAGACAGGCGCGCCGCGACATCATTCTTTTGAAGCTCCGAAGTTATTAAACGCGCAATTGTGGGGTCACCGCAGACAATTACCTCTGCAACGGCCGCAGATTGAGGATCAGGGGTCTGGAAGACTAGGTCATGCGTGTTGATAAAACAGCTGTGTTTTTCTAATGCTTTTTTCAACGGAGTGCCCAAAGGGTGAGTGGACTGGACATCCTGCGCCGCATCTAAGACGCGCACGATGCTATTAGCATCCGTTGAGAGCACCAGATCACGACCATCTGCACATGTAAGAACGCATCTATTCGTATCCAAAGGCCTTACTTGCGCGCAAATCTTCCACATAACCCCTGATCCTCTTACCTATATGAAATATTGGGTAAAGTGCGTCTTAGCACTATTTTTTACTCGACGCCTATCTACTTACCTCCATGCAAAGCTCTGCTGGGTAGCGCCGTGATGGCAGTGAGGAACAGTGATTTGATCGGTGTTCACTTCCTCAATCTCTACGATTTCGAGTGTGTTCATTTCCCCTCCTTTCAAGCGATAGAAACTTCAGAGGCTAGCCTTTAACTTGTCGCATAGGTTATGCTAACCTAAGTACAGTTTACATGGTTTCTTCTTTTGCACAAGAGGGAAATAAAACTACGGAACAAATGAAGGAGGTTAGGTGAACCAGATATCGCGACCCTCCCTGCCTAAGTGCGAAAACATGATCAAAGTGCGCGGTGAGATCCGGTTACCCGAAGGCAGTGCCTTCTACCCACAGTGGAAAACCTCTGGATCTAACCCGGTATATGGCGGTTACCAAGATGCTTGCGAAACCCTGGTTTGCGACACCAAAACTTTTGATGTCATCACCCACAAATCTGGAAAATCATTCCCACTAGGACAGCACATTAAACCAATAAAAATGCTCGACCAAGAGCTCTATTTACAAGGCTCCTCCTTTATTAACGCTCCCCGCCTTTACCGACTTGATCGGAAAACTGGAGAACTAACTTTCGCTAAGAATGACACCTCCCGAAATGACAACGCATTTACCTGCAGACAGATTTGGGCCCATAGTGAGGACGGAACCCGAATCCCTATAGACTGCTTCGGAACGTTAGCGGGAAAACAGCCGACAATCGTATTTATTTACGGAGGATTCGGGAGGAACAATCACAGTTTTTACAGTCCAGACATTTACTCAAAATGGTTAACCCGTGGTTACAGCGTTGCCGTTATTCACTCCCGAGGAGGCGGTGAATACGGGAAAGCTTGGCACCAAGCCGGGGTTAAAGCAGGAAGACGCAAAGTCAGGGAGGATATAGCCTCTTCTATTCGTGAATTGCATCGTCAAGATATTTGTACCCCCGAGACTACATTCGTACACGGCATGTCTCATGGAGCACTGCTGGCAGCGATTACCACTATCCACCACCCAGAACTGGTATCCCAAGTAATATGCCGCGTCCCGATTAGCAGCACGAAAGACCTGCCGAAAACAACCTTAGGTCGTAAATGGTTAGACGAGTACGGGGATCCTCAAACCGCTGATTGGGATAACTTTATGAAAGAAGAAGATCCCTTAGCCTGTGATACCACACCCCAAATTTTAAGCAACACATCTTGGCTGATTATTGGCTACTGCCACGATGCAGTCACCGCTATTTCTCATGCAGATGCCCTAGTCGAACGGGTAAATAATTTGGGAGGAGAAGTAACGTACTGGCGTTATTCCAGCAAAGGCGGACATGAGGGGGCATGTGATCCCAGCAAGCGGATAGCCCACGAACGCAAGCTGTGGAGCTATCTGAGCCAAAAAGCATCTGAAATAAAAATGAAAGCAACAGGTTCTCCATGTTGACGAATCGAAAGCAACGCCTAATTCTCGGAATTATCTTAGCGTTAGCACTAGTCTGCTCAATAATAGTGGCTGTAATTGTGGGTGCTACGGATATTTCATTATCGGCAGCACTTGAAGGTATCGGTGCCACTCTGAGAAGAACTACTGACACTGACGTTGACACTCAGATTATCGGCCAGGTGAGATTTCCCCGCGCTGTTTTGGGAGCAATCGTTGGTGCCGGCCTGGGTATATGCGGCCTAATAACCCAATCGCTACTGCGAAACCCATTGGGCGATCCCTATATTCTAGGTATTTCCTCCGGGGCCTCCACCGGCGCAGCAGCCGTCATAGTTTTCGGTACAACCAGCAATATCTTATCTGCATTGGGAATCACGTTCGGTGCCTTCCTGGGAGCAGTAGCCTCCATCCTGCTCGTCACCCTGCTAGCTTCTGCAGGAGGAAAAATCACTCCCACACGCATCATTTTTGCAGGTATGGCGGTAACTTACTTTTTCTCGGCAGTAACCAGCCTGATAACTCTCATGGCTAAAAACGCGGCCGGAACCAAATCGGTAATGTTTTGGATGCTCGGGTCAATATCTAACGCCACCTGGCATGACACTATTATCGCCGGCAGCGTGGTAACTATTGCAATAATCTGCTTCACCATCTGGGGAAGAAGGGTTGACATCCTTAACCTGGGAGACGATGCCGCAATCTCACTGGGTACCAGTCCTCGCCTCTATCGAAATCTCCTATTCCTCATAGTGGCGCTCACTATAGCGGTGCTTGTCTCCCTTACCGGCGCCATCGGATTCGTGGGTCTAGTCGTTCCTCATGCTGCGAAGCAACTAGTCGGTTCCACCACCCGAGCTGCGTTACCTATCTCTGCCCTGGGAGGCGCACTGCTTGTCGTCATTGCCGACACCTGCACCCGCGTGGCTATCAGGCCAGCGGAACTACCTATCGGCATACTAACAGCCCTGGTAGGAACCCCTATGCTAATGGCTCTCATCAAGAAATATTCCAAATAGAAAGGAAGAAAAGAATGATTAAGAAACGAATTGCGGCTGGCGTACTGGGGGTAAGCCTGGTAGCTGCCGCCCTCACTGGCTGCTCCGGGACAAAAGAATCGTCCAGCACCGCTGCTGACGAACCTATTACGGTTAAAAACTGTGGGGTGGAAACGAAGTTTACTACTCACCCTAAGAAAGTAGTCTCGATGGGAGTCACCGGTTTGGCGTACCTATTTGCTGCCGGAGCAGAAAAATCCATTGTTGGCCGCGCAAATGAATGGGGTGAAGAGCCGCCCTCCTGGATAGGTAAAAAAGCAGACGGAATCAAAGTGCTATCAACGGAATCCATTTCTATGGAAGCACTCATGAAATTGAAACCTGATCTTGCTTATGGTGGCGGATTCAGTTCCGAAACCACCGCTCCGAAAGCTGTAGCAGAAAAGGGAATCCCTGCCGTTGTAGATGCTACCGAGTGTAACTACTTCTATACAGATCAACAATCCGATGAATCGTTCAATACTACTTTGGCGGAGATTACTCAGCTAGGCAAAATCATGGGCACCTCCGAAAAAGCGGATGCCACAGTCAAGGAACTTAAAGAGAAACTAGAGCAAGTTAGTAATGAGAAAATCGGTAAAGAACGCAAAGTTTCCTACGCCTACTACTACGGAGAAGGTCCCGAACTATTTAGTTACGGAAACAAAGGAGTCATGGGGGAAATAAATAAGACCCTTAACCTCGTCAGCGCTATCGACCCGAACTATCATCCGCACCAAGGTCCCATTGCTCCAGAAGCATTTGTTAAATCAGACCCCGATGTAATCATCTTGCTCACCGGAATGGGGGGCGCCACCAAAGATAGTTCAATGCAACGACTTGAAAAGATTCCTGGTTTCAAGGACATGAAAGCGGTTAAAAACGGCAACATTATCTACGCGGAATCCGCAGTAGCTTATGCTTCCCCCACCGCGATTTATGGAACATTTGAACTTGCTGATCAGCTCAAGAAACTAGGAAAGTAAACGAATGAATGATTCTCCCCTTACGATAGAAAAAGCTAGCGTTCATTTCGGTGACACCAAAGTTCTTGACGGGGTCTCCTTCGAGGTATCTCAAGGTAAAATTTTAGGTATCGCTGGTCCTAATGGTTCCGGGAAAACTACCCTCATGAGAGCTATGTTCGCTGCACAAAAACTATCGGAGGGGAGAATTCTCCTCAGTGGGCAACCTTTAAACCAAATGCGTCCCGGTCAGGTTGCCCGGCGTATCGCAGTCGTTTCCCAATTTGAGCATGACATGGAAAGAACCCGCGTGCTCGATATTGTTCTCCTGGGACGATCCCCGCATCGTAAAGACATCCAAGGATATAGCGCAGCAGATCGAAAAATTTGTCAAGAAGCTCTCCACGCTGTTGGAATGAGCTATGCACAAGACCGTTACGTGGATACCCTTTCCGGTGGCGAACGTCAACGGGTACTAATTGCTCGCTCCCTCGCCCAACAGTGCAAATGTACGCTTCTAGACGAACCCACCAATCACCTAGACGTAAAGTACCAACACCAAATTCTTAGCATCATTAAGAAAGTTAGCGATACAGCCGTCATAATTTTGCATGACCTTAACCTGGTAACCCGCTACTGCGACCAGGCAATTATTCTTAAAAATGGACGCCTGCACACACAAGGTATCCCCGAGGATATTCTCACTCCTGAACTCATCCACGATGTTTATGGAGTAAGCGCCAAAGAAGTCCAAGACGGAAACGTCAAACAATTTATTTTCAAACCATTGCCATCCACCACCTGACAGGTGAGCTAATGTCTCAGGCTCTAACGGTGTACTGTAACCAGGAAAACACGCCCTCAACTGTGACCACGACCTTAGTAACCCAATCAACCGGTGACAGAGCGGTGGTATACGATCTTGCGGTGAAGAAAACTGACAGAGCTGCCATTGCCCTTGGTAACTGGATGCGCAACCGTAATACTGTTGAGTTCCTGGGAATTTGGCAGATTTCAAATAGTCCCGATTTGGGGGGAGTCTCTTTGCTGGGGGGATTAATCCTTTGGGGGTTAATGCTTTAAGAGTTCATGGGCAGCGTGCCCCTCGGGTTCGATTTGAAAAGTGCAGTGTTCGATTTTTCGCGGGAAATGAGTTTTCATACAGGTTTCTACCTGGTGTAATACTTCGAGGGCGTGTCCATCTTTATAACACTGTTTAGCTATGATGATATGGGCTGACAGTAATACAGTGTGGGAATTTAGGGGCCATACGTGCAGGTCGTGAAGTCCGGTAACATGGTCTACCCGCAAAATATGTTGGCGAATCTCCGCTACATTTAGTTCCTTGGGGGCGCGGTCAAGCAAAATCTCCCCTGCATCTTTGAGTAGTTTATAGCCGCGGGGCAACATGGCGGCAGCGATTAACAGAGAAATAACGGCATCAAAGCGGTTAATCCCAGTTAAACGAGTAACTATCCCTCCAGCAATTACCCCAACCGAGGAAATAGCATCTACGGTCACCTCTAGAAAGGCCGCGCGAATGTTTAAGTTATCCCGGTGACGTCCCGCCATTACCAGCATCGAAAGCAAGTTTCCCAGCAGACCCGCCACCGCCCAGGCTGCCATCTGGGTGCCATCAACCGGAATAGGGGTGATTAAATGCGCAATCCCCTCATATCCAATGACAGCGCAAATGATGATAATCATGCCCGCCTGGATTCCGCCAGCAATTGCTTCTAACCGGGCATAACCATAGGTTAGAGCGTCCGTACTAGGGCGGGTCATTAAAGTGGCGGTAAAAGCAGCCAGTAATAGCCCCACAGAATCGATTGCCACATGACCGGTATCGGCAGCTAAAGCCAAAGAATGAGATAAAACCGCCCCGACTAGCTGGGCGAGAAGCACCCCAAAAGTTATCGCAGCTGCGATTAATAGCCGGGTACGAGTAGAGCCGGTGGTCGGAGAATGCTGATGCAAAGTTGTAACCTCTCGAATTGGGCAGTACCTGATAGTTAAGGTCGATACTTATTTAACCACACGGCTTTTCAACATTTAACCCCCACTCTCACATAGCTAAATAAAACATGTAAGAATGATAAATATGTCGTCAAGTAACACTCCGGCGCTGCGTGGATGGCGTCATCTGTTTTCTGGTAAAGAACGAGAAATCTATTACCCTGCGGGACAATCAACTTATGATTCAGAAACGGTTCTAATAGTTGCTACTGACCGTTTTAGCGCCTATGGTCAGGTTTTTCCTACGGAAATTCCCGGAAAAGGTCTTGCTCTAACCCAGCTAACGACCTGGTGGTTAGAACAGCTAGGGGACTGTATCCCAAATCATTTTCTGTCTACTTCCTCAGTGCCCGAGATGGTAGCGGGTCGTGCCATGATTTGCCGTCATCTCGATATGTACCCTTTGGAATGTCACGTATCCGGCTACCTAGTAGGGCAGGCATGGCGCGAATATCAAGAAAAAGGCACAATCGCTGGGGTGCGTATGCCGGAGGGCTTACAGCGCGATCAAAAACTAGACAAACCAGTGTTTAACCCGGTAGCTAAAACTCAGATGGGTAGGCACGATAACAATGTTTCTTGGGAAGCATTACAGTCCCTGGTTGGTAGTGGACGGGTAGATAAAATAATCGAGTATTCCCTAGACCTTTATGACCGAGCCGCTAAAATCGCCTGGGAACGGGGAGTTATTTTAGGCTCCACCAAGTTTGAGTTCGGTTCAGCTCTGCCTTATGGAGGAGAGGCGGTGGTGTTAGGAGACGAGGTTCTCACTCCCGATTCTTCGCGGTTTTGGAATGCCGATAGCTACCAGGTGGGTAAACCCAACCCACAACTAGATTCCCAAATGCTACGTGACTGGGTGGATTCTGAAGAATGTCATTGGCAGCCGTACAAGTTGCAAACTCCCCCGAAGATTCCGGAATCTGTGGTGCAGCAGACAGCTAATCGCTATCAAGAGATTTATGAAACTTTAACTGGACGTACTCTCAACGAGTAGCGGATTATCTATTAACAAGTTTATTCCACAGCTTTTGCAGCAGTTATTAAATAAGCTAACAACCCTGTGGATAAAATCTGTGGATAACTTTTTCCTTGAGTTTATCCCTAAGGGTTCTGTCAAATTATTATTGCTCACCCTCAAGTAAACCTTGAGGGTAGAGGCGGTTTTGTGTGTTACCGCAGCTCTTTAGGCTGCGAGATTGTTAGTTGGGGTATTTACCCTAATCCTGGGGATAACTGGGGATAACCAGCAGGAAAAGAGGGCGGATTCGGCAACTAATTTACCAAATCCGCCCTCGATTAAAATCCTTATCAGCGTGTCAAACGCTAAGGCTCAAAGACTAGCCATTCTTGGGGCGTCCCCGAAGACCCAAGTACAAGGAAATCAGAGCCACCGCGATTACAATCGCAACAATGAAGCTAATTACCGAATGACCATCACCAATTAGTTTAACGAGAAGCCAATCAGACAGCCCCGCCGAAACCATACCGATAATAATGGTGATTAGCATCCCCATGTTTTGCTCGCCCTTCATAAATAGCCGAGCTAAAGCGCCAATAATACCGCCAGCAATAATTGCACCAATCCAACCCATAATCTTCTCCTGTATTAATCGTGATTTCTCTTCGTAAATCGTTGGTTGTACCTTTCCGGTTTAACACTTCCCCGTAGGCAATGTCCAAGGTTATCGCTAGTAATGAAAAAACTATGACCCGCAATTCTTTTGCTGCGAAGACTGTAAAACCAGCCTTCACCTGCTCATTAAGCTGCGTGAAGGTGTCTATGGATTCAAATCCACGAATAGGGCGCGGTGATCAGAAATCGGCATTTTAATATTTTCGGCTGATACAACCTGACAGTGAGGGGGTGCTAGAACGTGATCTATTTGAAAACTGGGTTGGTTCGCAGGATAAGTCAAAGCATCAGCGATAGTTAAATAGGGAAATATGTCACGTACCGCATCATTGCGTAAATTGAAATCCCCAGCTAGCACTGGGGTAGCGCTACCAGCTAAAGCACATAAACCCTGCCAAGAACGACCTAGCTGATTTGCCGCAGTAACAGACCCTAACTCCAGGTGCGTGCAACCCAGCAGGAAGCTACCCTGTTTAGTTAAAACCTCTGCCCCTAATAGGTTGCGGGTTTGTCCCCCATAAAAACTCCAGTTGCGCATATCCCAACCGTTAATAGTGATGCGAGGCGGAGCTGCTCCCAGTTTTGCACTCACCCAGCGGCGCACCGGATGCGGGGTGAGAATCCCCAGCCCGTATCCACCAACCAAAGGACGGTCAGCGCGAAAAGGGTTAAATAAATTTGTCTTTACAGATTTGGGAAGCGCAACCGGTAAGCGCACCCCTAAAACTACCTGACCGGCAAAAAACCCTAAAAAACGATAGTGCCAGGTAGTCCCAGTTTCCTGACTTAAAGCATGGGCAAGGGCGCGGGTTTGGTTACTAAAACCAGTGTGTAGCTGATAAAAATCAACTTCTTGCAGACAAATAGCGTCCGCTTGGTAAGAAGCAAACTGCTTAGCCAAATCATGCCAACAATCCTGGCTCGGCTCTACGCCCTTAGCAGGAGTGCCATGTTGCAGATTAGCGCTGATAATCCGCATTATCGTCCGCCTTGAAGTCTAGGCAGATAGAGTTAATGCAATAGCGCTGCCCCCCAGGCATATCGGGAGCGTCCTCGAACACGTGCCCCAGGTGGCTTTCACAGTTAGCGCAACGCACCTCGGTTCTAATCATCCCATGCGAAGAATCTTGGTGATAGGTGACTGCTGCGTCCTCGGGCTGGAAAAATGCGGGCCAACCACAATGAGAATCAAACTTGGTGGTGGAGCTAAAGAGCTGTGCCCCGCAGGCTCGGCAACGATAAATTCCTACCCGATTCTCATGGAGATACTCTCCGGTTCCGGGACGCTCAGTACCGGCTTGCCGCAAAACGTGGTATTCGTTTGCGTCTAGACGCTGACGCCAATCGGCCTCGCTCGCGGTGTGAGGATCAAAGTTACTCATTGGAATCTTAACCTTTCTGTGGATTGTTTTCACCAGCCAACTTACGTGCCAGGCGGTGTACTTCTTCATCGGAACGCTCACGGCTCAGGTAACGAACCTCTTGCGGTTGAATTCGGCGGGAAACTAGCGCCCAGGGGACTTCTTTCACTAACCATTGAATTAATTGTTCTCGCAGGTAACAGCGAAGTATCCAAAGGTTAGAGCTGTCGGCAGCGGACACAGAAATCCGGACTGTCTGGCAATCGGGGCTCATATCAGAGACTTCGACGCTAGCGCTGCGACCATCCCAAAGTTCGGTGCCGGAAAGCAATAAATCAACTTGAGCGCGAATCGAATCGATAGGCGCTGAATAATCCAATTGCAGTTCCACTATCCCTAACTGCTGACTATGCTTGCGTGTCCAATTCTCAAATTTCTGTTGGGTGAAATGCGTAGAGGGAACAATCATTCGCCGCTCATCATAGAGGCTCAACACCACGTAGGTAAGCGTAATTTCCTCTACTGTCCCCAGTTCTTTAGTGCCGTCTAACCCCGGAACCTGAACTTTGTCTCCTACCCGCAGAGCATCCGATAGGGCGAGCTGTAAACCAGCAAACACGTTAGCCAAAGTAGATTGAGCAGCCAAGGTAGCCACAATCGAGGCGACACCGGCAGAAGCTAACATAGAGCTCATTGCCACCTGAGCTGAGGGGAAAGTCAAAATAGCGCTAGCAATTCCCACTACCACTACAACTGCTTGTAAAACCCGGCGAATAACTTGCGCCTGAGTAAGCATCTTAGAGCGGTTGCGAGAAGGCTTATCTTGGTTAGCTTTGACCGCCACGTCCTCTATCAGATAGCAGATGCGCGTAGTGAGGAACGTTAATACCAAAATAACCGCTATCAGCAGTCCATGGCTAAACCGCCCAATGCCAGTCGAACTCTCGATATTTAGACCCGAGGTAGTGTATTTCCAGCCCAAATAGGCACCGAGGATAATCATCGTCAGGTAAAAGGCGCGGGTGGCGCGGTCGAGAATCAGTTTAGTGAGTGGCTCGCGCCTGGCGAGTAGTTTCAAAATTGCGGTAGTGATTAGCGCCAAGATAATCCCGGCGACTACCCCTATCCCCATACCGGCCAGACTCGTTAGCCAGTCGAATACTTGCTCGACAGTTTCGTCAGACGGGGAAGCCTCCCAAGGGTGCAGCTGCATACCTCTAGATTACGGTTTGCAGCCAAAAAATGCAGTTCTTAAAGAGTAAAATAGAGGGTAGGTCGCAGTTGTGAGAGGCTTCATAGGAAATCGCTTTGCCTTTGCTTGCCTTTGCCCGGTAAAGTTATTCAAGTCTGAGCCGAGGTCTTTGGACCAGGCCGCGAGGCCCCCATCGTCTAGAGGCCTAGGACACCGCCCTTTCACGGCGGCGGCACGGGTTCGAATCCCGTTGGGGGTACGATCTGCCGGAAGGTGGAAACATAAAAGAATATGGCCCAGTGGCGCAGTTGGTTAGCGCGCCGCCCTGTCACGGCGGAGGTCGCGGGTTCAAGTCCCGTCTGGGTCGCAGGTCTTATCGACCCTAGGCTCTGTAGCTCAGTTGGGAGAGCGTTCGACTGAAAATCGAAAGGTCACCGGATCGATGCCGGTCGGAGCCACCACGTCTTAGCTAGCTTTATTTTCGGAAGCAAAATGATCCCATCCGCTCTGATAGCTGCTTTTCCCATCCACTAATAGGAACGCTCCACCATGTTGGCTACCAATGTCGCCGTTGTTCGCACAAAAGCTAGTATCGTCGATATCTACGGATTCAAATCCGTTGGTACTGCCTAGAGACTTTCCAGTTCCGGGCAAGGCTACCACCTCGCCAATAGGGATAAAACCAGGAACTGAAAAACCGGGAGGAGCACTGCACAGCAACCCGTGATCTTCGCCGCCTCCCAGTACCCAATCCCAGCTATCCCTATTAAGAACCTGAGCCAGTCCCGCCAGTCGCTGCGCATATTTAGCTAGCTTAGCGGTCTGCAAATTGATAACCACCCCGGAAGCAGCAGCGATTTTAGCGCCGTCACGGCTGAGACCATCGGAAATGTCCATAAGGGCGTGTGCTCCGCTAGCAGCTAACTGGGCAGCTAGACAGGCGGGAATTACCGGAACCTGGTAGCGGGAAATAACTTCTTGCGCGAGTTGGACTAACTCCTCAGGGAGGGCGGATTTAACCGAATCCGGGTTTCCAAAGCGTTCCAGCAAGGCTAATCCGGCGGCAGAATAGCCTAGGTTGCCCGCGAAATAAACCAGGTCGCCCGCTTTAGCTCCGGAGCGTAAAAGCGGGGTGCGTCCTTGCAAATCTCCAATAACCGTAACCGCTACTTGCAGACAAGGTCCGGAAGACAAATCCCCTCCAACTAGGGCGTATCCATAGCTTTCCAGCCCGCAAGCCAAACCGGTAGCCAGGGAGTGTATATCTGCTTTACCCATATCTTTAGGAATCGTAACTGCGGCCACTGCACTGTGGGCCGATGCCCCCATAGCCGCAATGTCGGCAGCGTTTTGGGCGGCAGCACGCCTGCCGATTTGTTCCAGGCTCATCCAATCACGGCGAAAATGCACTCCCTCTACCAATACATCGGTAGAAACTACACTGTTCCCATCGGGGTGTTTCAGTACCGCGCAGTCGTCTCCGGAACCTACTAGCACCCGAGAATGAACTCGCAGCGTTTGGGTAAAATCAGCAATCAGCTTATCCTCGGGAGTAACCGGAGGAAATGCACTGTATCTGGCTTTCGGGTCGGTAATACTCATGCCTGACAGCTTACTTTTTCCGCTTTTTGTTGAAGAGCCTAGTTAGGCTGCCACCGCTCCGTATCCAATCATTGAACGCAGATATGCCTACTGCCAAAAGATAAAGCCCAATCAGCGCCGACATTTGCACAATCATCGGCCAGGCGGTAGGTAGGGGATTGGCGATTGCCGAAAAAACAGCGGCCAGTACCACTGCCCACCGCCAACCTTTCAACATACTTTTAGCTTTCATTACTCCCGCAAAGTTCAGCGCCACCAAGATTTCGGGAGCCAGGCAAGAAAGCCCGAAAGCTAAAACCATTCGCATAAAGAAGGTGATATAGGAATCCGCCCGCAACAGCATTACCGCGCCCTCTGGGGTGAAAGAATTAAGGATTGCTACCGCCTTGGGGATAATCCAAATACCGGATAAAGCGCCCCCACTGAAAAGTAAAAGACCAGTTAAACCGAAAGCTACGATATAGATTTTTTCTTTTCGCTTCAGCCCCGGAGAGATAAACGCTCCTATTTGAAAAATCCACCAGGGAGCAGAAATTAATACTCCCAGCCACAGGGAAACCTGAATCCGCAAATCAAATGCGGCACCGATAGTCTGAAAGTTTAGTTGCGGTGCCTGTTCGCTGACGGAACGCAATGGCTCTTGCATCCAATTCAAGGTGGGGGTAACTAAAAACCACCCTCCGATTGAGGCTACAAAGATACCTAATAGCGCTAGAAGTAAGCGTTTACGCAGTTCCAGCAGGTGTTCGCTTACCCGCATACGGGCTTGCGGATTGGTCTTTTTTTGTCCCGGCATAGAGGGCGAGGGGGGGCTATTTGTTTTCCGGTGGATTGGCTATTTCCGTTTGTTCATTCGGGGTTTGAGAGGACGAGGGGGAAGCTGCACCAGGAGAGCTAGCGGGGGGTGCGGCGGGGATTTGCGGGTTCTGAGGTTCTGCCGCTACTTGCTTGTTACTGCTATCTTCGCTGAGGTCAGAAAGTTCCGACTTGAGAACTTTTGCAGATTTGCCGATATTGCGGGCAATATCAGGCAGTTTGGAAGCTCCAAAAATGATAATCAACACGAGTAACAGAATCAGAATGTGTACGGGTCGCACGGCGGTATCCGTCCCTTCATTACTAGGTCATTTCAATAAAGAATCTTCCCTAATTGTAGCGGGCTGAGAAGCCAAATAGGTTGCTGAATTGAAAATAGTTGAAAGTTTCGGGTTCTGTCCGATACTCCCATACTTAGGAAGCTGGGGGATTAACTCTCCTATAAGACCTGCAAAATACCTGCCATTTGTAGGTCGAAACTAAACCGAAAGTTTCTAAAAGCTGTTAATCGGCTTCTTCCGAGGTGTTCGTCCTCTAAACGGGGTAATCTGAGGGCGGGAGGCAAAACGTGAGCGAGTTCATTACTGATGAAAAAGCAGGAGCCCTGGCCATTGCCGATTTGATGGCGGGCAAGAAAACAATTGTGGTTGCGGGGGCAGGGATGTCCACCGATGCGGGGATTCCGGATTATCGTGGCACCGGTTCGTCGGGAATGCCTACCGTAGATATGGATCAGTTTTTAGGCGAGCTTTATTGGCGCAAATGGGTGTGGCGCCGCAACCAGGAAACCTGGAAAACTGTGGCGCGGCTGCAGCCTACTCCCGGACATCGGGCTTTAGCACGCCTAGAGGACGCGGGGCTGGTTAATTGCATCGCCACCCAAAACGTAGATGGCTTAGACCGCAAAGCAGGTTGTAAGAATGTGCAGCTGCTGCATGGCAGTTTCGAGGAAGTGCAATGTCTAGGCTGCAAAGCAGTGTTTTCACGTGAGTATATTGACCTCCAGCTGCGTAAACTTAATCCGGATGTAAAGGATGACCCTGACCCCAAAAATGTGGCAGTCCTGGCGGCGGCCGATGAGCAGGCGGCGCGTGCCTGCCAGTTTAACCTGCTTTCCTGTCCGCGCTGTGGCGGGATTATTAAACCTGGAATCGTCTTTTTCGGAGAGTCCCTACCCGGCGAGGCGATAGAGCGTTCTTTTGCAGCGGCGCGGGAAGCCGATGTGGTGCTGGCGGTGGGAACTTCCTTGGCTGTTTTAACTGGGCTGTGGGTGTTGCGGGAAGCCTGGGGGACTGGAGCGAAAGTGGCGGTGATTAATCGCGGAGCTACTGCCGCTGATTCTCTGGCTGACGTGCGGGTATCTGGAGGTTCCTCGCAAGTCTTAGAGCTGATAGCTTCCCAGCTATTGGATTAGCTCACGGTGTTACCTGGGGTTTTCCGGTGCTGAGGGCATGGTTGCCACGGCAGCCTATAAATGCCTAGAGTCGGTTTCACGCGCTCCCTCCTGCGCATATGTGAAACCGACTCTAGGTTGTAGTTTAGGGGGTTATCTTGACACACGTTCCCCTAAAATAGCCGGAGCGACCGGCTCTCTTCAGTATACCTGAAAAATAAAAGAAACCTAATCTTTTATAATGTGTCACGAACCATATTTTGTTTCCATGTGGCAGTTTTAGCTAGTTATTTGGCTACGCTGCTTTAAGAGCTCTAAGTTAATAACAGGCTAGAATAACTGTCGATACAACTTTACTTTCAGGAAGTCGCAATGGAAATCCTTTCTCCTTTTCATTACCTGCCGATAGGTGATTCCCCGGCGGATGTCTCAACGCTACTTTCGGCGCTAGCCAAACTTATAGGAAGCAAAGAAAGCTCCTCCGCCGTTACTTCCCAAAACCCTCGCCGCGCCTCCGTCAAGGTAAGACAGGTTCTTTTCCCATTTCCTCAAAACGCGGCATTTCCTGCTGAACTTCAAGAATATGAGACTCGGCGTAAAGCGCTGCCTGAATCAGCGGTATTAGCTTTATCAGCGCCCGCCACCGCCTCGGTTATCTGCTACTCGCAACTTGCTATTAAAACTATGGCTGATGCGGTTAATGCGGCGGTAGGTAGACCAGGTAGATGGATATTAGCCACCCCGGCAACTGAAATTGACGGGATTATGACTCTCGCGCGCGCTATCGCGGTTGGTATCCCGCCAATTATTGCAGCCAAAACCCGACCTGCCAGCGCCAAAGAGATACTTCGTGCGGTAGAAAGAGCGAAAGACCGTTCTAGTCGGGATGAAGCACCCATCTATATGCAGATTACAAAAACCCAGTTGGGGGAGCTATTAGAAATTCCTCCGGCTGAGCGCGCTGACCTTCAGGCAGTATCTTCTCTGATGGTTACCGGTTTAACCAGCCACGACCTCCTGGCGCGGGCGGCTAAAGAAGCCGGTATTGAGATTGTTAAAGCCTACGGAATTCCTGAATCATGCGGGATATGCGTCCTGGAGGGACAGCCAGTCGCGGGAGTTCATGTCGCAACTATCGGGGATAGGATTTGGCTTTCCGGGATATGCATGATGCTCGGCTACCTGGGTACACCGGGCGAGGTTGATTTTGTTTCCCGAGGACGCAAACGTTGGCTTCGCTCTAAAGATGCCGGTCATATGCGCGGGCCTCGTCTGGAAGTTGATGGGCGGTTACGGGATGTAATCTCTAGTGCGGGCATACGTATCCAAGCTTCCCTAGTAGAGCGAGTTATTCGCGATTTGCCGCAAGTCGAACAGGTGGTGGTAGTTGGGGTTCCCGATTCCAAATGGGGTTCCTTGGTGACCGCCGTAATCGAACCGGCAGCTGATGTTGCTCGCCAGCTCCTAAATCCCCAGCATAATCTGGAAGTTAAATCCGAAAACTCACCTCTGTTCTCTCAGCAACCAAAAGTCAAGGTTGATTCCGAGAAGGTTCGAAAATTAGCGGGTCTACCCGCTGAAGGGGAAGAAGATTCCTCTGCGCAGCTAACCCCCCTAGAGGCAGCAATGGCTGCCATGGCAGCCAAAATCAGGGGAGCCGATGTCGATGTGGTTGCTGCCGCCGAGACTGGACAGTTACCAGCGGGAATCTACGAGGTAGCTCGGGGTACAGCGAACCCTACGGAACAGGGAGAAATATATTTCCCCACCGCCAATAGTGGGCAAGCAGCCTCAGTGGGATTACCTGAGGACTTGGACGGTGATATGGAGGAAATGGAGATTGCGGCGGCAAAGATACCGGCAGATACGCAACGCGGTGACCGAGGCGATTACCCTCATAAATCAACTATTCCGACCGAGGACGAATCAGAACCTTCTACAGATTTAGCTATGCTGGTACGTTCGCTGGTTACCGGGCAGCTCGACCGGGCACACGCTCCGCGCGCCCTCGTTCTGGTAGACAAAATCCCGCTCGACCTGAAAGGAAACCCAGATCGCGGTGCCTGTCGGGACTTGGCGGCGCGCCGGGTAGCAGCCGGGGAAGCCTGGATTAGATAGCCCCAAAAGGGGACAGCCACCTGTGCAAAGGACGCGCATTAACGTTGGGTGCGTGAATATACGAGACTTAAATCGGAATTTAAAGAAAGGAATCTAGTAATCCATGGCTACTGGTTCGCAATGGATTGAAGCTGCCCGTCCTAAAACTCTGCCCGCGTCCTTAGCGCCGGTAGTAATGGGAATAGGGGCGGCTATTGGTTTGCAGCAAGCCTCGATAGGTAAATCTCTGCTCGCCCTACTGGTCGCGTTATCTTTCCAGGTGGGAGTGAACTTCTCTAATGATTATTCCGATGGGATTCGCGGAACTGACTCGAGCGGGAAACGGGTTGGCCCTACCCGCCTTACCGGGCAGGGCTTAGCTACCCCCAAAGCGGTACTAGCCGCCGCTATCAGCTGCTATTTTTTGGCGGCAATATCTGGTTTGGGGCTGTGTATTTGGTCAGGAAGCTACCTGTTGATTCTGCTCGGAGCCTTGGCGGTGCTAGCAGCCTGGTTCTATACCGGTGGCAAACATCCCTACGGCTATCTGCCTGGGATTTCAGAACTCATGGTATTTGCTTTCTTTGGCTTATTAGCGACCGAGGGCACTATTTGGGTGCAAACCGCCTCTCTTCCTTGGCGTACCTGGGCAGCGGCCAGCGGGATCGGGCTGCTTTCTTGCGCATTGCTATTAGTAAACAATCTTCGCGATATTGCTGGCGATCGCCAAAGCGGAAAAAATACGCTAGCGGTGAAGTTGGGGGATAAGACCTCAAGATACCTGTTCGCTATCTACCTCTATGGGGCACTGATTTTGGGGGTAGTCTCATTTAATCTTCGCTGGATTGCAATAGTGTTCGGCGTGGTAATGGCGATTTTGATGAGTCTGGCAATGGCAACAGTCTTGCGTGGGGCTAGCGGAAAAGAACTAATAAAAACCCTGAAACAAGTGGGGCAAATCACCTTAATCTATGGAGTGGCGATTGGTTTAGGCTGGGCCTATCTGGGGCTATAGGTGGCTAAAAGCTCGGTTGTTGCTAGGCTTGAGAACATGGTTGCGGTAGTTATTACCCTGGTACAAATTCTGCTAGCCGTGTATGCGCTGGTGGACTGCTTACGCACAGCTAAAACAGATTTACCTGGGAGGCTGCCACGGGCATTCTGGTTGCTAATAATTATTCTGTTACCGTTACTAGGCCCCTTAGCTTGGATTGTCATTTCCTGGGCTAGCAAAGCCGAAACCTCTGATGGAAGAGTCGAAATCCCTAAAAATCCGCTAGAAATCTTCCGGGGTGGCGCCGAGCGTTCCGAATCGCGCGAACCGGAGATACCGCAAGCTCCTGATGATAACCCCGATTTCCTGTTCTCGATTGAGGCAAAAATGCGGCGGGAACGTCTGGCACGCGAGGCGGAAGAAGAAGCAAAAAAACGTGCCACGAAAAACCAACCCCCTGTTGCTAACGACCAAAAATCCACCGGTAGCATTGAAGATAGCATTGCGAGTGAGGATATAGCTCCCACGCCGGAAGGTGAGGAGGGCGAGACCAATCCGGGCAGCAACCCTCCGGAAGAAGCGTCCTCCCCGGAATAAAGCTCTACCGCTTCAACTTGGCTACATTCCTAGAGGGTAGCCCGATAAAGATAAATCCAGCTAGGCAGGGTCTAGTTACCTTGATTTAAAGCGGCAGCCGAAGTGCCAGGCACCATATCGCTGGCGCGAGCGAGCAAAGGCGCTGCCGGTTCACAATAATCCAAAGAAATCAAGGTATTACCAAGGAACGTCAGAGAAGTCAGAGAAGCGAGGGAGCATTGACGCCGGTTAGGCAAATGTGCAAGCGGGCGACCCTCCACAAAAAGGCGAAAAGCCCAGATAGGAAGCTGGTGAGATACCAGCAAGATTTCCCGGATCTGCGAACCATCATCCGAGTGTCCCAAGCGGGAAGAATCCTTAATCGGTGAATGTAAAGCTGAACGCACCGCCTCCCTAACCCTACTGGCTTGAACCGCATAAGGCTCACACCAAGACGGACGCAGCACATTACGGTAACGAGGCCAGTTCCGCGGATGAAACAGGGCGGCGCGGTTGCCATTGACCACTTCGCCCTCAAACATATTCATAGATTCGAGCAGACGCTTGTCGGTGCTAATCGGCAAATCAAACAGCTGGGAAGCCGGAGTAGCTGACTCTACTGCTCGCTCTAGAGGAGAAGAAATAATCGCCTCTAAATAAGCCCCTTTTTCCAATAGATATTCCGCGCTCATCTGCGCCATTTGCTTGCCCAAGTCGGTTAGATGGTAACCGGGTAAACGTCCATAAAGAACCCCGTCAGGATTATCCACTTCCCCGTGGCGCATTAAATGAATCGTGGTCAGCTTCTGCATAGACACCACTCTAACAAACCAATCTTGCATAAGACTGGGTGCGAGGAGCGCCGCCAAATAGGTAGGGTAGAGACGTGAAAGCGAAACCGAGAGTAGCAGCCTTCTTTGATGTAGACGAAACCGTAATTCGGGGAGCCAGCTCTTGGATACTCACTCGCGAATTGTTCCGCCACCGATTCTTTGGGGTATCTGACCTGTTCTTCGCAGCACGTCACGCTTTCATGTACGTTGTGCTAGGGGAAGATCAAAATCGTATTGAACATGTAAAAAATCGAGCTTTGCGAGTAATGGCAGGACATTCACGCCAAGAGATAATGGCAATCTCTGAGCAGGTATGCGATTTATTAGAGAAAAAACTGTTCCCTCAGGCGCAAGGGTTAATCAAACGCCATTTGGCTGCCGGTCACGATATTTGGTTGATTTCAGCCGCACCCGCAGAGCTACCGCAAATGTTGGCCGAGCGCCTGGGGCTAACCGGAGGTATCGGTACCCAGATTGCGGTTAAGGACGGTGTTTACCAACCACAGCTCGCATCTGAGCTAATGCATTCTCAAGGTAAACGAGAAACAGTAATAGCATTGGCTAAAGAACGTGGATACGACCTTACCCAATGTTTTGCCTATTCAGATTCCGATAATGATATGCCCCTGCTGACTTTAGTGGGTAAACCTTCGGCGATTAATCCTGATATTTGGTTGCGGGTGCGGGCATTTCAACGTGGCTGGCCGGTGATAGATTTTAGGCGTCGCTCGCGAATCAGCAAGATTCTCCAAAAGGTTAAGGCTAGGCGGCGGGGACTGGAACTTAAAGGATTAGATCAATAGCTGGAAACTGAGACTATTTCTGACTAACCTGGCAGATGTCCTATTTGGAAGGAATCATTTTGACTAACAACGATTCAAAGTTAGCGGCTGGTTTAGATAAGCAACCGGAGGAGGTCTCCGGAATGTTCGATCAGGTTGCCGCCCGTTATGACTTGACAAACGATTTTATGACTTTTGGGCAACACCGGATTTGGCGACGCTGCCTATCTAAAGTTGTAGCTGCGCGCCCAGGGCAGAAAGTTTTAGATATTGCGGCGGGTACCGGCACGTCCTCACTCAGTTTTTATCGCGCGGGAGCCGAGGTAACTTGTTGCGATTTTTCTCCCGGGATGGTGGCGGAGGGCAAAAAGCGACATCCGGAGCTCAACTTTATAGTTGCCGATGCCCATGATTTGCCCTTTTCTGACGAACAATTTGATACCGTTACCTGCTCTTTTGGGTTTAGGAATATGAATAATCCCGCGCTTGCTTTACAAGAGCTGGCGCGAGTTACGAAACCGGGTGGAAAGCTCGCGATTATGGAGTTTTCTACCCCTCCGTCGCCGTTTATTGCCAAAGCTTATGAGCTTTATATGCGAAACGTGCTGCCGGTAGCGGGTCGTCTAATTTCTTCAGATTCGGATGCCTACACCTACCTGTTTGACTCAATTTTGGATTGGCCAAATCAAGAAACCTTGGGAAAACTGATTCAGGAAAACGGCTGGGGTGAAGTCTCGTATCGCAATCTAACTTTAGGTGCGGTGGCGATTCATCGAGCCTATAAATAGGGCGGATAGCGGTTTTATACAAACGTGTAGAACCGTCAAGATAATCACCGCGATTAGGCACGCAGTTAGAATTAGGTAAGGAAGAACTTGCTTAATCGATTCGGGATTCTAATGAACAAAATAGTGGGATTTTCATTCTGCCAGCACAAATTGCTCTGACTTCAACCAGATAGGAAAGCAAGTTAGCCTAGTATGGGCGTGCGCAGCGTGCCTAAAACCTGGTTAAACTTGTTTAAGTCCATCTAGTCAAGAGGACGCCTACACTGCGGGAGGGGGCAAACCGGCATGGCAACTAAGATTGCAAAAGATCAGTGTCAAGTGCTGGTCGTAGGGGCTGGTCCTGCCGGGGCCGCAACTGCCTATCACCTCGCTAAAGCCGGTATAGACGTCCTCGTCCTAGAAAAATCTGCGTTCCCGCGGGACAAAATCTGCGGTGACGGTCTAACCCCGGGAGCGGTAAAAGAAATCCTAGCAATGGGGATTAACCCGGTTGAAGAGGGATGGCAAGTCAATCGGGGGCTCAGTGTAATTGGTGGGGGACATCGAATTACCCTACCGTGGCCTGAAAAATCTTCGCTTCCCTCCTACGGGCTCACTTGCAAGCGAACCGAGCTTGACCAGCGACTTATTCAGCAAGCGGTCGCTTGCGGTGCGCGACTAATTGAAAACACCGCCGTACAAGACCTGGTTACAGACGCTGACGGTTACGCCTGCGGGGTAAGCGCAATCGTGCGCGAGCCACAAACTCGGCAAAAAAAGAATCGTGAATTCCGTGCTCGCTACGTGGTTGATTGCACCGGAGCAAATGCTCGTTTAGCCTCTCGGCAAGGGCGAACCCCCCTCAAGAATCGCCCCCTGGCGGTGGCGGCACGGGCGTATTTCTATTCCCCTCGCGGTAACGAAGAAATGATGGAGTCCCACCTGGAACTGTGGGACGGTAAGCCCGGTCATTCAAACCTGTTGCCCGGTTACGGATGGCTGTTCCCGATGGGCGACGGGATTGTAAACGTGGGGCTAGGCTCGGTATCTTCGGGTGCACAATCAACCAAATTGCCCTATAAACAGATATTTAATCGCTGGGTAGCTAACTTGCCGAAACAGTGGGGGCTCAGCGAAGAAAACATGATTGGTTCGCTGCGTTCAGCGCCCTTGCCGATGGCATTTAATCGTAAACCGGCTTACGAAAATGGGCTACTTTTGGTTGGGGATGCTGCCGGAATGGTGTCGCCATTCAACGGAGAGGGCATTGCTCCGGCAATGTTTGCCGGGCGGCGCGCAGCCGATGCTTTAATCCAGGCACTAGGTCGTACCTCGCGCGCTCAAGCCGAACTCGCCCTCCAGGAATATCCTCGCGACCTGCAAGATCAATACGGAGGCTACTACAGTCTAGGTCGCGTATTCGTGCGACTAATCGAAAACCCGAAAATTATGCACGCCTGCACCAAATATGGTTTGGACAAACCGGCATTGATGCGTTTTGTCCATAAAATGCTTTCTGATGGTTATGAACGCCGTGGCGGAGTAGCCTCCGACCGGGTGCTACAAATTCTGACTAAGGTGGTAAAACCATCATGAGGAACATTTTTGAGATAGAAGATTTGAGCCGGAAAAGAACCGGAAACTACGGCAGTTGCCAGTTCAGAGATGACTGGGCAGACAAGAAGGATGTGGAGACCAAATGAGTCCATCGGCATCACTGTTAATAATGGGCGCGGTAGCGATTGTGCTGGCCGTGGGCGGTTTGGTACTGTCCGCGCTCCTAGGACCGGCACGTAAAAACCAGGTAAAGCTGGGTACTTACGAATGCGGAATTGACTCTAATGCTCACGAGGACGCGCGAGGGCGTTTCCCGATTAAGTATTACTTAATCGCAATGACGTTTATCGTCTTCGATGTGGAAATGGTGTTCCTGTATCCATTTGCCGTATCGATAAGTCACTTTGGTCAAGTGATGGCCATTCCGGTACTAATCGACATTTTGTTGTTCATCGTTTTGGTGCTGGTGCCCTACATTTATGAGTGGCGCCGGGGCGGACTGGACTATTAAGAGAGAGGTAAAGCATGTCTTTTGATAATGAGATACCGGCAGGAGTCGCGCTTACCAGCCTAGATAAATTCATGGGTCTAAGCCGTAAAGCCAGCCTCTGGCCGGTAACTATGGGTCTAGCCTGCTGCGCTATCGAGATGATGGCCACTGGAACCCCTCGTTTCGATATTTCCCGTTTCGGGATGGAGGTATTCCGTGCCTCGCCCCGCCATGCTGATTTGATGATTGTCTCGGGTAGGGTTTCCTGGAAGATGGCACCGATTATTCGGAACTGCTACGATGCCATGCCCGAGCCCAAGTGGGTTATCTCTATGGGAGCCTGCGCGTCCTCAGGAGGGGTTTTCAATAACTATGCGGTGGTACAAGGCTGCGACCACGTAGTTCCTGTAGATGTTTACCTGCCCGGATGCCCTCCCCGCCCAGAAGCCCTGATTCATGCAATTATGGTGCTGTGGGATCAGATTCATTACCGCACCCCCATCACCCAAAAAGAACGCTTGGAGATTGCCCGTAAAGCAGAACAAGCAGCTTTGGCAGCGACTCCTACTTCCCAGATGAAAGGACTGTTGGCGTGAGTACAGACGACAAGACAGTAGTCCTGCATTCCGATGTAGAGGACGGGCCGGTAGCAGTTGAGGTTAGCGCCCCGCGTGGCTTTGCTGCTGGCTCTAATATGGGTATCCGTCACGGTCTGTTCGGGGTGCATGATGATGGTGACACTACCGGTTTTGGAGACATCGAATTACAGCGGCAAATGCCCGCTGAAAGTCCCCGCCCCTATGGATCATGGTTCGATGAGGTCGTAGAGATTTTAGAAGAGCTTATCGAACAGTCTGAGCTGGAAATAGCGCAGGTAATCGAGCGGGTGGTAGTCGATAATGATGAACTGACTATCTTTATCTCCCGCGAGCACCTGCCGCAGGTTGCCAGTTGGCTGCGCGATGATCAAGACCTACGTTTCGAGCTATGCCTGGGGGTGAACGGGGTGCACTATCCGCACGATAAAGGGCGAGAACTGCACGCCGTCTATATGCTTTATTCGGCAACCCACAACCGCCAACTACGTTTGGAAGTTACCTGTCCGGAATCTGACCCTCGGATTCCCTCGGTGGTAGCCACCTATCCCGGAAATGACTGGTGGGAACGGGAAACCTGGGATTTGATGGGGATTATCTTTACCGGTCATCCCGGTCTTAGTAGAACTGCTCTACCCGATGACTGGGTAGGTCATCCTCAGCGGAAGGATTATCCGCTAGGCGGTATTCCGGTGCAATTTAAGGGCGCTACAGTTCCGCCCGCCGATTCGCGGAGGTCATACAGTTAAATGAAATACGTATCTGATAGCGAAAACAGCCCGCTGCTAAGAGCAGCCGGATCCGCCCTCGATAATCTAATTACCAAGGACACCCCGCAATACGATTTGCAAGGTGGCGACTGGGAAGAGATGGCTTCCGAAGTCGAAAAGCTCGCCAACGAGCGCATCGTCATGAACCTGGGGCCCGTTCACCCCTCTACCCATGGGGTGCTGCGCCTAATTGTAGAGCTAGACGGGGAATATGTTCGTGACGTGCGGGTAGGTACCGGTTATTTGCATACCGGTATCGAAAAGAACATGGAATACCGTACCTGGACACAGGGCGTGACCTACTGTACCCGCATGGATTATGTGGCTCCGTTCTTCCAAGAAGCCGCCTACTGCCTGGCAGTCGAAAAAGTTTTGAAGAAAACCGCTGAGGTTCCAGAGCGGGCAAATCTAATTCGTATCCTGATGATGGAGCTTAACCGGATAGCTTCCCATATTGTTGCTATCGCTTCTGGTGGTAACGAGCTCGGCGCCACCACCATGATGACTATCGGGTTCCGAGGACGCGAAGAAATCCTGCGGATTTTTGAACAAGTAACCGGTCTGCGTATGAATCACGCCTATATTCGTCCCGGTGGGGTGGCACAAGATTTGCCGCCGGGGTGCACTGAATATATTCGCGACCTATTACCAAAGACTCGGCGCGATATTAACGAACTACAGGATTTGACCTTACAAAACCCCATCTTCAAGGCGCGTTTTTGCGATGTTGCGGTTTTGCCTTTATCTGCACATATGGCAATGTCTATGACCGGTCCTTCCGTTAGGGCAGCCGGGTATCCCCTGGATATGCGGAAGATGCAACCCTACTGTGGATATGAAAACTTTGATTTCGATGTTCCGGTAGCCGACCAATCCGATGCCTACAACCGAACCGTGGTGCGCTTTGACGAATGTTACGAATCCTTGAAGATTATCTACCAGGTACTAGATCGCCTTGATGAAACCGAGGGCGACCCGGTAATGATTTCCGATCCACAAATTAAGTGGCCGGCTCAGCTAAGCGTAGGTATTGACGGTCAAGGTAACTCTCCTGAACATATCAAAGAGATTATGGGCAGCTCCATGGAGTCATTAATTCAGCACTTTAAGCTGGTAACCGAAGGGTTTAGAGCGCCAGTCGGTCAGGCAACCCAATTAGTAGAACACGCGAAAGGCGTGATGGGGGTACACGTGGTCTCTGACGGAGGCACTCGGCCTTATCGGGCACATTTCCGTGACCCCAGCTTCGCTAACCTGCAATCCTTATCCCTAATGGCTCAAGGTGGCACGATTTCTGATTTGATTGTGGCGCTAGCCAGTGTGGATCCCGTACTGGGAGGTGTAGATCGCTAATGAGTTATTACAACCCTGAAATTGAGCAAAAATTCCGCGCCGAAGCTGCGGAAATCATTGCCCGCTACCCCAAGGGGCATGAGCGTAGCGCGATGATTCCGCTGCTACACCTGGTGCAAAGCATAGACGGGTATGTAACTGCCAACGGTATCGGATTAATTGCCGATATTTTGAACTGCCAGCGGGCAGAAGTTAGCGCGGTTGCGACTTTCTACACCCAATTCAAACGCCATCCCAACGGTGAATACACCGTAGGGGTTTGCACTAACGCTCTGTGTGCCGTCCTCGGGGGAGACACCATTATGCAGACCCTAGAACAAGAGCTAGAGGTCGGAAATGATGAAACCACCCCGGACGGTAAAATTACTTTAGAAGCTCTAGAATGTAATGCTGCCTGCGACTACGCTCCGGTAGTTATGGTTAATTGGGAGTTCTTCGATAATCAGACTCCCCAATCCGCCGTGCAATTGGTACGCGACATCAAAGCGGGTAAACCGGTTCGTCCTACGCGCGGATCCGAGGTGGCTCCTACCTTTAAAGAAGCCAGTCGCATTTTGGCTGGATTCCCCAATCCCCAGACCGCAAATCAGGGCGTGGCAGCCGGGCACGCCAGTTTGTGGGGACTGAAAGTTGCGGAAGAAAACGGAATGGAAGCTCCCGATCCGGGACAGTTTGAAAAATCAGATACAACCCAGATTCATGAAACCGAGTCAGGTAAGGCAGTAAATGCCGCTGGAACAGATGCGGTGGGCAAGAAACACTCCTCTGCTGAGCACAAGGAGACGGGCAAGTGAGCGAAAAGTTAAAGTCTGAAATCCGTCGGGTTCCGCTGACCCCCATCGTTACTAAACAGTACCGCGAGCCTGAAAGCTGGACGCTAGCGGCTTATAGGAAAACTGGTGGCTACCGTGGGTTGGAAAAAGCTAAACACCTGGAACCGGCGGAAATTGTGGAAGCAGTTAAATCAGCCGGAGTTAGAGGGCGTGGCGGTGCCGGTTTCGGTACTGGTCTAAAGTGGTCGTTCTTACCTCCCGATGATGGGGGTCCGCGTTACCTGACCGTGAACTGCGACGAATCTGAGCCAGGCACTTGTAAAGATATCCCCATGATTCTGGCTAACCCCCATGCAGTAATCGAGGGGGTCGCAATCACCTGTTTTGCCATTGGCTGTAAGCACGCTTTTATTTATATCCGCGGCGAAGTGGTTCACGCCTATAACCGCCTGTTAGTGGCAATTAAAGAGGCTGAAGATGCGGGGCTGTTGGGAGATTTGAAACTTATCGCCCATGCCGGAGCCGGTGCTTATATTTGCGGCGAAGAAACCGCACTGCTGGATTCCCTAGAGGGCAAGCGGGGTCACCCGCGGCTAAAACCGCCATTTCCTGCGGTTAAGGGGCTCTATGCTCGTCCTACCGTTATCAACAACGCGGAAACCATGGCTCAGGTGGCTACCGTTTTTCAAAATTCGGTTGATTGGTATGCCTCAATGGGTAAAGATAAATCCCTAGGTTACGGTATGTTTAACCTGTCTGGACATATTAAACACCCCGGTCTATATGAGGCTCCTTTCGGCATAACCATTCGCGAGCTGCTGGAATACTCTGGCGGGATTCGTGAGGGTCACACCTTGAAGTTCTATACCCCCGGTGGCTCCTCAACTCCGCTTTTTACCGAAGCTGACCTAGATGTTCCTTTAACCTACGAGGACGTAGCTGCCGCCGGATCTATGTTGGCAACCCGCGCCCTGCAGATCTTTGATGACACTACTTCCGTAGTCAGGGTAATTAGCCGTTGGACAGACTTCTATCAGCATGAATCTTGCGGTAAGTGCACCCCCTGCCGCGAGGGTACCTATTGGATGAAGCAGATAATGCACCGCCTCGAGGCTGGTAAAGGACAAGAGGGGGACGTGGATTTACTCTACGATATCGCCGGTAATATCGCGGGACGTAGCTTCTGCGCCCTGGGAGATGCCGCGGCCACCCCGGTTCGGAGCGGCATCGAGAAATTCCGTGAAGAATTCGAAGCTGGCTATACCACTCCCTGGTGGGAGGCATTTCCGCCCGCCGCCTCGGAGGTTTTTAACGAAGGAGGCCTCCTGTGAGTGAACAAGTCAAAATTAATATTGACGGTCAGGATATCGAGGTCGCCAAGGGGACGCTCCTAATTCGAGCAGCCGAAAAACTGGGAATCCATATTCCCCGTTTTTGTGACCACCCACTGCTAGATCCTGCCGGAGCTTGCCGGCAATGCCTAGTAGAGGTAGCAATGCCGGGGCGTGACGGGGTGGTTCGTCCTATGCCCAAGCCCCAACCGGCGTGCACCATGACCGCGATGGCAGGCATGGAAATCAAAACTGCTGCCACTTCGGAGGTAGCGGAGAAAGCCCAGCATGGGATCACCGAGTTCCTGTTGATTAACCATCCCCTAGATTGTCCGATTTGCGATAAAGGCGGGGAATGTCCGCTACAGAATCAAGCGATGTCGCACGGTACTTTGCGCAGCCGGTTTATAGATGAAAAGCGGCTGTGGCCCAAACCGGTGGAACTAACCGGTCAGATTCTAATCGACCGGGAACGCTGCGTGCTCTGTCAGCGTTGTGTACGCTTCGCTAACCAGATTGCTGGTGACTCTTTTATCGCTTTGCAAGGACGTGGCGGCGGTTCTTCTCCGTGTGACGACCACGATTTCATGGGTGAAAATGTTGGCGCCTTTGACCAGGAAACCCTGGGAATCTCCGATTCTGACGGTTCAAAACCGCAGCTGCGCCTCGACCCGGAAACACAGGCGTTGTCGGATTCGCATGGAAAACCGGCTCCGCTTTCCTCTCTAGCTGCTCGGGGGGCAGGGGCAGATGAGCAAGATCAGTCAGGTAGACTTTTCAGTTCCTATTTCTCAGGCAACATTATTCAGATTTGCCCGGTAGGGGCATTAACCTCGAAACGTTACCGTTTCCGGGCACGTCCTTTTGATTTGATTTCTACGCCAGGAGTAACCGAACAGGACGCTTCCGGTTCTGCGCTGCGTACCGACATTCGTCGTGGGGTGATTACCCGCAGGATGGCGCAAAAGGATTTGCAGGTAAACGAGGAATGGATTACCGATAAAGATCGTTTCGGATACGAGTGGCAGTTCCAACCGTCTCGGATTAAAACTCCACTGGTACGTGAAGATGGCAAGTTAGTTCCAACTTCCTGGTTTGATGCTTTTGAACGTGCAGCCCAGGGATTATCCGCAGCTGGCAAGGGCAAAGTTGGTTTCTTACCGGGAGGACGGCTAACTTTCGAGGACGCCTACGCCTGGTCAAAGTTTGCCCGGGTAGTGTGCGGGACTAACGATATAGATCAGCGTACCCGCACAGCTGGCAGAGAAGAAGAATCTTTCTTGGGTGCCTATTTTGCGGGCGCTGGAATGCCGGTTACCTATGATGACCTGGAAAAAGCTGGTCAAGTGCTCCTGGTTGGTTTTGAGCCCGAGGACGAATGCGGTGCGGTATTTCTCCGGCTGCGTAAAGGGGTCAGAAAAGGCAGCGTAAAAGTGGCTACTGTAGCACCTTTTGCTTCGCCCTCTTCGGTAAAAACCGCAGCTACAGTGCTATTTGCAGCTCCTGGAACCGAACCGGAAGTAGTTGCTAATGTAAAAGCCGATGCCGAGGGTGATTTCGGTACGGTATTTGCGGGTCTTAAGGACGAGGGCGCAGTAATCGTTGTCGGTGAACGTGCCGGCATAGTGCCTGGTCTGCTCAGTGCGGTTAATGATTTAGCTGCTCGGAGCGGAGCACGTCTGGCGTGGATTCCGCGCCGCAGCGGAGAGCGTGGCGGGGTGGAAGCTGGTCTATTACCTGGTTTACTTCCCTTTGGGCGGAACGGACATGACAGTGCAGCTCGCAATGATTTGGCTGCGGTCTGGGGCGAGCAGCTACCAGCTGAGCCGGGACGCGACACCCAACAAATCCTGCAGGCCGCTGCTAGTGGAGAACTGTCCGCGCTGGTGTTGGGGGGATTGGATTTACGTGACCTGCCAGACCAGGATTTAGCGGACAAAGCTCTAAAGCAATGCCCCTTTGTGGTTTCTTTGGAAATCAATTTAACTCCCGCAGCTGAAGCAGCAGATGTAGTGTTTCCGGTAGCTCCGGTTTCGGAAAAACCTGGCACTTTCATTAACTGGGAAGGACGGCTGCGGCCTTTCGGGCAAGCCCTGGTTTCTCAAGATATGCCCGATTGGCAAGTGCTAAACAAACTGGCACAGGTAATGGGAATCGAGCTGGGGATAGACTCTCTGAAGTCAATTTACGCCGAAGCTAACGAATTGCTTGATTGGAATGGTTCTCGGGTGTCATTCGAGCCAATTACGCCCGCTGACTTACTTGCTCCTCAAGCTAATGAAGTTGTTATTACCTGCCATAAGCCCCTAATTGACGAGGGTCTTTTGCAGAGCGGGGCAGCAGATATGCAAGCAGCTGGGCGCGCTTCGTTTGCGCGTATCAGTCCGGAAACAGCGAAAGAGTTTGGTATCAGTGCCGGTGGGGCGGTAAATCTGAAAACAGCCCAGGGGAGTATCCAGCTTCCGGTGGTGCTAACCGATATGCCACAGCGCGTGGTGTGGGTGCCAGAATGTTCTGCTCACTGTCACGTACATGAGTCTTTGGGCGTTAGCAGTGGCGCCCTCGTCGAATTGGAGCCCGTTGCGGAGGTACAGCAGTGAATACAGCAATTCTGCTAAGCGCAAATAGTACTGGCGCCGCTGATTTCAGTAATGACACTTGGTGGATAACGCTTATCAAGGCGGTATTTATCGTGTTCTGGTTGATTATCAGCGTAATTATGGCGCTATGGGTGGAAAGGCGTGGTCTAGGTCGTATTCAGACCAGACCAGGACCTAATGTTCACGGTCCGCTCGGTCTTTTCCAGGCATTGGCCGATGCCATTAAGCTTTTGACCAAAGAAGATATCTTCAAACGACAGGTTGATAAAGTTCTTTATCTAATGGCTCCAATCGTTACCGCTGCCTGTGCGTTCTGTGTCTACGCGGTGATTCCCTTCGGTCCGAGTCTGCATATCGGTAACTTCTCAACACCTTTGCAGCTAACCGACTCTGATGTAGCTGTGCTTTATATGTTAGCTGTCGCGGGTCTGGGAATTTACGGGATTATTCTTGCAGGTTGGGCCTCTAACGGACATTTGCCTTTATATGGTGCAACCCGGTCTGCTGCACAGGTAATCAGCTACGAGCTAGCGATGGGAATGTCTTTAGTATCCGTGTTCGTGGTATCCGGTTCGATGAAAACTTCGGAGATTGTGGCTGCTCAGTCGCCTATGTGGTGGTGTATTGCCCTGTTCCCCGCTTTCGTAATCTACATAATCTCGATGATGGGAGAGGTAAACCGTCTACCTTTCGACCTGCCCGAATGTGAAGGCGAAATCGTAGCGGGGCATATGACCGAGTATTCCTCAATGAAGTTCGCCTGGTTCTACCTGGCGGAATACATCAATATGTTTAACGTATCGGGGATTTGCGTGACGCTGTTCCTGGGTGGTTGGCGTTTCCCCGGTGGGGAAGCAATCTTGGGGGGCGCACTCAACAGCGGACTATGGCCTTTCCTATGGTTTGGAATCAAAGTATGGGCAGTCATGTGGTTCATGATTTGGGTGCGTGGTACCTTGCTGCGGGTTCGCTATGACCAGTTGATGATGCTGGGATGGAAGATTTTGCTGCCAGTATCAATTGCCTGGATGGTAGTGGTGGTAGTTATGCGAGTAGTCAGCCTCTACGGTATCGGCACTATTTCGCAAAGAATGATTGCCATCGCAGCAATCTTTATATTCGCCCTCGTTCTTATCTGGATAACAGGGATTAAGGCAGATAACAAAGCCCGAGAACAACAAGAGCTTAAAGAGTATGCCGCCAGTGCGCCCTTTGATGCTTTCGCTGGGGGCTATCCGGTGCCGCCAATGCCGGGGCAAACGTTACCTCCCAGTCCCCGTGCTTTAACAAATGTGGGCGCAGATGAAGATTACCTGGTTGCTAAAGGGGGAGAATCTGATGAGTAAACGTAATCCCACCAGGGACGATATGATTTTTGAGCCCGATCCTAAAGGTCCGGTTGGTGAATTCTTTGCACCGGTTGCCGGATTTGGGGTTACCTTCCGTTCGTTTTTCCGTCCCACGGTCACCGAGCAGTATCCCTACGAAGCTCCGCATATCCAACCCCGTTTCCATGGGCGTCACCAGCTGAATCGTTATCCCGATGGATTAGAAAAATGTATTGGCTGTGAACTGTGCGCCTGGGCCTGTCCTGCGGATGCCATCTATGTAGAGGCCGCTGCCAATACTCCCGAGGCGCAATATTCGCCCGGGGAACGCTATGGCAAGGTCTATCAAATTAACTATTTGCGCTGCATTTTCTGTGGGTTATGCATGGAGGCTTGTCCCACCAGGGCACTAACCATGAGTAATGAATTCGAGATGGCTGATTACCATCGCGAAAACATGATTTACGAAAAAGGCCAGATTCTCGCTCCCCTTGAGGAGGGAATGCTCGCAGCTCCTCATCCCATGGTGGAAGGAACCACCGATGGCGACTATTACCGAGGGAAGGTGACCGGCGTGACCCAGGCGCAACGTGACTGGGTTCGCGAGCACCGTCCAGAAGATCCGACTCTTACACAGTCGAGGGTTAAGGAGGTTCAGCAATGACATTGCTAGCCCAAGCCGCAGCTACAGATTTTAGTACGGGACAAACCGTATTCTTTTGGGTTGCAGCGGTAATCATGGTGGCGCTGGCGCTCGGCGTGCTGTTTTGCCGAACCGCAGTTCACTCTGCGGTATGTATGGTGGGGGTAATGCTCTGCCTGGCAATGATGTACGCCTCGCAGGGAGCCTACTTTATTGGGGTGGTGCAGGTAGTGGTCTATACCGGTGCGGTCATGACCCTAATCCTGTTCATCATTATGATGGTGGGGGTTGCCGCCTCTGATAACTACCTGCGTACTCGCCGTTTCTTGCGCTGGAGCGCAATTGGAGCTGGTGGTCTCGGGGCGCTAATCGTAGCGGTAATGCTCCTTAAGGCATACTTGCCAAAATACGGCGAAGTACCGCAGATGGCTACTGCCTCCGTCCAGGGCGCTACCGATTCCAACCCGGTTAAAATCGCGATGAGCCTGTTCACCGAGCATATTTACACTATGGAAATAATCGGCTGTCTGCTGATAATTGCGGTGGTAGCGGCAGTTTCGCTTACCCACGGGGATAGGCTTCACAAGATGCTTAAGCAACCGGAAACGGCGCAAGCACGAATGGATGACTACGATAAACTCGGCATTCATCCCGGTCAAGAGCCTGCGCCCGGTGTTTACCAGACCAGTAACGCTACTGATGTTCCCGCTATTTCCGGCGAGGACGAGCGTGCCATTATCAGCTCGGTATCCCCGGCTCTGAGGGCGCGTAATACCAACCGTTCCCTAGGGGAAGCAGCGCCGCACGTAGTTGAGAAGATTCGAGCCGACCTCGGTGGGAATCCGGGCGAAGGAGTGCACTCCATTGCCGCCTCGCAAGCAGTCACGAAATCCGGAGCCTGGGGCATGTCCGGACAGGAAGCCCCGAGCGGATTGAATGCTCCCCAGACGCGGGTGTTCACGGTCAGAATTGAGGGTAACAATCCTGGTAATCCTGCGGTTGAACCCGACTCAGATACCACCCAAGGGGAGGTCAGCAAATAATGTCTTTGACTTCATATCTCGTATTGGCAGCTATTTTGTTCTTTATTGGTGCGGTAATCGTCCTGGTACGCCATTCGGCGGTAATCGCGCTGATGGGGGTAGAGCTGATGCTGAATTCCTGCAATCTGATGCTGGTTACTTTCTCAAATATGCATCAAAACATCGAAGGGCAAGTGATGGCCTTCTTCGTCATGGTGGTAGCGGCAGCAGAAGTGGTTGTTGGCTTGGCTATTATCGTCTCTATTTTTAGGACGCGCCGTTCGACCTCGGTCGATGAAGTGCGTTTGATGGGACGCTAGGGGGTAAAAGGAATAATGAATTCGTTATTGCTAGCCACAACCGAAGAAATAGGCAAGGTAACAGCTACCGGGTTTGCGTCCTACGCCTGGCTGATGGTCGCGATTCCGTTGGTAGTTTCGGGGCTATTGCTGGTATGTGGACGTGCAACCGATAAATGGGGTCACTGGTTGGCAGTTGCCGCTTCTTGGTCTTCGTTCTTGATTGGTTTTGTTATCTTCTGTCAGATGATTGGCAGTGCCCCAGCTGAGCGCTCAATTCTGGCTCCTGTTTTTACCTGGTTCAAGGCAGGCAGTGGCAAAGACCAGATTGAGCTTGCCTGGAATCTTTTACTTGACCCACTTTCGATGACTTTCGTATTGCTGGTGACGTTTGTAGGTTCTCTAATCCATGTCTATTCCGTTGCTTATATGGAACACGACCCAAATCGGCGTCGTTTCTTCGCCTACCTGAACTTCTTCGTGGCATCGATGCTGACGCTGGTGCTTTCAGATTCTTATGTGGCTTTGTTCTTTGGTTGGGAAGGCGTCGGTCTCGCCTCTTACCTGCTAATTGGTTTCTGGAATCACGAAATAGCCAATGCGGTAGCCGCCAAGAAGGCTTTTGTAATGAACCGTATCGGTGACCTGGGATTGCTGCTCGCCATGATGTCTATGTACGCCAACTTCTCCTCTCTGAGGTTCGTGGACGTTCTGGGAGCTGGTCCCTCGGATAATCTGACCGCTGGCTGGGCTACCGCAATCGGTTTATTCTTGCTGCTGGCCGCGTGTGGTAAATCTGCACAGTTCCCGCTGCAAGCCTGGCTGGGAGACGCTATGGCCGGTCCCACTCCGGTTTCGGCTTTGATTCACGCTGCCACTATGGTTACCGCGGGTGTCTATCTGATTGTGCGTTCGGGTGACATTTTTATGGCTTCACCTACTGCGCAGTTATGTGTGGCAATCGTGGGGGCAATTACCTTACTGTTCGGAGCAATCGTGGGCTGCGCCAAAGACGATATGAAGAAGGTACTAGCCGCCTCCACCATGTCTCAGATTGGTTACATGATGCTCGGTGCAGGACTTGGTCCTATTGGCTGGACCTTGGCAATCTTCCACCTGTTTGTACACGGTTTCTTTAAAGCTCAATTGTTCCTAGGAGCCGGTTCGGTAATGCACGCCATGAACGAACAGGTTGATATGCGCCGCTTCGGAGCCCTGCGAGGGGTAATGAAGATTTCCTGGATTTGTTTCGGGATTGCCTGGTTAGCCATCCTGGGGATACCTCCATTCTCTGGTTTCTTCTCCAAAGAACCCATTATTGCCGCTGCTTTTAACGAAATAGCATTCGGGACTACTGGAGCCTGGATTTTCGGGCTAGTAGCGATGATTGGCGCCGGAATCACCTCGTTCTATATGTCACGGCTTTTCTTTATGATTTTCCATGGAGAAAAACGGTGGACGAGCGAACTTGACGGTGGCAGTGAGGTTCACCCGCATGAGCCATCTTGGCTAATGAACGGGCCGATTTTGGTATTGTCGGTATTCTCGCTGGGTATTGGGATGGTGCTGGGATTCACCGATAAATTCAACGATTGGTTAGAACCGGTTACTGGTACTCAGGCGGCGATGATGGCATCCCATCACCCGATTATCTCGCACAATCTGATTTCAATAGTCACTTTGCTGCTGGTACTTTGTGGTCTGGCATTAGCATTCATAATGTATGTTCGCCGTGAAGTTCCGAAAGTAGCACCAGCTTCTAACGTTTTGGTAGAAGCTGCTCGCGTTGATCTATACCAAGACACTATTAACGAGTCAGTGGCGATGTTACCCGCCCAACTCGTGACCACCGGTGTAGGCGCGGCTGACCGCGGCGTGATTGATGGACTAGTGCGCGCGATTGCCTGGTGTGCACAAGCATTTGGGCGCGCGGTAAGCCACGTACAAAACGGGTATATCCGCGCTTACGCAAGCTACATTCTGGGCGGCGTACTATTAGCCCTGATTCTAGTGGTCGCAAGTCAATTGGTTTAGGGGCAGGAGGAAAACATAAATGGGAATCACAATCCTGAACTCAACTTTCCCGGTACTAACGCTTTTGGTAGCGTTACCGGCGCTAGCGGCATTAACGCTGTGGCTGATTAAACCTACCCGGGTTGCATCTCGCCAGATTGGATTGTCAGTAGCTGCCTTGGTTTTGTTAGGTACTATCTACCTGGCTGTGAATTTTGACTACGGTAAAGCCTCCGTCTACCAGTTTGCGGAAACCCACAGTTGGATTCGCGCCCTCGGGGTCTCATGGGCTCTGGGGGTAAACGGTCTTGGACTAGCGATGCTGGTATTGTCAGCGTTGCTCACTTTGATTGTGTTGATTGCTTCGGCACGCGATTTAGAGGACGGAAAAGGTCGCTATGATGATGCCGGCTACGTGGGTTTAACTTTAGCCACTTTGGCATTTATGATGCTGATTTTCGCAGCACGTGACGTGTTCGTGTTCTACCTGGCGTTCGAAGCCATGCTTGTGCCCATGTACTTCCTGATTGGACGCTACGGTAATGGCGCAAAACGAAAAGCAGCCGCTATGAAGTTCCTGCTTTATTCCTTGGCCGGCGGACTTGTCATGCTTATCGGAATCGTGGGAGTCTATGTTTACTCTCCGCTGGCTGCTGCCTCTAATGAGCAGCACGCTAATTTGTTCCTGCTGGAAAAACTAGCAGGACAGTTACAAGCTAGTCCCGGCGTGGAAATGGCGTTAATGATTACTTTCTTTATCGCCTTTGCGGTAAAGGCGCCGATGGTGCCGGTACACACTTGGCTCGCCGACACCGCCCAGAACGCCCGTCCGGGAACCTCCGCCTTGTTGGTAGGAATCTTGGACAAGATAGGTACCTTCGGCATGATTACCTTGTGCCTAACTATCTTCCCAAATGCGTCTCGACGGGCTGCCTTAGTTTTCGTTATCTTGGCGGTAATTTCCGTAATCTGGGGTTCGCTGGCTGCTTTGGCGCAAAAAGATTTGATGCGTCTGATTTCTTTCACCTCAGTGGCGCACTTTGGACTAATGGTTATGGCTATTTATGTAGGTAATACGGTGGCGCTGGCAGGAGCCATGGTGTATATGGTTGCACATGGTCTATCAATCGCCGGTATGTTCCTGATTGGTGGATTCCTCACCGAACGTGGGCATAGCCAAGAAATCGCAGCCTATGGCGGTATGCAGCGAGTTACCCCGTTGATTGCCGGTACTTTCCTAATCTCGGGTTTGGCGGCAATCGCACTGCCTGGTTTGTCCGGTTTCGTTCCGGAACTAATGGTACTAATCGGTACTTTCAAGGTTTATCATTGGGCATCGGTTCTTTGCTTGGTGGGTGTAGTTGCAGGTGCTGTTTACGTCCTTTTGCCCTATCAAAAGATTTTCACAGGTAAAGCCCCTGCGCATCGCAAATCGATAAGTGACATGAATCAGCGGGAACGCTGGGGAGTTGCGGCACCACTAATAGTGCTGATGTTAATCATCGGTCTGCATCCGCAGCCACTGGTTAATCCCATGTCGCAAATAGCCAATCAGGTGGTTATTACCCAGGATGCGTCCTCGCAAGTAGAAGGGAGCGGACAGTGACTTTAACCAATGCTGCCGTGATTGAAAGTATTAGCGATCTCGGTTTTAACTGGGCATTAATGGCTCCGGTACTGGTCGTGCTCTCCGGGGCAGTTATCGGGATTCTTTTAGAGGCATTCGTACCGGCTAAACAGCGTTGGGGGGTGCAATGCGGCTGGTCAATCGCGGTAGTTGCGGTTGCGCTCTTGGCGTTTGCCCCTTCATTCGGAGCTTTCAATCTGCAAAGTGGTGTGCGTCTGGTGCGCGGGGAACTGATTGTAGATGGGTTCTCAATGTTCTCGCAGCTGTTGATGCTGATAGTGGGGCTGTTGGCGCTACTACCAATGATTGATCGCACCGGCAGCCGGGTTTCTGCTTTCGCGGGGCAACCGTCCGATATTCCGGGATCTTTCCAGGAAGAACAAACTGAAAGGCGCGGTTATCAACGCAGCGAAGTCTTGCCCCTGAGCCTGTTTTCTCTTGGTGGCATGATGCTATTTCCCATGGCAAACTCGATATTGACTCTGTTCGTAGCCTTAGAAATTATTTCGTTGCCGCTATACGCCATGACTGCTATGGCGCGTTACCGCCGCCTGCTCAGTCAAGAGGCTGCCCTGAAGTATTTTGTTCTAGGAGCTTTTGCCTCTGGATTCATGCTGATGGGAATGTCTTTGCTCTATGGATACTCCGGTTCTTTACTACTTGACCAGTTGGCGCTAGCGATTCCCTATCAGATTGCTTCACCTGCCCTGCTGCTGACCGGCGCGGCTTTGATGATGGTAGGTTTGCTCTTCAAAATCGGGGCGGCTCCCTTCCATGCTTGGACGCCAGATGTTTATCAAGGCGCACCCACCCCGGTTACCGGTTTCATGGCTGCCGGGGTCAAAGCGGCAGCCTTCCTAGCGATGCTACGGTTCTTTTCGACCGTGGTGGTTCAGGTTGAGGGCAGCTTTAAGCCGTTCCTATGGACAGTCGCTATTTTGACCATGATGGTAGGGACATTCTTCGGTTTGGTGCAAGACAATATCAAGCGGATGTTGGCTTACTCCTCGATTGCCCATGCTGGTTTCATTTTGATTGCTTTCACCAAGGGGGCGTTAAATGCGAATGGCGCTGTCTTGTTCTATCTGCTTTCCTACGGGATTGCCACTATCGGAGCATTTGCGATTATTTACCTGGTTCGGGTAACTAATGAGGACGGCGTAGCTACCGCAGAGCAGCATTCGATGAAGGGATGGTCTGGTTTCGGTAAGACTCACCCGGTTTTGGCTGGCTGCATGATGCTGTTCTTACTGTCTTTTGCCGGTATTCCCTTGACTGCCGGTTTCATGGGGAAGTTCCTAGCTTTCAGCGCCGGTATACAAGGAGGCGCAGCCCCGCTGGTTATCTGCGCTGTGATTGCTTCGGCTATTACTGCTTTCTACTATTTCCGTCTAGGTAAAATCATGTTCCTAGATTCGGTGGCAGAGAATACTACCGTTGCTCCACACGCAGAAATCACCTACGTGGCGATTGGGATTTGTGCTTTCTTGACTGTGCTCTTGGGGCTTTTGCCAGGCTCGGTTCTAGATATTTTGCATAACACCGCTATTGTTATCCCGTGAGTAACTTTTCTCAGCAGCGTATCGACCAACTTGAAGATCAAATATCTGATGGTCTTAACCAAGTGGAGATTCGCCTAGATTCGGTACTGTCAGATAATCGCGGAGTCCTGGACGACATCGTAGGACACCTGGCTCGGGCTGGTGGCAAGCGGATGCGTCCTGCGCTGGTACTATTGTGCTCTTGCCTTGGTAAGCAGTCTTTTAGCGAGGAAGTACTGCGTGCTTGCGTGGTGGTTGAGCTTACCCACCTGGCAACTTTGTACCATGATGACGTGATGGACTCTGCTCCTACCAGACGCGGAGTGAACGCTGTGCAGCGCATCTGGGGTAATAACCGCGCAGTCCTGGCGGGGGATTTGGTTTTTGCTCGCGCCTCCCAGGTAGTTGCTAGTCTAGGGCCGGAAGCAGTGTTGCAGCACGCGGTAACTTTCGATCGGTTGTGTCGCGGTCAGCTGAATGAAACTTTTGGTCCTGACGATGACCAAAATCCGGTAGATTTCTATATTCAGGTTTTAGCTGACAAGACAGGTTCTTTAGTTGCCCAGTCTGCTCGTTTTGGGGCGGAGCTTGCTGGGGCATCCAACGAGGTGGTCGAAGCGGTCGTCCAGTTCGGGGAAAAGATTGGGGTTGCGTTCCAGCTGGCCGATGATGTTATCGACCTATCTTCTGACAGCGCAGATTCCGGGAAAACTCCGGGAACGGATTTGCGCGAGGGCGTAGATACTATGCCGATTTTGTTGCTGAGGCAGGATGCGGCGCGCGGGGTTCTCGATGAGGACGGGCAAAAGATTTTAGGGGAGCTCAGCCGAGGCGCTTTGGTTAGCGAGGACGCGGCGTTGGAACGAGTAGTGCAAATGTTGCGGGCACATTCGGTGTTGGAGCGCACGCGGCAATTGGCTTTTTCCTGGTGTGAGGACGCGAAAGCAGCGATTGCTTCTTTGGAGGATAAAGAAGTTAAGGCGGCGCTGGAAGAATTTGCTGATACTTTGGTGGATCGCATTTCCTAGCTGTATGGCTGTTGAAGTGGGTGACCTCTTAACCTGCGTTTGCCACCTGATTTTCTAGCTACTGGAAAATCTACTTGAAAGCTACTGGAAAGTTTCTTTTTCTAGTAGCTCACGATAATCTTCCTGGCTACCTGCGCAAATAGGCTACTGGAAAATCTACTAGAAAACTACTGGAAAATTTTCCAGTAAAATCTATTTGACAGGTTTATACTCTAGGTATGCCACCGAACAATATAGACGCTATTCTTGCTTCCAATATCAAGGAACGCACTAGACAGCTGTGTTTGCGGGACGAAGATCAGTGGTTTGAACGTAAAGCGATAGAAGTTTCCCCAAAAATGTTGGCTCGCACTCTCATTGCATTTGCCAATGCTGAGGGCGGTACGGCAATAGTGGGAGTTAAAGACCGGAATATTCAGGATTTAAATCGGTTCACAAAAAAGATTAACGAGCTGCGCCTGACTCCCAGTGCTCAGTTCTGCAGTCCGCCGATTGATTGTGAAGTAAAGGAAATAGCAACTACTAGCCAGGATGGTGCTTCTAGATTTGTTTTAGCTTTTTTAGTAACTCCTAGTGACCAGGTGCATCGCGGCACTGACGATAGTTGCTACCTCCGCCGTGGCGACCGTTCGTTGCGTCTGAGCTTGGATGAAATTCGCCGTCTACAGTATGACCGGGGAGCTAGGCAATTTGAAGCGGAAACTGTCCGCGACCTCACCTTCGCTGATTTACCTCAGAAAAATATCGTCCCTTTCCTAGAAGCTACTGGTGCTAGCCGCGGAAAAAAGCACCTGCTTCGTTCGCGTTCGCTTTGCGACAAAGACGGACGCATCAATAATGCAGCATATTTACTGTTCGCTGATTCTCCGCTTGCACTCCTACCGGGAGCCTATGTCCGGGTGTGTCGTTTTCAAGGAAATGAACGCTTGACTGGAGAAAGCCAAAATATAATTTTTGACAGGCGGACTGAACTGCCTATACCTCAGGCGATTGACCAGGCGGTGCAGTGGATTGAGGAGGTAATACCCCGACGTCGCGCCTTGGGGCAAGACGGTAAATTTGCTGACATACCGGTGATTCCTCAAGGAGCCTGGTTAGAAGGCTTAGTTAATGCGGTAATACATCGTGCCTATGACCTGATGGGGGATGGAATCAGGGTTGAGATATTTGATAATCGGATTGAAATTAGCAACCCGGGTAGCTTTCGAGATAGAAGGCTTGTCGCTAAAGCGCCCCTAGAAATAGCCAGATACGCAATAAATCCTAGGATTGCCCGCACCTGTTGTGACCTGGGGTATGCCCAGGAGCTGGGGGAGGGGATTAAGCGTATATTTTCACAGATGAATGAGTACGGATTATCTAATCCGGAATACCGGCAAGAACCTATGCACGTAGTCTTAACTTTGCGTTATCAGCCGCGACTTCCTGGGGAAAGGACGGGACTGTCACGCAGTGCAACAGCAGTATTATCGGCTTTGCAAGCCCTTGGAGGCTCCGGAGGAACCGGTGATATCGCGCAGTTTGCGTTGCTTACCAGACCAACAACGCGAGCAGCTTTAAAAGATTTGAAAGACCTGGGGTTAGTCTCTTGGCAAGGTAAAAGTGTGCGCGACCCGCGGGCAACTTGGCGTTTGAAATAGCCGAGGAAGCGCGGATTACCTAAATCTAACAGTGCTAACTTCCCTTGCCTAGAGCATCGTTCTAGCTACTGGAAAATCTACTTGAAAGTTACTTGAAAGCTACTGGAAAGATTCTTTTTCTAGTAGTTCACGAGAATTATCCTGGCTACCTGCGTAAATAGGCTACTGGAAAATCTACTTGAAAACTACTGGAAAATTTTCCAGTAAAACTAAAAATCAAGTTGCGGTGAAACTTTGGACCGGGATTAGGGGGTAAACCGCCCTGGAAACCTAAAAACAAGAGAGCACTAGAGGCGGTCAATAAATTCGGTGGCAACGTCCTCGGGTACGCCCTCTTCGCGCATCACGTCCCGAATCGCGTCCCAGCGCTGGAGACGTCCAGAGTCCCGCATCTGACGTAATTTATCGCGGTCAGCTTGCGAGGAAGCGAGCAGGTTATCAACACTGCCAATCTCTCGTTCAAAATGGACTTTCCGCGCCCTCTCGCGGGAGCTTAAATTGCGAACGCTGCGAGTCGCCAGGAAAATCAAAGCCCCGCCACACAGAATAAAACCAATGGATAGTAAAACGCTCATACCTAAATCTTTTCATACCCGCCTGAAATCGGGCTGAAAGAGCGCTAAAAACGCTCTAAGCGTACTAAAGATTAAGGGTGTGCCCAGCCGTTGGGGATACAACCTAGGTTATCTCCGCCATCTGAACTTTGCTGTTGCATTACGGGAGCCAAACCTCCGGGTTTCGGGCAAAACAGGTGACCGTTACCCAGCCAGTGACCGGTCTCGTGGGATACTTCGTAAATGCGGTAGTCAGTCAAGGTTTTACCCTTGTTAAACCACATTTTTGCTCCTCCAATCCAACGGTGAGCATTAAGCACCACATTACTGCCGTTTCGGCAATTTGAAACCCCGTTGGTGGTAAGAGGGGCGCACAGTCTATCCGTGAGAGAGGGACTAGCAATAACAATCCGAAAATCTGCCTGACCATCGGTGCGGGTAAAAGAAACACTCCCATCTTTTCCGCCCCACCCGCGCGGATCATTCAAAATCGCGTGAATGCTTTTCGCAGCCGTTTCACCAGTAATGGGCAGCCCATTTTCGACCTCTACCCGATAAAAGTAGACTTTGCCAGTGCCACGGCCAGGCCATGTGCCAGGCACTACCGAAGTTTTACCCGAACCTGACTGGGGGACATCTTTTGAGGTTTCCCCACCAGCCAGCTCGCCACTAACTTTCAAAGGAACCTGGGTTTCTTTCTTTTGCTGCTCATTGCTAGGTAAGGGAACCGCGGTCCAATTTAAAGTAGGGGCAGTCGGCTGCGCTTGTGCGGTTTTCGGGGCTCGTGGCATTGCCGAGAGAATCAAAATAAAGGTAATAGCCAGCGCAATCGCTAATGAGGAGGCGCGAATCAATAGATTCCAATCCGAGCGACGCCGCGCGCGGTGAGCGCGAGAAATCGGACGCTGCCTCCTAGGGGGATACACTGACATAACCCCCAGTTTAAAGGATTAGAAGCCTCGGATTTATTGCCCCGCTGGCAGAAGCACGATTACCAGGGTTATCTACCAGACAAATACCTAAGAAAAAGGAAAACTCCCCGCGCGTCCTCGTAAATAAAACCACAATTTGGGGTTGTCGTTCTAGCATGGAGGACCGAAGGACTAGACGGGGCTTTTTAGCTGCTAAGATAAAAATGAAAGAATCGCTTAAAGAGCGCAAATGGAATACAAATGGAGGCCATTAACCTATGGCAAAATATGTCTATATGTTCGCCGAGGGCAACAAAGGTATGAAAGACCTGCTGGGCGGTAAAGGTGCCAACCTGGCAGAGATGACCAATCTGGGTTTGCCCGTTCCCCCCGGTTTTACGATTACTACCGATGCTTGCCGGGCATACCTCAAGCATAACGAGGTGCCTGAAAGCCTAGTTCCGGAAGTAACTCAGGCTTTGCGCGGGGTAGAAGATCAAATAGGACGCACCCTCGGAGACAAAGATGAGCCGCTGCTGGTTTCAGTGCGTTCAGGTGCGAAGTTCTCGATGCCCGGAATGATGGAGACCGTCCTCAATGTGGGACTTAATGACGAGTCGGTGCAAGGGCTGGCGAAGATGTCAGGCTCCGATCGCTTCGCTTGGGACTCTTACCGCCGCCTGGTGCAAATGTTTGGCAAGACAGTGCTAGATATTGACGGCGATTTATTTGCCGATGCGCTCGATTCCATGAAAGAAAAAGTTGGCGCGCGGGCCGATGTGGATTTGACTGCCGAAAACCTGCAAGATTTGACAGCACAGTTCAAACAAATCGTTAAAGAACAGACCGGGAATGATTTCCCGCAAGATCCTCGTACCCAAATGGATATGGCGATTGAAGCCGTATTTAGGTCTTGGAATACCGAGCGGGCAGCGATTTATCGTCGCCGCGAACGGATTCCGAATTCGCTGGGAACCGCGGTGAATATCTGCACCATGGTCTTTGGGAATATGGGTGATGATTCTGGAACCGGCGTGGCCTTTACCAGGGATCCTTCAACTGGCAAATCGGGTGTTTACGGTGATTTCTTGATGAACGCTCAGGGCGAGGACGTGGTTGCCGGTATCCGTAATACCGAGCCTCTTTCCCACCTCAAGACGGTAAACGAGCCGGTTTACAATGAGCTAATCAAGATTATGCGCAAACTGGAAACCCACTACCAGGATATGTGCGATATCGAGTACACCATCGAGAAAGGCAAGCTGTGGATGTTGCAGACCCGCGTGGGTAAGCGGACAGCAGCAGCTGCTTTCCGGATTGCGGTACAACTTAACGAGGAACGTCTAATCACCAAGGATCAGATGCTAGAGCGCGTCACCGGTGAACAGCTTACCCAGTTGATGTTCCCCCAGTTCGATAATGACGCCGTGCGGGTCAGGCTAACTCGCGGTATGCCGGCTTCTCCGGGGGCTGCTGTTGGTGGAGTTGCTTTTAATAACGAGCAAGCACAGGCTGCAAAGGATGCTGGTAAATCCTGTATTTTGGTGCGGCGGGAAACAAATCCTGATGATTTAGCCGGTATGGTCGCTGCCGAGGGTGTACTTACGGCGCGTGGCGGTAAGACTTCCCACGCCGCGGTAGTGGCTCGTGGTATGGGCAAGACCTGTGTTTGTGGCGCGGAAGCTCTAGAGATTGATGCCGAAGCCGGGACTTTGACCGTTGATGGCAAGACTTTCCACGAGGGCGACGTGATTGCTATTGACGGCGCGACTGGTGAAGTATTCGAGGGCGCGGTTCCGGTTCAGGACTCCCCAGTAACTACTTATCTAGAGAGCGGTCTAACTGCGGGTCTTGAGGCTTGCGACAACGATGCTGATTTGCAGGATTTGGTGCGTTGTGTAGACCGGATGATGGAATTGGCTGATAAACGTGCTCGCTTGCAAGTGCGCGCTAATGCCGATAATCCGCAGGACGCACAGCTCGCAGTAAAATTTGGAGCTAAAGGGATTGGGCTTTGCCGTACAGAGCATATGTTCTTAGGTGATCGCCGTCCTCTGGTTGAACACGCTATCCTTTCGGAGCCGGGTTCGGCTGACCGGGAAGAGGCTCTGGCTCAGTTGGGTCAGCGTCAGCAGCAAGATTTTGTGGAAATGCTGCAAGTTATGGATGGCAAGCCGATGACGGTTCGTTTGATTGATCCTCCGCTGCACGAGTTCTTGCCGGATTTGACTGGCTTAGAGGTTAAAGTTGCCCTGCAAAAAGCTGAAGGCAAGGTAAACCCGGATGACCAGCGGATGCTCACCGCGGTTAGGAAGATGCATGAAGCTAACCCGATGCTAGGTTTGCGCGGGGTGCGTTTGGGTATGTGGATGCCGGGTCTGTTTGAAATGCAGATTCATGCGCTAGTGTCTGCCGCTGCAGATTTGAAGAAGCAGGGTCTAGATCCGCGCCCCGAAATTATGGTGCCCCTGGTGGGCTCGATTACCGAGCTGGGAATTATTCGTGACCGCGCTCAAGCGATTATTGACGAGATTTCTTCGTCAGCTGGCGTGGAATTGGATATCCCGATTGGTTGTATGATTGAGCTTCCGCGCGCTGCGATTACCGCCGAGTCGATGGCTAAAGAGGCTGATTTCTTCAGCTTCGGCACAAATGATCTCACTCAGACTACCTGGGGTTTCTCTCGCGACGATTGTGAGGGCGTATTCTTCCCCAAGTACATTGAAGAGGGCGTGTTTGGGACTTCTCCTTTTGAAACGATTGATACTCATGGTGTAGGTCGCTTGGTCAAGGAAGGGGTCGCCCGCGGTCGCTCTACCAAGCCACAGCTGAAGATGGGTGTTTGTGGTGAGCACGGTGGCGATCCGGAATCGATTCATTTCTTCCACAAGACCGGTTTGGATTATGTATCTTGCTCGCCGTTCCGGGTGGCGGTTGCCCGCCTGGAGGCTGGCCGCGTGGTGGCTTTAGAGAATATCGAGGGTTCTGGAGAGGACGCTACCGCCTAGTTAGGACGCTATACGCACCTGTCCGGTTCCCTACAAGGGGAGGGAACCGGACAGGTTGATTGGTTGAGTCGGCAATAGCTACTAATCCTTGGTATTAGCTTGGTGGCTTTTGCTCGCTCACTGCTCTAGTTCATAAGCTATTTCGAGAACACCCCTGGGAGTCGGCGGGATTATCCCGCCGACTCCCTTTATTTGGGGTTAGGGTTGATTAGGCGGTTCGCCTTTGAGTTAATTCGCGCTGTTCTTGAATCAAGGTGCGACGTTCCTCTTGGGTTAAACCACCCCAAACGCCGTAAGGCTCATGAGCTGCTAAAGCGTATTCTCGGCATTGGTTAATTACCGGGCATTTTGCGCAGATAGCTTTCGCAGCCTCGTCGCGCCGACGCCGAGTTCCTCCGCGTTCGCCCTCAGGATGGAAAAAACGTTCAGTATCCAAATCCCTGCAAGCGCCTTGGTACTGCCATTCCCACAGGTCAGCTACCGGTCCGGGAAGCCTAGAGATGTAACCCATCAATACTCCTTAACCTCGTGCCTATATCACTTGTCCTCAGTATGGAGGACGTAGCTTACCGTTGTCTGAAAAAGTCAGGGTTGTCTGCTGAAATAGTGGTTAATAAATCGTGAATAGCCTCTGTGACTCCAGGTAGATTCTTGAATATGCTGATAGCGAAGGCGTGTGCTGAGGATAAGTCCCCCCTTTTCTGCCCTGCCTCCGTCCTCGCCCTCATCAATAAATCCGAGCCGCTAAGTGACAAAGCCAGAGATAAAACTATCAAGTGAACAGACGTAAAGAAGTACCTAGCGGTTAGACAAATCACATCTAAGGGTAAAAGCACTGGAAAAAAGACGCTAAAGCGGACAAAAGTAGCGACAGCCTGGCTGTTCGGGCTAATCTTAAAAAGGTGATTACCGAACACCTTGATGCCCTCGAAGGGCTCACCTATGACGATGTTTTACTGCTTCCCGAAACCACTGATGTAGTTCCCTCTGAGGTAGATACCTCCAGCAGGCTAACTAAACGAATCACCCTGCACACGCCAGTAATATCTGCCGCCATGGATACCGTGACGGAAGCCAATATGGCAATCGCAATCGCTAGGCAAGGCGGAATCGGAATCGTGCATCGTAACCTGCCGATTGCCGAGCAAGCTGCACAGGTGCGTCAAGTTAAACGTTCGGAATCAGGGATGATTACCGACCCGGTGACTATCAGCCCCGATGCGACCTTGCTGGAACTGGATAAGGAATGCGGACACTATCGGGTATCCGGATTGCCGGTAGTCGATAAAAATTGTCACCTACAAGGAATCATTACCAACCGTGACCTACGTTTTATACCGGCAGAAAAATGGGGAACGGTTACAGTGCGCGAAGCAATGACCCCGATGCCACTAACTACCGGACGCAAAGGTATGCCTAGAGACGAAGCTCGGGCATTACTGGCTGAAAAAAAGATTGAGAAGCTCCCGCTAGTAGACGATGAAGGTCGCCTGACCGGTCTGATTACGGTAAAAGATTTCGTTAAAACCGAACAATACCCCAACTCCACTAAAGACAAAGAGGGACGTTTAAGGGTGGGAGCCGCCCTCGGATATTGGGGGGACACTTGGGAACGTGCTGAGGCTCTCGCAGAGGCGGAAGTAGATGTGCTGGTAGTTGATACCGCCAACGGGGGTGCAAAGCTAGCCCTGGAGATGATTAAGAAACTAAAAGCCTCCCCAGATTTCGCCAATATCGACATTATCGGCGGAAACGTAGCTACTGCCGAGGGCGCGCAAGCTCTAATCGATGCGGGCGCGGATGCGGTAAAAGTAGGGGTAGGACCCGGTTCTATTTGTACTACCCGGGTAGTCGCCGGGGTGGGCGTACCTCAAATCACCGCCATCAACCTGGCTGCCCAGGCCTGTTCAAAGGCGGGAGTGCCGCTAATTGCCGATGGTGGTCTGCAATACTCAGGTGATATCGCCAAAGCCATGGTGGCAGGAGCGGACACGGTAATGTTAGGTTCACTGCTAGCTGGCTGCGAAGAATCCCCAGGTGAGCTGGTGTTCGTCAATGGTAAACAGTACAAGCATTACCGGGGTATGGGTTCGCTGGGGGCAATGAGTTCGCGCGGGCGCAAATCCTATTCCAAAGATCGTTACTTCCAGGCGGAAGTAACCAGCGACTCCCAAATTGTTCCCGAGGGAATCGAGGGGCAAGTCCCATTCTCTGGTGCCCTCTCGGCGGTACTCTATCAGCTGATTGGGGGACTGCGACAATCAATGTTCTATACCGGTTCTCCCGATATTGCCACTTTGAAAAAACGTGGTCGTTTCGTGAAAATTACCGGAGCTGGGCTGCGCGAATCCCATCCTCACGATGTACAAATGACGGCGGAAGCCCCCAATTATCATTCCACGGTTAAATAACACGTATTATTTGAAAAGCAGGGACACAAGGCGCGATTAAGCTAAGGAGTAGCGGTGAGCTGGACTGACGGGCCGTTTATGGGGTTCGATACCGAAACCACTGGGGTAAATACCGCAACTGACCGCATAGTAACTGCTGCCTGTGTGGAATGGAGAAATGGTCAAACTAGGGAACGTACCTGGCTAGCTGATCCGGGAATCCCTATCCCCAAGCAAGCTCAAGATGTCCACGGAATCTCCACCGAATATGCTAAAGAAAATGGGCGACCGCTAGATGAAGTAGTAATCGAAGTAGCTAAAGTTTTAGAGACCTGCGCACACGCCCAAGTCCCGGTGGTTATCTACAATGCCTGCTTTGATCTGCCATTACTTAATAATCATCTGGTGCGTTTGGGGCAACCTACCTTGGGGGAACGGGTAGATTTCTTGCCGGTAATTGATCCTTTGGTGCTAGATAGAGCATTGGACAGGTATCGGAAAGGGAAACGAACCCTAGGAGCGCTCGCGGATTTTTATCAGGTGCGCGGGGAAGATAACTTGCATGATGCCCTGGTAGATGTGCGGCAAACTATCGCTGTCTTGAGGGCGATATGCACTGCCTATCCGCAGCTCGGGGAAATGGATTTACGTCAGCTGCAAGAATATCAACGGGGTCAGCATCGCCAATGGGCCAAGCATTTCAACCAGTTTTTGCTCTCTAAAGGACGCAGTGCGGACGTAAATGAGGAGTGGCTGGTATGAATAATCAACCCTTTGGTAATAATCTCTACAACCAGCAAGATGACGGATTGCAAGAATCCAGTGATAGTCGTGGTTCTCTTCCGCGCCGCTTTCCCCCTCGCAGCGTAAACAATCCGCCGCAACCAGCTATTCCTCCCTCTGCAAATAGGGCGCAAATACCGCAGACCCCGGGGAATCCCTCTTTGAATCCGGTTGATACACCCCCGGTTTATCAGCAACAACTCAACCAAAGTAACCAGAATTCCTTTACCGATTCCTCTGAGACTTTCCCGCGCAACTCCCTTTCCCCAAATAAGTCGCTTTCCCCAAACCCGCCAACCCTCGCTGCCCCGCCAGCTCAGGGTGGTAATCGGGATAACCTACAGGGGATAGATACCGATATTTATGGGACTCCGACCGCAGTGTATGGGGCGCTACCAGCAAATACTTCAACGCCGCCTAAAACCGCCACCTTAGCTCAGGAAACTATCAGCATCCCACCCCAGCAAGCAGGAGAGCCACCGGTGCAAGAAGAGACCTCTACCAATACCCGGCGTTCTCCGTGGTGGCTGCTGTATGGTCTGGTTGTTTTGGCTCTAATCGGTTTGGTTAGTTGGCAGATTTTTCGTTTGGTTACTGGCGAAGTGCCGTCTGCTATTCCCTTGGGAACTCAAACCAACCCCACCCAAACCGTATTAGCCAAGGAACCAGACCCAATTCCTACCGCTCAAACCGAGCAGGTAAAAAAGGTTTTATCGGCACAACCGGTTACGCCTGCCCAGTTAGATGGAGATAAGCATCGGGTAACTTTCCGTTCCCAGTCTGGCATTGTGGTGTGTACGATTGCGGAGAAACTCCAAGATAACCCGCCACCCCTGATTCCCTTAGCAGCGAACGCTTCCGGGGCGCTTTCCAGTGGCAGCGGAGTGGTTTGCGCTACTGCCAGTAACTTTAATGCGGCTGGCAATGTAGGTAAATGTAAACAGGGGGATTTGCGGCTCTCGGTGTTGGGGGTATGGGATTCTTCGAGTGGTATCGGAGCGTGCGTTAATGGCACTACTCCGCTATATCAAGACGTGAAATCTGGTCAGCGGGATAACAGTGGTAAACGCTTCGATCTGCAGCCACTGGGAACAGGTCAATATACTCAGCTCGGTAAATATGCGTGTACTTTCGGTGGTGCCGACGTGACCTGCGTAAATGTTTCTACCGGTAAAGGCTTTACATTTGCTGACCTTGGAGGATACAAGTTCTTTTAGTAAATAGGGCGCGCCCTCAAGCCGAATATAGAACCCGTCACAGCTAAGGAGGGGGGCAGCTAGGTTAGAGAAGATGCTAAGGCATGGGCAATAGCCGAAATCCGGTAGAAAATGTTTAGGCCGGATTTAACAGTCCGAAACGTTCAAAGGCTACCGCCACCCCGTCCTCTGCAATCGAGGGAGCAACCCAGTCCGCTATCTCTAACAGCTTGTTCACCCCGCCCTCTAAGGTGATACCTGTACCTGCCTCCTGAATCATCTCGAAATCGTTTGCGGAATCTCCAATCGCCAGCGCCTGAGAGGGGTCTGCGCCAAAGTGATGGAGGACTTCCCGCATAGCGCTGCCTTTATTGACCCCTTTTACCCCTACTTCCACCATTTCACCTGCTCGTACCTGAACAGAGCCAGGTATGACCATATAGCGATCGCCAAACAGGCTATGGGCTTCTTCAACGCTAGAGGACGCTTCCGGGGATAGGTAGAACACGCATTTTTCTGCTGAGCTGGGAGTTCCGTTGGTCACATAGGGCATGATTTGTTCGAGGTAAGCAGACCAGTCACCGCTGGCGGCGCGCTCTGATTTGCCGGAGAGGCGGAAAAAATCCAGGAATGTTTCGGAGGGGTAAAAGTGGTCTCGACATTGCCAAAGCCAGCTAGCACCAGAGCGGCGAAAATAACCCATCCATTCGCAGATGCCGTCCTGGTCGATAGAATGACTGGCTAACACCTGCTCTCCAACTTCTACGTATGCTCCATTGGCGGTTATCAGCCCAGAAAACGGCAGAGAGAATAGAAAAGGGTAAAGCTCCGGATAGGAACGACCGGTGGCGATGAATACTTTGTGTCCGTTCGCAGTGGCGGTGGTGATAGCTTCCTTTACTTTAGAACTAATCACCTGGTTGTGGTCGATTATGGTTCCGTCTAAATCCAAAAAAGCGAACTTGCGCATTGTTGCTCCTTGTCAGGGACACTTGCCGAAAGGGAAATCTGGCAGTTTCCAGGCTATTTCCACTCTAAGTGAGAACGCCAGTTAATGCGCGCCTAGCCTACTCAGATAAAACCTTTCCCCGCCCGACCTCAGGATAAAAAGTTTCTAAAAGGAAATTTCCGCCGATTTGGTGGTTTAATTGTGTTAATGATGCCAGTTTAGATAAAATGAAATTGGTGGCTGTAAGCTACCTCCAAGTGCCGGGGGAGTCCCCCGGCTTTTTAACTAGGAGTGCGATGATGCGCGAGCTAAGCATTTTCGTGGATGAAAGCGGAGATCGAAACGCAAATTCTCGCTATTACTTATTGACTCTTGTTTTTCATGAGCAAGCAGAAGACATTAAGCAGTGTATTAGCCAATATGAATCTCGGCTTTTATTTTCGGATTTACCTAATATTCCATTTCATTCCGAACCCTTGCTAAATGGACATGGACAATATCGATACTTGGATATACATCAGAGAAAGAGGATTCTTACCTGTTTTGCGACATTAGTTCGGCGTTTGCCAGTATCCTATGTAACTTTTCGATATCGAAGTAAAGATATTGTGGATGATGAGCAATTAGAAACCCGTATGAAACGGGATATAACAGAATTTTTACGCGAACATTTAGACTACTTTCAATCCTTCAATGTTATTAAAGTTTATTACGACAATGGTCAAGACGTTGTTAGCCAGTCTTTGGATCAGGCAATATTGGCTATGCTCTCAAAACATACGGTTCAACGCCGGAAAACTTCTATGACCGATTACCGTCTGGAACAAGTAGCAGATTATCTATGTACTATCGAACTAGCCGCCATAAAATATGGAGCGAAAGAAAATGGCGGAACCTACAATAAGTTCTTCGGCGGTATCGGGAAGTTTAAGAAGAACTGGCTCAAAAAAATTAGACCTAAAAAAATCTAAATCATTAATACATAACCGTGACTAACGCGCTATCGACTGTTGGCTCATTTGGCAAAGTTTTGTCCTGTCTCGAGTTCACAGAGCTTTGACTAGACGACGTGCTTTAGTGAGTGCGGGGAAAGGTTTTATCCGAGTAGGTTGGGCGGGCGTTAAATCCGGAAAACCTGGGGTTTTTCCGGATTTTGGGCAGGAGGAAAAACCTTTCCCCGCACGACGCCCGGTTCTGCGCGCGTCCTAGAAAGAAAAAGACAAGCAACTGGCAGTTTTCAGCTAGTTTAAGCAGTTAGCTATGCAGTAAGTAGGGATGGCAACTAGCAGATAGGGGAATAATTTCGTAGAAAAATTTGGTGCCCCGAACAGGATTCGAACCTGCGGCCTTTCGCTCCGGAGGCGAACGCTCTATCCACTGAGCTATCGGGGCTGGACTTCAACGATTCTACACATTTACCCGTAAGTGTGCTAAATCTACGCAGTTATTTTTGATGCTGATTACATTCTTGCGGGCAGACCGCTCTGTTTAGCCAGGCTCAAAATGCGGTGGGTGTAATAATGTGGATATGACTTTTGCTAGCCCATATTCACATGGTTTTGCCCGCCTGGCTGCTATCAGCATCCCCAGCTTGCCCGCTGAAGTGGATCGAAACGTACCAGTCATTGCAGCAGCTGCCCGAAAAGCTGCTCAGCAGGGTGCCTGTGTATGTGTTTTTCCAGAAATGAGTATTTCCGGCTATACCCTCGGTGATTTAGCGGTTTCAACACGCTTGCTAGATGCGGTAGAAAAAGGGGTTGAGCTGCTGGTAAAAGCGACTTCCGACTGCGCGCAGTTAATCGTGGTGGGTGCTCCTTTGCGTCTGGAGGGACGGGTTTATGATTGCGCATTATTCCTTGCCCGCGGCAAAGTGGTTGCTATCACCCCGAAAGTTTTCCTGTGTGAAGAAATGGATGAGCATCGCTGCTTTACTTCCGGGGCGCACCTTGGTGCAGATGCGAGCTGGTATGCCCCCCAGATTCCAGGGGCTAGTGAGGCTCCGGTTGGAAACGGAATTGTTAATGTCGAGGACGTGCCCGGCTTGGCAGTGGCGGCGCAGGTAGGAACCGATGCCTATGCGGCTAATCCTCCCGCAATGTCTTTGGCGTTGCGCGGAGCTAGTGTTATTTGTAATCCGGCTGCCTATCCTGCAAGTTTAGGTAGAAGTTTGCAGCGGGAAATGCTCGCGCAAGCGACATCTCATAGCGGAATTTGTGCCTATGCCTATGCGGGAGCCGGAAACGGGGAATCATCTTCAGATATGGCTTGGGATGGGCAAACCTTTATCTACCAGGACGGACGTAAGCTTTGTGAAACTGAGCTTTTCCCGGTTGATACCCAAATCGCCCTCGCCGATATTGACCTGACCGCCCTCGCCAATCGTAGGCAGCGAGAAAGCGGGTTTTCCCACGCCCAGGTAGGTCAGCTTGGAAAGTATTGGGCAGTCGATATCCGTTTGGGGGTTGGCGCTCCTGGCTCGACTGTCAGCTTTGACCCGTGGGCGAAACATGATGATACTTTGCCTTTAGGCAGCGAGGACGCGGGCGCTGCCCTCACTCCTGCCCCTAGTCGCTTCCCGTTCTTGTCTACCTCGCTTGCGGATATAGATAAAGCCTGTAAAGAAGCATTTGAGATTCAGGTTTACGGGTTGAAAAAACGTTTACAGGCGGTGGGGAACCCCAAAATGGTGTTGGGGGTATCTGGCGGTCTGGATTCCACCCAGGCACTTTTGGTGTGCAGCGAAGTTGCCGCCCGACTCGGCCTCGAAAAATCCCAAATTTTGGCCTATACCCTGCCCGGTTTTGCTACCTCGGAAGGAACAAAATCTCACGCATATAGGTTGTGTGAATCCTTAGGTATCAAATGCGAGGAAATCGATATTCGCCCCGCGGCTCGGCAAATGCTCGCCGATATGGGGCATCCTTTTGCTGATGGGCAAGCCCAATATGACGTTACTTTTGAAAATGTGCAGGCAGGATTGCGTGCCGATTATCTGTTCCGACTTGCTAATCATCAGGGCGGATTGGTGATTGGAACCGGAGATTTATCGGAGGCGGCTCTCGGGTGGTGCACCTATGGGGTGGGCGACCATATGTCGCATTATGCGGTTAATCCTGGTATCCCGAAAACTATGTTGCAAACTATGATTCGCTGGGCTTGCCGGGAAAACCGGTTCGGCCAGGAATGCACTACAGTCCTGCAAGATATTTTGGCGCAAGAAATCTCCCCGGAGCTGATACCGGGGGGCGAGGAAAAACTGCAATCCACCCAGGACACTATTGGTCCTTACGAGCTACATGAGTTCTTCCTCTATCATCTGCTTTTAGGGCGCACTCCCCGCGATATTGCCTATCTGGCTTGGCAAGCCTGGCGGGATAAAGATAACGGGGTTTGGCCGGCGGATTTACCTATAGCTGACCGCAATCAATACGACCTGAAAACTATTTTGCGCTGGCTGCGCGAGTTCTTGCGCCGCTTCTTTACTTCCCAGTTCAAACGGACTTGCGTGCCTGGCGGGCCAGGGGTGAATGTCGGGCTGGGGCTTAGCCCGCGCGGTGATTGGCGGATGCCCTCCGATATTTCTGGGAGGTTATGGATTACGCAGGTTGAACAATTATTATCGGATTTAGAGGACGAAAAGTAAGCTACCTGCGTATAGACCGGGTAATCTGGAGTCTTCCGGGGATAGCTCCGCCTCGTCCTCATCGAAAGCTACTACCTGTCGCCATAGAATACGCAGCCTCCAGTTGCGGGAGATGGAACACTCTAAATTAACTAAGCGGGGACGATGGGCTATTTTGGAAGTAAGAAAGAAAACGGTGAAACCGGGGTTTAGCGCAGCGTTTTGGTAGCTATCTAAATGGTTTTCACCCTAGAAAATGGCGCATAGCGCCCGAATATAGGAGGAACAGTGAGCGAACGGAACCGGGCATTAACTGCCGAAACCTTGTTAGAGCTACGTAAAGAGTTTGTGGCAGACCCGCGCGGAAAACTGATGCAAAATGCTGTAACCAGTACAGATATTGATAAGGTGGCTCAAAATCACCAGGTAGTTGCGTTCGCTGACCGTTCCATGTCCCACAAGCTAGATGCGTGGCCGGTGGCTAATCAAAAGAAATCGGGACGTTGTTGGCTGTTCGCCGGTCTAAACCTGCTGCGTTCGTCGATGATTAAACGCCTAAACGTAGAAAATTTTGAATTCTCCCAGACCTACCTGTTCTATTGGGACAAACTAGAAAAAGCGAACTACTTCCTAGAATCTCAGATTGAGCTGGCCGATCGCGACCTGGATGACCGTACGGTGGCACACCTGTTGTCCGATCCGATTGGGGACGGTGGCCAGTGGAATATGTTTGTGGCGCTGGTGGATAAATACGGGGTAGTGCCCAAGTGGTCAATGCCGGAAACTGAATCTTCCTCTAATTCGGCGAAAATGGATCGTATCTTAGAGCGTTACCTGCGGGAGGGCGCCCTCGCGGTGCGCAAAGCCGCGCACAATAATCCCGAAACTGTTGGGGAGGTAAAGGCGCGTTTACTCAGTGGGGTGCACCGGATTTTGAATATCCATCTGGGAACCCCACCGGAAAAGTTTGTTTGGCAATATAACGATAAAGACAATAAATTTGAGCGTCTAGGGGAGGTTACCCCTCAAGAGTTCGCCGATAAATATATCGTCAATGACCTGCGTAACTATGTATGCTTGGTGAATGATCCGCGGGAAGCTAACCCGTACGGAAAGACCTATACCGTCGATCGCCTGGGCAATGTGCTCGGTGCTGCCCCGGTGCGTTACCTGAACGTCCCTATCCAGGTAATGAAAGATTGCGCGGCTACGGTATTGCAGGCCGGAAAACCGGTGTGGTTCGGGTGTGACACCGAGCAGCAGGCAGATAGGGAACTGTCGCTGTGGGATAAGAATCTCTATGACTATGGCGCGGTTTACGGAGTGCATTTTGGGATGGACAAGGAAGAACGTCTGCTCTCCCACGAATCTCTAATGACTCACGCCATGTTGTTTGTAGGGGTAGATATGCTGGATGGCGCTCCGCGCCGCTGGCGAGTGGAAAACTCTTGGGGCTGCGAAGATCGAGCCGACCAGGGATTCTATACTATGAATGATTCCTGGTTCGACGAATACGTATTTGAAATCGCGGTTCACCGTGACCGTCTTCCTGAAGAATATCACGCCGTCCTCGATTCTGAGGAAGCACCGATAGTGTTGCCTGCCTGGGATCCGATGGGGTCGCTCGCTTAAAGCCCGGTTAGCATAATAATCCCGCCGTAAGGGGCGAGGATAAACAGGGCTATGGACAGGGAAAACAGGGCAATACAGTCAATCCACCAGGAGCGTACCGCGCACCAGGCTTTGGGAGAGCGGTCTAGCAGCCGGTAAACCCCTAAGCTCAGCAGCATCAGGGCGAAAACTCGGCAAGCAAATACGGGGTGTCCGATATATCCGAGGGTGACGGTGCAGATAATCCCGATTATCACTAATGCGGTGCACCCGCGTCTCCAAAGGCGATTATTCGACAACCCCATAACGGTAGTTTAACGGGCTTGGTGGTGTTTTGTGATTACCCAGTGCTGCTTACCCTCTCCCTGGATGGACGCATTTTGGGTATTAACCCCATTTTTAGGGGGAGGGGGTAGGAAGTAGGGTGTGCCGGTAAAAATGAAGGGACGGAAGTAAGCATTTTCACCGCCTTTTAAATTAACTACTAACTGCTAAAACAGTAGGATAGGAAATATGTTTAAGTCTTATCGGGAGATTTTTTCCTACCCTGGCGCTCTTAGATTTTCAGTCGCTGGAGCGGTAGCGCGTTTCCCGATGGCGATGGCGGGGCTGTCCACTCTGCTAATGATTTCCACCCTCTACGGGGAGTATTCACTGGCTGGACAGGTCAATGCTTTAGTGGTTATCGCGATGGCGGCGGCATCCCCAATTCAGGCTCGGCTAGTGGATCGTTACGGGCAAGCCAAAGTTTTACGCCCTCTGGTTGCATGTTCCCTGGTTTTACTGTTGGCTTTGATACTCTCGTCTCTATTCCATGCTCCGCGCTGGACACTCTACCTATTTGCCCTGTTATCGGGGGCTACTACCGGTTCTTTCGGGGCGTTTGTGAGGGCGCGCTGGACGCATTTGCTGGCGGGGTCGCGTAAGTTAAATACGGCTTATGCTTTCGAGGCCGCTGTTGATGAACTGATTTTTATTTTCGGTCCGATTATTGCCACGGTGTTAGCTACCGTGGTTCACCCTGCGGCGGGGATTGTGGCTTGTTTGGTTACTTCCGGTATTGGTGGTTTTTGGTTTTTATCGCAACGCGCAACGGAACCGGTAGTGACCGCAAAATCTGATTTAAGCGACCAGGAAGCTAAACCGTTGATGAAATCGGCAGCCATGGTGATTTTGGGGCTGATTTTTATGCTCTGCGGTTTTACTTTTGGTGGTCTGGATTTAACGGTGGTGGCATTTTGTCGCGAGCAAGGGGTAGCCCAGATTTCGGGGCTGCTGTTGGCCATGTTTGGGGTGACTTCTTTTAGTTCTGCGGTGATTTATGGGGCTAAAGAGTGGGGCATTAGCGCCTTGCGCTTGTTCTTGGGGGGAATCACCTTAATGGCGATTGGTTTTTCTACTTTCTTTTTCGCCTCCAATCCCTGGATTTTAGGGTTGTGTTTAGCTTTAACCGGTGCGACTTATGCACCCACCATGACTAACGCCACCAATATTTTGTCTCAGGTGGTTCCTCCTGCTCGTTTCACCGAGGGGATGGCGTGGTTAAACACTTTCTTCACTTTAGGTATTTCTGGTGGTGCGTGGCTTGGTGGTTCCGTAGTGGATGTGGCGGGAGCTCGCGGTGGGCTGTGGCTGGTGATTGCGGCAGCTTGGGCGATTCTTGCCGTGGTGTTGATTGGTTTTATTCCTTTGCGTAATTCGCTGCGCCGCGCCTATAAACGCCGTCTAGTGACAGTCGATTTGCATATGACCGAGGAATCTTCCCCTTCCCAGAACAGCTGAATATCTTTGCGCGATAACGCAACAGTTTGCTTTGCTCTACACCTCGCACCCTAGAAATCTGTGAAAACGGATAGGTAGGCTGAAGTCTCTCAGGGCATAGAACCCGGGAATTGAGCTAGCTGTTTTCAGCAGTCCCGGCTTGCTCTATTCTTGGGGGATAGCTCTATCTTGTATTTAGTATTGCAATAGACCTAGACATCTATGTAGCCCATAGGCTACGGTAGGATTGTGGAGATTATTTCCAGCAGCTTGTTTGATGAGTGGCTAAAAAAGCTGAAAGACAAGCATGCGCAGCGACGTATTTTGCATGCGATAGCCAGATGTGAAGCGCACGCTATGATGCTCGGAGATATTAAAGCGGTTGGTGGAAAAGTTAGCGAGTTGAGATTTCATTTCGGTTCCGGCTATCGCGTTTACTACACGCAGCTGGGTGCATTGACAGTTTTCCTGCTAGCTGGCGGAGATAAATCCAGTCAAACCAGAGATATTCAAATTGCCCAAGAACTCGCACAACAGGTAAGGGGGGGAGCAGTAATGAGTAAGGTGACATTTTCAGCCTTCGATGCAAGTAAATATCTTGATAGCCAAGAGGCAATGAATGACTATCTGGCTATTGCACTCGAAGATGGTGACACAAAAACCGTACAGGTTGTTTTACGTGATATTGCGCGGGCTCACGGCATGACTCAGCTTGCTAAAGAAACGGAACTCAACCGTGAATCGCTCTACAAATCTCTATCGAAAGACGGTAACCCATCCTTTGCGGCTATCACGAGGATAATGAAAGCCCTCGGACTTAGAATGACGCTCGCTGAACAAAAAATCTAGACCTGTGCGAAGAATATGTAGCTATTGCGCCGTGCCTACAAATGCATTGTAGAACCGGTGTAAGGGAAACGTTGGCTAGAAAACTGGGGGAGTGAGGGTAGGCTGGCAAGGTAGCCAAAGCGAGGTAGCGTGACTGGTGACGGTAACGTTAGGCAATAAAGGAAACCGTGGTGAGTGGAGTAGGTAGCCGACGGCGGGCGGCGGAACTTTTCGTGCAACAGTGGGCAGGTCACGGCTATGAAAAGGGTGAAACCCACAGTTTTTGGCTGTCTTTGCTGCAAGACGTGTTGGGAATGCGCGAGGTATCCACCAAGTGTCGCTTCGAGCAGCGCACGCGGGCGGGCGGATTCATTGACGTGGTGATTCCCTCGGCACGCACCATTGTGGAACAAAAATCTTCCGGCGTGAACCTAGATCGAGGCGAGCTGCGCCAAGGGCAAATGGTTACCCCTTTTGAACAGGCTAAACGTTATGCTGATGCGCTACCGAATCGGCAACGCCCAGATTTTATTATTGTTTGCAACTTCGAGTGTTTCCGCGTTCACGACCTAAACAAGGATGACCCTGCCGGTGACTATATCGAGTTTTCATTAACGGAACTGCCCGAACAATCTTATCTACTCGATTTTTTGATTGACCCGGCATATTCGCGTACGGAAAAGGAACGTCAAGTCTCAATCCGCGCCGGGCAGCTGATTGGAAAGCTGCATCGCGGTCTATTGGAACAATACCAAGACCCAGATTCTGCCTGGTCACAGCACTGCCTAAATGTTCTGTGTGTGCGGCTGGTGTTCTGTCTTTTTGCCGAGGACGCGGGGCTATTTGGTAAGGATGCACTACTGCGTTACCTGCGAGGTTTTACCGCTTCCCAAACCCGAGGTGCGTTGCAACGCCTGTTCAAAGTGCTAGATACCCCACTTGAGCAGCGAGATCCCTATTTGGAGGAAGAACTCGCGGCTTTTCCTTATGTTAATGGGGGACTGTTTCGCGATTCTGCTGCTGGCACTGGTGTTGCTACGGGATTTGGTGATGGAGAGGACGCGCTGACGGAGGCTAGTAAAGCTAGCGTTTTTCCGTCCTCTTTGGCAGGAGAGACTGGCCGAGCCTTAGAGATTCCGAACTTTACCGAGCAGCTGCGGAACCTTTTACTTAACGAGGTGTCGCAAGGAACTGACTGGTCACAGATTTCTCCCACTGTCTTTGGGGGCGTGTTTGAATCGACTTTGAATCCGGAAACTCGCCGCAGCTCCGGGATGCACTACACCAGCCCGGAAAATATCCATCGGGTGATTGATCCGCTGTTCCTTGATGGCTTAAAGAATGAGCTTGAGGGGATTCTGTCTGATCCTGGGATTTCGGATAGGTCGCGGCGGGCGAAACTGCGGGCTTATCAAAATCGTTTAGCCAGTTTTACCTGGCTGGATAGCGCTTGCAGATCTGGAAACTTCCTTACCGAAACCTATATCGAGGTGCGGCGCCTGGAAAACCAGGTGATTGCGGAGCTAGAGCGGGGACAACAGGCTTGGGAGTTCGAGCAAGAGGGTGCCGCGACTAACCAGATAAAAGTGAATCTGGGACAGTTCTATGGGATTGAAATTAATGATTTCGCAGTCGCGGTGGCGCGCACGGCGCTGTGGATTGTCGAACTGCAAGCTAATGGGGAAACGGCGGCGATTTTGCAGCGGGAAGTAGCGGATTTACCACTGCAAGATGACTCCAATATTGTGCTGGCGAACGCGGTTCGCATGGACTGGCGGCAGCTGTTACCTGCCGAAAAATGCTCGTTTTTAATCAGCAAACGTTGGATTGACATATTGATACAAGATAACGATGTGTGCGGTTTAACGCTTGCCGTATAAGGAATACGGCGGTACTAGCTAAGACGTGAGAATAGAGCCGATCTGAGTTTCTACACCGAGCAAAGGTTCCCAAGATACTAGGGTGGGGTCGCTCTTTTAGAGAGACCGTATTCTTTGTCTTCCTTTCTACTTGGCAGCTGTGTGGTTTCAGGAGATGTGTCCGTTTTTCTTGGGGTTGGGGTTTTAAGAT
>NZ_JAQEVU010000005.1:0-225983 GCF_027694345.1 Varibaculum timonense
AAAACCCAAAAAATCCCGCGACATATGCGGACATATGTCGCGGGACATCACACTTTCTACTTGGCAGCCATTTGCACCCACTTAGAAAGTCATTGTCTTTGCCGTCAAAAAGTACTCCTGTGCATCAAAAAGTACAGATAGCCGACATTGAGCGAAACCGCTCTCTACTAGCGCGCTTACCTAAAGCAGGGATTTCGACGGCTCTGCTAAGTTCAATGTGTACATCGTTGAAAATATGTTACCCATCTCAAAGGCTCGAACCGACATAAAGAAGTTTTCTTTCCCGTGCTACTGTGTCTGCTTTTTTCTCCTAGCACGCATATGAATGCACGGAAACTCTAATTCATTTGTGAAAAACTAGGAAAATCATTGATTTGTAGAGCTCTTTCTGTCACGAGATGTTTGTTGATTTTAAATTCTTACAAAGGAGTTAGAAATGTTTGTATCAAAGTCTATCCTTGTGGCTACACTATCAGCAGCGATAGGTATTTCTGGAATAACAAATGAGGGCGTAGACCCCCTTAAACGATAATGATTCGGTTGCACCAGTTAGTGATTTAATGGAAGTTGCACCAGCAGAAGCTGCTTTAGAAATGCCAGATTTGTCCGCCACAGACGGTGATTCTGTTTCACCTAGAGTGGCGCTATTACCCACAAGGAAAATTCCTTCTCCTGCTAGCTGTATTGGTAGTACTAGTTTTCCTCACAAGAGCGGGAGAATGGCATCAGTTCATGCTCGCATTAAATGTAAACGGAATGTTCAGCAACTCAAAACTGTAACCACGCTGTACCGGGAGAGGTGGTACGGGTATCAGGCACTTGCAAGCGACAGTTCAACTACGACAAACAAGTACACTAGCTACGATGCCCATCCTCACTGGACGTGTAGTGGGACAGGCACATACACCTACTGGGGATTTTCAAACCATTATACCTTGGAAGGTGGGAAGAGATTCTACGCCAGAACAGGTAACGGTGGAAATAATCACGTTAGCAGGTTTAAATGTTGATTAGGCTACGTGTTTTTGGCTTAATGGTCGTTACTGTTTTCGCAATCTCGGCATGTACCGTAGACGAAAATACCCCTCCAGAAGGAGGAGCTAATTCTGCGGTGCTGAATCAGGTAACCGAAGGCCCTAAAGATCCACCAGAACTGTTGGTTAGTGGAAGCGTATTGTTTCCTATTGAGTTTTATTGGGTATCTGGGGGGCAGTTGCACACAGCCGATGCGCCGCCAACCAGTGAAGGTATTCGGAGTATAAAACGCACTGAAGGAGCAGATAAGCTATTGATTCGAATGGATGCATCCCTCTCCTTATTGCACCTTGGTTCGGGAATGTACTGGAATTAATGACAGCGAAACGGGCGAGCTTAAAGGATGTACTTATCTGGAGTACGGGGCACAATTTCAGGTTGATTGGGAGAGGGTTAATTCAGGTTTGGAGCCAGCTGTCCTTGTCTCGGAAAAATCAAAATATGTCACCGTGACAATCCAGTACCCTAATGCTAATGGCTGGGATCGCACTACTGAAGGGAATCCTGTGAATCATGCAAACTACGCGTTTATTTTTACAGAAATTTAACCCAAAACTGGCATCCAGAGTAAATGAGCATAGCCCCGGACTAGTTTCAGATCTAGTTTTTAACGGGTTTAGTGAACGAATAGTTCTCTTATTGCCCCTAGCAACCGACCATGGAGAGACCACTTGGACAGCTCTAGCCTCTAAACACAAAATTTCTGTCCCTAGTCATTACTGGACTCGAAAAACATTCCAAAATTGTGGTGCTGAAGGTATTTACTATCCAGAAGGAGAGATTCCTGATAGAGAATATGCCTCTAAGCTAGCAGCTGCACTATCAAATTCTTCTGAAAGTTCTTCTTGGACTGGAATTTTTTGGGGCGGATATGCTGAACAGCAATGTCGAGCAAATATTATCGGTCCAGAAGAATCTTCATTCCTTAGGCCCGAACCATATTCCATGATTCAGCTTCCGACAGGGCAATTGGGAGCTTTATTGCAAGCGCGTTTACCTTCAATACTTTTTGATGACTCGGTTTCCTGTGTGGTGACTCAACCAATCTACGGAGATCGACTTTACGTTTCGTGCGAGGACAGACTGTCTACAGTTTTGGCCTCTGAGCTTGGTGACGTTTTCCCTGTTTCACCGGCTGACCCCATGCCAGATTATCTGCCCTATTAACCTATCGGCGTAGTCTCAGCCAGCTGGTGAGGACGAACGCTGCGGCAAGCCCCGCCTCAGTATCGTATAAAAGATAAAGTGAGCGAGCTTGAACTGGGGAAACATTACTGTGAAATAACGCTGTTTTACGGCGATGGCATGGGAGCAGGAATAGCAGACTCTATTCGCTCTTTGTTCCAGTAATTACTATCACCTACAGGTGCTTGCGTTGAGGTTGGAGAATCCGGCACTGGACTAGCTTGCCGTGAATGCAAAGCAAGAAGAACTAGCCCAATCACAAGGCAGATTCCTACACATCCGCAAAGACTCGGCAGGACACTAAACCACCCCAACACGCCCTAAAAAAACACACATTTGAGGGTGCGGATTGTTTTTTGGGTATTAACCCAAAATATAGGAACGAGCCCTCCGGCAAACAGTGATCACTGCCCGGAGTGGTTCGTCTTGCCTAGCAAAGGACGGTGAGGCTGGTGCCAAGCAAACCAAAATGTCTCTGCTCTGCTCCTGGCTGTCCCGAACTAACCCGCGAAAGGTTCTGCCAGCTCCACGCCAAAAAGGCAGACAAGAACTACCGTAAGTTTCAACGTGACCAGAGAATCAACAAGCATTACGGTGCTCGCTGGCGCAAGATTCGTGCTGCTTACATCGCGCAGCATCCTTTGTGCGAAGACTGCCTGGAAAAAGGACTAACCACCCCAGTTGCCGAAGTCCACCACGTCCTCCCCTTAGACCATGGCGGCAGCCACGACTTTTCTAACCTGCACAGCCTGTGCAAACCCTGCCACTCCAAGCAGAGCGCGTTAGACGGCGACAGATGGAGACAAACTCCAAGGGTCTACAGTTATTAGCTCGGCGACCTTTTCGTGCTCGAATGGAGAGCTACCTCACCAGTGTTTGTTAACATTGGAAGTAGTCAGATACCTGAGACCCCCCTGAGGAGTGTCATTATGAGAGCTTCACTTACTAAGAGTCTTGGCAGTGCGGTAGTTGTAGCTAGTAGCCTTGTATTAAGTCTGCCGGGGGCGTCAGCAGCTCAAGCTTCACCAAAAAACGACTCTTCTACCGCCTCGACGTGTGTAACGCCTTTAGGCTCTTCGCAGTCGCAATCGCACGGAGAGTACGCTGAAATCCTCAATGTGAAGCTTGAAGAGAATCGTGTCGTTACCGCATCAACCAATCAACCACTGTCTGTTCCCAAGAAGATCGAGGTCATTAACGGAGTGGCAAAGTATTCTTTCCCTTCAGACTTCGGATATTCATACGCGACAACAAATGACGGCGAATCACTTTTCATATCAAACGCCGAGCATGAGCTCGTTGGCCTCATTGATTCCGTATCCGCAGTCGACACGGATGGTGCGACCTGGGCAGCAACCATGAGTGTCTCCAATAACGTAGTTACCTTCTCTAGCGAGGAAAGCGGGATTCGTTATTACCGAATCGAGTACGTGGGTGCTACTGCGGCAGATGCAGACGAAAACGACTTCGGGTATCGAGCATCCCTTATCGGAGTTCCGCGAAACTATGTTTACAATCCCAAGCTTGGCTCTCTGCACGATTACTGCACTAAATCGCCCGATGAATTCCCTAATCCTTTTGGCAAGAACGCGGATTTTAGAGGGCCATGCGCACTTCATGACATGTGCTACGAGCGTAAAGGTTGCGCCTCAAGATCATGTGATGCATCGTTGAAAAGTAATTTGAAGAACAATTGTCGCGCAACATACTCGAATGGACCCACTCTCGCATCATGTTTAGCAACCGCTGAAGTGTATTGGGGTGTCGTCCGTGGTGCTCATATGTTCAGTTCATGCGCATAGCGAGCACGGGTGCGTAATGAGGTATATTCCACTCGCTACAACCGCGACAGGGATCATGGGTGGTGTCCTGCTGTCGTGGTTTGCGTTGAGCGTTGATGCACCTTTGAATGCGGTCGACTACCTGGCGGTCTTGCCGCTAGCGTTCTATCTTTTGCTCACTGTTGTTGGTATCGTGTGTGCTTTCAAAGTGTCAGGTGTACGTGTCGAGAGTTTCCTCTACTCGACTTTTATGACACTTAACCTCGCCGGCATCGGCTCGTTCTACATATTTACTGACCCCACAACGATTAACGTTTTTGGATTCCTAGCTATTGTGATTGGACTTCTTGGCGCGCTAGTACCTGCAGTGTTCATATCCCGTAGCACTGATACAAACTAAGCTACAAGCTTTTAGGGTACGGAGTTGACGACGTTCTTCACTATCAATAGGTCGGCTTTAGTACGTTGCGGTACATCCAGAAGAAACAATCCGATACCCCTAAGCAGACAGACCGAAAGCGTTGACAGCATTCACTTCAGTCATGTTAGGAGTTCCAGGTGGGGTTCTAAGGCGAAAGCTAGCTGGTTCAATTTCCTCAGAGGTAAATAATAAAGCCTGCGAGAAACTAGCGGACTTCATTTTCTGACGGATTATTAGGTTCAGAAACATGGCAGGCTACCCGTTTTCGTATCACTAAACGAATCAGGTAGCCTGCCATGAAAATGACAGCTGGGATTCCGTAAAGTCCGCACCATTTAACATCCGAAGGAGAATCTGGAGCTACTTGATACCAAATGTGATTTCCGGTTGCAAACACGCTTCCTCCAGTTGAAATCCAAAATGCCATACTGTCAGCAACCAAGCCAAAGCAGTAAAGCAAGAGTGGCAAAACAAAAAAGTTTAGCTGCCAGTCTGCTACCTGGATTTTCCGGGTGATTAATAATGCGACTACAGGTATGAGAATCGGTTCAATGACTGCCGCAGGGTACAGCACCCACACCAGGTCGCTGAGAAAAACAGTCTGGAATAGCAGAACACATACGGCATAGACCAGAGCGATTTTGACGATATCACGCATCAGTGCCCTTTCCCTCACCATACCTAGTCAGAGATAAGCCAACTTCACTATTGACTGAAAGCTCATCGATGTTGGAACCGTCCCAATGTCTGTCTAAACCGCAACGTGGTGGGAAAGCGCTGGGCGCTATCCTGAGGCAGAGATTTGTCTTGGTTGCTTTGTAGTGGGTGCGCAGCCTTCTGATTGCCCAGTCGTAATGGCTGGGCGCAGCCGAGACAAAGTAGGAGCCCAACGACGTGGTTCCCGTCCAGGGAAAATACTTCTTAGTGAACAGCTCCTCGTCGCTGAAACTCTCAATGAGTTCGACGGTCTGAGTGCGGCTCGCCATGAGTAACGCTTGGATTTCATCTAGCGACACATCATGGTAGTGCTCCCAGATTTCCTGGTTCAAAGCTGGCGTGGTTCGCCAGGTGTGAGGAAACGGAAGAAACGGCCGAGACTGACCGTGGAGGTTGGCGTCGACGAAGCCAAACAGCATGCGCTGCCACTCGTGCAGGTGGGCTAGTACATCGCGCAAGTTCTTATCTCGCATCTAGTGGGCTTCTGGTCGGTCGAAATCGTTGCCGAAAAACAGGCCGGCGGTTTCGATATTGGGGCGCATGGAGTCAATGAGTGCTTGCAGCTTGCTCCACTGTGTGGTGGTTGCATCTAAGAGTTCTGTTTTCGTTTTTGCTCGAGCCACGTCTCAATTGCAACACGGACACACAGAAGGGATCAAACGAGAAAGGTCGGTCTGATGGCGAAAGATGGAACGAACCGTGGTGACCGGCGGGTGCGTGCTGGCGCGAAGCCGGATGCTTTGAACGAGAAACTCGCTAAGGGTCTGCCTGCTACTCGCCTGGAATACCCCCACGATTGACCCCTTTAATTTTTGGCAAAAACTAGATTCCAACTGTTCTTTGTGATAGATTCAACAAGTCAGTCAGCTCGAGGAGGAGTGATGGCTAGAAAGAATCGACTGGTTGCAGTCTTGGCAGTACTGTTATGTATAGGCTTGATTGAAGTCCCGACCGTAGCTTCTGCTGCAAGCGCGAAGATACACGGTGAGGTTTCAGAACAATTTCGAAGGTATAACACTCAACGTTACAAACGTATGCGAGTGGGCGTGGCTTTTAAAGGTAGCTTAGCCAAAGGTAAATGTACTTATCGTAACTGGGATAACCCTAAGCTATGGAATACTGATATTGTTGTACTTCCATATGGTTCTTGGAGCCTCGGATTGCGTTACGCAAAAAATGATGTTCAGTTTACTCGTCTGCAGTTTAGTGGTCAGAAAGGTTCGGGAACGTTCCCGAATACTGGAGGAGCTAAAGGAGACTATGCAACGTGGTTCAAAATTAATACTTTGGGGTCCCATTGTGAAAGTCCTATCGTTATGCCATTTAGTGGAACATTGACTTACTGAAAGTACTTATCATGCGAATCAACATGCCTTCCAAATATATTGCTGGTGGTTTATCCATAATTGCAGCGATTGCCAGCATAGGTGCAACTATACATTTCAGCTCTCCATCAGACGCTACCAATATTGAACCCGCTAGTAACATCTATAGCGTCTCAGAAGCGACCAAAGTTCTTGATGCTAACCTTTCTGAAGCGCAATCACAGAAAGAAGACGAACTAAAAGAGGTACAAGAATCCTATAATCTTCCCCCTGGTGGAACGTTTGAAATAGAATACACTTTCCCTGAGATTAACGACCAACTCGATCAAGTCCAAGCTCAAACGACGCAACGTTCTTCGGAAGAATCAGAATTTCAAGTACATGAGGTTTGGTATGAGCCAGGATATTTTAAATCAGATGCGCTGGTGCAATGGCAATGCGCATGGATGAAGGAAGCAGTTCTTGCTCAGGAATCACAAAATACTGCACGTTTTGCTGACGCCATAGCCCAATTGCGAGGATTTAAAAATAGACCAGAGATTTCAATGTTCCCTGACTACGACACATTTCTATCAGAAAATATTACACCTTTAGAGAAAGGGGACTCTCGGGCAGCACGTGCTTTCTTGAATTCAGGTTATTCGTGTGTAGAAGAAAACCAGATTAAAGAGTAAATGGTTTTCGCACAAACTAATGCACCCCAACAGACGCTTCGTCTGCTGGGGTGTGAAGCATCCCGGGTTTTGTTCCGAGGTTTTTGTGAGAGGATTTCGCATGCCAAGGAACTATATAAAAGTTTTTGGGGAGCGGGCTGTCAGGCTTGTTGAGGATCGTCTGCGGGATAATCTGGGAGTGTCTGAAACCCGCGAACACGTCGCTTTCGTAGTTGATAGGAAGCTTGATGCTGCTTCGGTGATTGAACTGCTCGACCTTGCCTGCCTCGAGCATGGTGGACGTCCCAGGGTGATCCGGATGGATAACGGCCCCGAATTCATCTCTCACGCACTGCAAGAGTGGGCAACCGAGGATGGGACAATCCAAGCGTTTATCCCGCCCGGTCAGCCATGGCATAACGGGTTCGTTGAATCGTTCCACAACCGGATGAGAGACGAGCTGTTAGAGGACAACAGTATCGAGAACCTGGAGCACGCTCGCCTGCTCGTAAATCTGTGGTCACGGCGTTACAATGACTTCCATCCGCATTCCTCGCTGGGCTACCTCAGCCCACGACAATATGCGGAACAATGGAGACAAGAAAACACGGTCAACGCTTAAACCACGTGGATCTAATTCTTAGGCCACTCCAGGTAACGAAGCGGAGAATCAAGCCCATGTACATGTGGTGATTATCGGATTTTCTTATCAGGATGAGCGTCCGAAGTATCTTTTTGAGCATCCTAAAGAGGGGGAGTCTCGCCGCTACCAGGTGGAACATATTAACGGTTATCTAACAGCTGCTCCGGATGTGTTTGTGGAAAAACGAGCTAAACCGCTATGTGAAGTTGTTCCGATGGTTGCGGGTGGTAAACCTACCGAGGGTGGAAACTTGCTGCTGTGGCAGGAAGAAAAGGACGAGCTAGTAGCGAAAGAACCAGCAGCCGAAAAATGGATTCGCCCTTTCTCTATGGGAGCGGAGTTCATTAATGGTAAACCGCGTTACTGCTTGTGGCTGGTTGATTGCCCGCCGCCAGAGTTAGCTCACCTGCCGCTGGTGCTGGAACGGGTACGCCGGGTAAAAGAAATGCGGCAATCCTCGGCTAAGGCAGCGACCCGCAAAAAGGCAGATACCCCCTGGTTGTTCGATGAAATCCGCCCCCCGCAAGGAGATAATTATATTGCAGTACCTGCAGTTTCTTCTGAACGCCGCAAGTATGTGCCCATTGGGTTTGTTGATAATGGCATGATTCCAGGTAATAAACTATTTTTTATCCCAAATGCGGGGCTATATGAGTTCGGTGTCCTCACCTCCCAGTTTCATAATGCCTGGATGCGGGCAGTCGCAGGTCGCCTAGAAATGCGCTACAACTACGGGAATACTACCGTCTATAACACCTTTATTTGGCCTGACCCCACCCCGGAGCAAAAGCGAGCAATCTAGGAGGCCGCCGCCCTCGTCCTCGAGAAAAGAAAAGCCTATGCCCCAGCTATCTTGGCGGAGCTATATGACCCGGATAATGATTTCCTCTATCCCGAGCTAATCCGGGCGCATGCCCAGCTCGATCGGGCAGTGGAAGCTGCCTACGGGGTGGATTTTTCCGGTGACGAAGCCAAAATCACCTCCCACCTGTTCACCCTCTACCAAGCTGCCACCACTCCCTGACCGGGGTAAGCTACAAATCTGGCGGAGAAGCTAGTAGCTGCTGATAACCCTGGCTTGCAAGCAGCGCTTCCCGCAGCTGCCGCGGGCGAGGTTTATATGTAAAGCTGCTTACATATCGCGAAAACGAATAGGCTGACATGAAGTCCCTTATAACCTGAAAACAGGTAGTTTGTTTATCTGGTTCCAACAGTGTCGGCTTGTCTCCTGTTTTGAGGATTAAAAATCCCTGCATAAATGTTGCAATATGCGACACATATACTTATCTTGATGGTATAGGTAAGGAAGGGGAGTGGCAGTAGTGAAAACCGCAAGTGTGAATGTTCGTATTCAGGAAAATGTGAAGGCTAAGGCCGAAGAAATCTTGGATACCATGGGGGTTTCTCGCGCGACCGCGATTGATATGTTTTATCGGCAAATCATCATGCACAATGGGATTCCTTTTCCCGTAACTATCCCCAGTGAGCTTCCTGCGCGTGACACTTTGGATAAAAGACAGTTTAACGCCCTCATGAGCGCGGGATATTCCCAAGCTCTATCAGGTGACTCCTACGGTATTGACGAAGTATTCGACGATTTGGGTAAAAATCTGTGATGGATCAGTATGCAATCCGCGTTACCGCCCAGGCTCGACAACACCTGAGGCTTATCAGAGACTATATTGCGGTAGACCTGCGAGAGCCTGAAATCGCGAAAAAACTATTGGAACTGTTGCAAAAAGAAATATCCACGCTGTCATTTATGCCCTATCGGGTGAAACTAATCGAGGAGCAGCCTTGGCGTGAGATGGGTTTTCGTAAAATTCGGGTGAAAAACTATTACATTTACTTCTGGGTTAATGATGATACTAAGGAAGTCAATATCATTGCCGTAATCTATGTCAGACGCGACCAAGCCCAGCAATTAGAATCGTATATTTGGTGAAGCTCGTGAGCTTGTCTATCTGTGCCAACTCTAACAAGACGCTAGTTCGCTCAAATATGTAAAGCAGTTTTATGTATCGAAAAGACGTGTAAAAAAATCGCAAAAACTTTTACACGTTCCCTAATTGGTGCTTCATGTTGCAGCTACCCGGAATAAAATCCTAAAAATCAGTGTGAATGCAACCGTCGCCGCTAGCTGCCGTGCCTTTACCAAGCCGCCACCACGCCCTGACTGCAGTTTCGGTCAATACGAGTATCTGAGTAATCCTGTTTCCGCCTCCAAAAAGTAATACAATAGTATTACTTGAAGATAGGGGGAGTTGATGGGGGTTATTAGTTTGCGGGTTCCAGAGGAGGAACTCGCTCGTTATAAAGACTATGCACGTATCCAAAACCAGAGTTTATCAGCAGTTATTCGCGCTACCATGATGGAGCGGATTGAAGAAGAATACGACCTTAAAGTTATCGAAAACTATGAGGCGCAAAAAGCTGCTGACAAGGTAGAGCTATATGCTCACGATGATGTGTGGGCGGAAATGGGCGTATGAAACGCTATAGCCTCTACTACACCAAGGAAGCTAAGAAGGCTCTCAAAAAGTTGGATAAGCCGATATTGGTTATGGTTAAAGCCTGGATAGAAAAGAACTTGACCAACACTGATGACCCCAGAAGATATGGCAAGGCTCTAAAAGGGAAATACTCTGGATACTGGCGTTATCGTGTCGGCAACTACCGACTTATTTGCGAAATCCGTGACCGAGAATTGGTGATTATCCTTATCGACCTGGGGCATCGTGGGGAAATCTACCGCTAGGACGGCGCACTGGGCTTGCGCCGTGGGCGGGGTTTATATGTAAAGCAGTTTTACATATCGAAAAAACGTGTAAAAAATCGCGAAATTTTTTACACGTTCCCCAATTGCTGCTTCATCTTGCAGCTACCCGGAATAAAATCCCAAAAATCAGTGTGAATGCAACAGTCGCAGCTAGCTGCCGTGGGCGGAGCTTATCTGGGTGCTGAAACTAATAAGGTGCTAGGAAGATCGCTACTCCCTGTTTGCTGACAATCCATTTGAAGTGTACGATACCACCGCTGTTGCTGATCCGATGCTTGTCAACTAATATTTCATCTTGTCAGACAAATTTTATAGTTGGAAGCAAGGTAGCTTCCTTAAGAAAAGAGATAACTATGAGTCAGAAATTCATAGTCGGTGCATATGCCTCCATGCCGGATACAAATCAACAAGATGAGTACTATCGCTTACTTGGACAACTTGATTGGGTAAACGGAATTGAAATTCCTTATCCTGGTGATCTTGCCGATAGTGCTACTTGGCTGGCAGAGAGACTGTGCCCGCAATGGGATTCGAACACAATCACCGCGATTCCCGGCACCATGCAAAATGTTGGAAAAAATCCTTTATTCGGTCTCGCCAGTGCGGATGAGGAAGGACGCGAACTCGCTATTGCCCAGGCTAAGCAAATTTCCGAGGTAGCCAGAGAGCTTTCCGATTATTTAGGGCGTGCCGCAGTGAGTAAGGTGCAAGTGCATTCCGCCCCTACCCGTCTAGCGGATGCAAACGCTTTTCGCACCTCCCTTGAAGAGCTAAAAGAACTGGACTGGGGCGGAGCAACGATCGTGGTGGAGCACTGTGACCGTTTCATCAAGGAACAGCCTCCCGAAAAAGGGTTTTTATCGCTTAAGGAAGAAATCGATATTTGCCGAACCCTGGGACTTAAAATTCACATTAACTGGGGTCGATCTGCCGTAGAAGGTAGAAGTGCCGCAACTCCTTACGAGCACATTCTAGAAACCGGACAGGCTGGAGTACTTGCCGGAGTCTGTTTCTCAGGTGCCGGTTCTCAAGAGTGCGTTTACGGGTATGCCTGGATTGATGGTCATCTTCCTGCACAACCGGATGAACCCAGCTCACTCATGAGTGAAGAAGAAATTTCTAGATGTTCAAAGGCGGCAATACAAGGGGGAGCGAGTTACCTAGGGGCAAAGATCTGTGTGCCTAAGGATGCGCCTCTTGAACAGCGCATCCGTATGCTTAAAACGATTTACAACGCAACCCGATAAGAAGAGAGGCGATACCGCCCCGGTTGCTAGATTTAGCGTTTGACCGGCAGCGGGGAAGTGAGGGTAGCACCAGCAAAGAATATCGCCTCCATAAGGAGTGTCTTTCTTAATGGACGGTTTTGAAAGAGTTGCCAGCTGGGCAATAATTTAGCGAATGTAACCTCGGTTTCCTACCAATCAGAATCCTTGAAAGGTGCTCCCGATGCTCACTTGCCCTGAACCTGCCGACAATCCGGTGCTCTGGCCGTGGGGAACCCGGCGGGAAGAGGACGGACAGTTATCTTTTGCCGGACAAAAAGTAACTGACCTGGCGCAAAGTTTCGCCACCCCCTCCTACCTGTTTGACCTGGATGATTTCGCGGCTCGCGCCGAAACCATTTCTTCGGCGATGGCGGAAGAGTTCTGGGAAGGCTACGGATTTTCCGGTGCCAGCGTCTATTATGCGGGCAAAGCCTTCCTGTGTACCGCTTTAGGGGATGCCCTCACCAGGGCGGGGATGGGGATAGATACCGCCAGTCTGGGGGAACTTTCGGTAGCGCTCCATCCCGCGATGGGAGCTGACCCCAAGAAAATCGGGCTACACGGCAACAATAAATCCCTCGAATCTCTGCGCCTGGCGCTGCGCCGCGGTATTGGGCGGATTATCGTAGATTCCCTGGGCGAAATTGACCTATTACAGTCCCTAAGTGAGAGCGAAAACACCACCGCGCCGGTGATGGTGCGGGTAACCACCGGGGTACACGCCGGAGGGCACAGCTTTATCGCCACCGCCCACGAGGATCAAAAATTCGGCCTCTCCCTGGCATCGGGAGCCGCCCTCCAGGCAGTTAAAAAGATTATTGCCGCCCCCAATCTAAAGCTAGTAGGGCTGCATTCCCATATCGGTTCCCAAATCAAAGATCTAGAATCTTTCCAAGTAGCAGCCGACCGATTGCTGGCTTTCCGCGCGCAGGTGCAAAAGCTGGGTGAAGCCGTCCCCGAAGTGGATTTGGGTGGGGGGCTAGCTATCTCCTATCAGGGCGAGGACGTGCCCAGCGCCAGTGAATATGCGCTCTCCCTGGCGGCCTCGGTAAAGAAAGCCTGCGAGCAGGCAGGCACCGACATTCCCCATATTTCGATTGAACCGGGGCGCTGGTTAGCCGGTCCGGTATGCGTGAGCCTCTACCAGGTGGGAACGGTCAAGGATGTGCAGCTAGAGGACGGTAGCATCCGCAAATACGTGAGCGTAGACGGGGGCATGAGCGACAATATTCGCCCCGCCCTCTACGATGCCGGATATGTAGCGACCCTAGCTTCGCGCCTTTCTGATGCCCCTGCTGCTAGCTGCCGCATAGTGGGTATGCATTGCGAATCCGGGGATATTTTAGTGCCCGAGATTGCCCTGCCTGCTGATATTCGCGCTGGTGATTTACTGGTAATCCCGGCTACTGGAGCCTATGGGCGGGCAATGGCCTCGAACTACAATCTGGTTCCCCGTCCCGGGGTAATCGGGCTGAGCCGTAAAGCGGCTCCGCGCTATATCGTTGCCCGAGAAACCGTGGATGACCTACTGCGTCTGGATACCGGAGCCACCGGTTTATCTCAGTGACAAATCTTCGGAGCGCTCGAACTCCAATAACCGTTAGAGTAGAAAACCCCGGCGGGTAAAAGCTTCGTCGAAAGTGGTGAAAAGAGGGTGAACATGAAGCAAGCGGTGAAAATAGCAGTACTTGGGTGCGGAACTGTGGGGGCGCAAGTAGTGCGTCTACTGCAAGAACGCGCCGCTGATTATCAGGCGAGGTGTGGAGCCAACCTGGAGATTATCGGTATTTGTGTAAATAATATGGCTGCTCCCCGCCCCGATTTTATTAGTCGCGACCTACTTACCGACCAGGCAGAGCCTTTGATTGACCAGGCTGACCTGGTAATCGAGCTAATCGGGGGAATTGAGCCAGCGCGCACCTACATTACCCGCGCCCTCGAAGCTGGAAAATCCGTGGTAACCGGGAATAAAGCCCTCCTCGCCCAACACGGTCCGGAACTGTTTGACCTCTCCCGTGAGCGTGAAGCCGACCTTTACTATGAGGCCGCAGTTGCCGGAGCCATTCCCGTGGTTTACGGCCTGCGCGAATCCTTAGCTGGCGATCGCGTCCAAGTGGTGCAAGGCATCGTTAATGGCACCACCAACTACATGCTTGACCAGATGGAAAAGAAAGGCTGGTCATTCGAACAAGCGCTTACTACTGCCCAAGAACTCGGATACGCCGAAGCTGACCCGACCGCCGATATTGATGGGTTAGATGCCGCCGCCAAATGCGCCCTACTCGCGCAGCTAGCTTTCCACACCCGGGTTTCCCTAGATCAGGTAGCGGTGAAAGGGATTCGCAGTATTACCGCGGACGATATTGCTGACGCCAAAGAGTCGGGACGCACCATTAAGCTGTTGGCGATTGCCCAGCTCGCGCAAGATGAACAAGGACGCGAATGCGTATCCTGCCGGGTGGAGCCGGTATTGGTGAAACCAGAGAATCCGCTCGCAAGCATCGCAGGAGCCTTCAACGCGATTGTGATTGATGCCGAGGCCGCGGGCAGGCTAATGTTCTACGGTCAAGGCGCCGGCGGGGTACAAACCGCTTCCGCCGTGCTCTCCGATGTGGTGGCCGCTGCCTTCCACCTAGTTTCCGGCGGCAGCGCCCCGCGCGAGTCCGCCTATGCTGATTTGCCACAAATGCCAGCTGAGCAGGTGAGTTCCAAGTACAGTATCCGTCTGCAGGTCGAGGACGTAACCGGGGTATTAGCCGAGGTAGCAGGGATTTTTGCTCGCCGCGGGATTTCTATCGAACAGGTGCGTCAACGCAGTGACGCTAAATCCGGGAAAGCGATTGTTTCTTTGTCGAGTGACTGGGCTAGTGCGGGAGACATAGACTTGACGGTGAAAGATTTGGAAGCCGCCGAGCCGGTGAGCCAAGTAATTCAAGTAATCAGTATGGAGGGCTAGCAAGATGGCGCATCTGTGGCAGGGAATAATCAACGAATATCGCGATTGGCTCCCCATTAGCGAGGAGGAAGCAATCGTCACCTTACAAGAGGGCGGCACTCCGCTGGTCTACTCCGATGATTTGTCTAACGAGGTGGGGGCACGGGTATATATCAAGGTCGAGGGCATGAACCCTACCGGCTCTTTTAAAGATCGTGGTATGACCATGGCCATTACCAAGGTGCTCTCTAGTGGGCAAAAAATGGTGGCTTGTGCCTCTACCGGCAATACTTCGGCTTCGGCCGCTGCCTATTCTGCAAAGGCTGGTCTGGAATGCGCGGTAATCCTGCCTGCCGGGAAGATTGCTGCCGGAAAACTCGCGCAAGCAATTGTGCATGGGGCGCGACTGGTGGCAGTGGATGGAAACTTTGACCAATGCCTGACTATTACCCGCCAGCTCACCGAATCCTATCCGGTAGCTCTAGTAAACTCGATTAACCCCTACCGCCTGCAAGGACAAAAAACTGCGGCTTTTGAAATTGTTGATTTCTTGGGGGATGCTCCCGATATTCATGTTCTCCCGGTTGGAAATGCCGGAAACATTTCCGCCTACTGGATGGGATATAACGAATACGCTGGTCGGCGCACCGACGCCTCCTTGGAAAAAGAAACTAAACTAGGGCAGGCGCGCGCCAGTAAAGTTCCGCAAATGTGGGGTATCCAGGCTAAAGGGGCTGCGCCTTTCGTTGCTGGACACCCGATTGACAACCCGGAAACCGTGGCGACCGCCATCCGAATCGGCAACCCGGCTTCCTGGGATTATGCATCGGCAGCGCGGGACGATTCCCACGGTTTTATTACTGCGGTCAGTGATGAAGATATTTTAGCTGCCCAGGCACGGTTAGCAACCGATACCGGCATTTTTGTGGAACCAGCTTCCGCGGCCTCGGTTGCGGGACTGCTGTGGGCTGCTGGCGCAGGTAAAGTACCCGAGGATGCGACTATTGTGTGTACGGTGACTGGAAACGGTTTGAAAGATACCGCGACTGCTTTGGGGGATTGCGATATTAACCCGCAGGTAATCGCGCCCACCTTGGAGGCCGCCCTCACCGCCCTCGACTTGAAATAACAGGAACCAAGCAAGATGCGGATTGTTAAGGACGAGGCGGAAGTAAAAGTTCCTGCCACCTCGGCTAATCTGGGACCCGGATATGACTGTATGGGACTAGCGCTTTCCCTGCATGATCGAGTACGTTTTCGCGCTACTGCCGGAGCCACCCAGGTGCACGTGCGGGGTCAAGGCAAAGACAAACTGCCGGAGGACGAAAATCACCTGGTAGTGCGGGCTATCCGCTTGGGGCTAGATGCGGTAGGGGCATCCCAAGTGGGGGTGTCCCTGTGGCAAGAAAATCAGATTCCCCAATCGCGCGGTCTTGGTTCATCAGCGTCTGCAATCGTTAGTGGTCTTGCCCTGGTGCGGGCAATTATTGCCGAACCGGAAGCGCTTGATAACGATACTATGTTGCGAATTGCGACCTATCTAGAGGGGCATCCCGATAACTTGGCACCGGCGATTTATGGGGGGATTACCGTATCCGGAATCGAGGGTACTTCTAGCGAGGAAACTGCCACTACCCGGCAACTTAGCTCCCCATTTTTAGAAATGGGGGCAGGTGAACAGGAAGAAATTGCAGGGCAATCTGAGGGGAATAAACCGGTTCTGGCAAGTGAGTTTCCAAAAACCTGGGCACTGAAAATCAAGAATCAATACGATTTGCGACCTACCGTGTTTATCCCGGATTTCGAGTTGGATACTTCCCAGGCGCGCTCTTTGCTTCCGGAACAAGTTCCTCATGTGGATGCCGCCAAAAATGTGGCTAACGCGGCGCTGCTGGTGTGCGCCCTGGAAAATCATCCTGAGCTGTTAATGGCTGCCACCACGGACTATTTACATCAAAACTATCGTCGTGCCGCTATGCCCGCTTCGGTTGATTTAATGTATTGGTTGCGTGCTCAGCAGTTACCGGCGGTTATTTCTGGGGCAGGGCCGTGTGTATTGGTGCTAGCGAATGTAAATGACCAGGTGAAATCGCAAGCTGAGAAAGCGGGTTGGAGAGTGCGCACCCTAGAGTTAGACATGCGCGGGGTGCGGGAACTATAACTAAAATCCCTGTAAATAGGGGAATGGTCAGGCTCACTGTGTCGCAGTTACCTACTGCTGCAAAATCCTGGTAGGCTAAATGCACGAAGGCGAAAGCAATCAGCGGAATACCGATTGAAAAGCTTAGTTCTAGTCTTCAAAACTCACGCCGATTTTTCTCGGTAAAAATTATCCAGACGCGTTTGCGTCATACCTACATTCAAAAGGAAAGTTTGTGAGCACAAACGAGAATGCTAATGAGCTTGGTGCTATGAAACTAGATCAGCTAAAAGCATTAGCAACAAAACTGCAGATTCGTGGGACTTCTAGGCTGCGTAAAAATGAGCTAATCGAAAAAATTACCGCGGCTCAATCCGCTCAGTCCGCAAATGCTGGAGCTACCCAATCAGGGGAATCGGCATCTGAAAATAAAGAGACACTGTCCGGTCAGCCAAGACAGATGCGAGGGCGTAAACCGCGCCGTCACGGTGCTGTGCGTCAAGATTTAGATGCAAAAGAAGACGCGAAAGAACAGTTAAAACAGGATTTGGCACAGCAAGCCAACCGCAAGTCTCGTAATCAAGACAAGTCTGCCCAATCTGGCGAGGACGCACCGCGTTCAGTAGACGAAATTGCTTTACCTAATGCTGATGATGAAGACCGTGGTGACGGTCGGGGGCGCGGACGACGGAACCGGCGCCGTGACCGCAACCGGCATCGTGACGATAATTGGAATGAAAATAATCGTACCGAGCGTGCTGGTCGCGTTAAAATTGATAACCGCGAAGAGGACAGCGAAGAAAATGATGAAGAATTGCTGCCAATCGCGGGGGTTCTGGATGTCCAAAGTAACCATGCCTTTGTGCGTACTTCCGGCTATGTAGCCGGTCCTAACGATGTTTATGTCACCTTGGGGCAAGTACGCCGTTGGGGATTGCGTTCCGGCGATGCGGTACAGGGCGCAGTTCGTCCTCCGAAAGAGGGCGATAATAATCGGCGACAAAAATACAATGCCCTGGTACGGTTGGATGCCGTTAATGGAATGAGTGTCGAGGACGCGCGGGCGCGTACTCAGTTCAAAGATTTGGTGCCGCTGTACCCGAATGAGCAGCTGCGTCTAGAGAACAATCCCAAGAATCCCACCCAGCGGATTATTGACCTGATTGCCCCGATTGGTAAGGGGCAGCGCGGGTTGATTGTTTCTCCTCCTAAAGCCGGTAAAACTATTATTTTGCAGCAGATTGCCAACGCTATCACCACTAATAATCCGGAATGTCACCTGATGGTGGTGCTGGTTGATGAGCGACCCGAAGAGGTCACCGATATGCAGCGTACGGTAAAGGGTGAGGTTATTGCTTCGACCTTTGACCGTCCTGCCTCTGATCATGCTTCGGTAGCCGAACTGGCAATTGAACGGGCAAAACGCCTGGTGGAGCTAGGTAAAGATGTGGTGGTACTGCTGGATTCAATTACTCGCTTGGGGCGTGCCTATAACTTGGCGGCTCCGCCCTCGGGACGAATCCTGTCCGGTGGTGTGGACGCTTCTGCGCTTTACCCACCCAAGAAATTCTTTGGGGCAGCGCGTAACGTCGAAAACGGTGGTTCGCTGACTATTTTGGCTACCGCCTTGGTGGAAACTAACTCCAAGATGGACGAAGTTATTTTCGAAGAGTTTAAAGGCACCGGCAATATGGAACTGCGCCTGTCGCGCCAGCTGGCTGATAAACGCCTATTCCCCGCGGTCGATGTGAACGCCTCGGGTACTCGCCGCGAAGAACTGCTGCTTAATAAGGAAGAACTGCAAGTTACCTGGAAGCTGCGGAGAATGCTCAGCGCCTTAGAGCCGCAGCAAGCCAGCGAATTTGTGCTTTCTAAACTCAAGAGCACCAATTCTAATGCGGAGTTCTTGATGATGATTGCCAAGATGAGCACCCAAGTTTAACTGACAGTTTCAAGCGAATTCTTTTCTGGGAATTCGTTTACTAGCTCACCTTTGTGCCCCGCCGGAATCCCGGCGGGGCACAAAGTTTTAGATAGGGGTTTATAGCTTAAAACTGTGGCAGTCGCTACGAATATAACGATTTGGTAGCGAAATGGTTGCATATTGGTTTAGACTGATTTTCGCCTGGTCGAACCGGTCAGGTGATTTGTCTACTGAATGGGATAATCGTGGGACGTCACAGCCAAAAGGAAAAACCATTCCGACATCTACTCTGGCAAGTGGGACTGGCTACCGCTGTTATTGCGGGAGCACTCGGTACCTCCGGTGCAGTGGCTATTCACGCCTCCTCGCTACCGGCCGGACAGCCAGTACCGGAAACAACAGCGCAAACCATCACCGATACCAACCCGGTAGCCCAGGCAAGCGGAGAATACGGTTTTGAAAAAGTTAGCGCTAAAGTCATAGACGAATCCCCCAAAACCGAAAAAACCGATACTACCAGCACGGTAAGCAGCGAAACCCCGCAAACTACTACCCGGGCAAACACCGGCGGAGCCAGTGCTTCCAGCGCGCAATATTCCCTGGCAGCCTTACGCAGAGCCGGCGTAGTTCACTGGGGTGGATACAAATTCACCTATTATTCCCAAAAAGTCCTCCCCGGTGGGGGACTGCGGATTCCCGGTCGCCACGTGAATGCTAACGGATATGTAGCTGACGCCGACGGCTATATTGTGCTCGCCAATGATGCCCCGAAAGGCACCGTTATAAACACTCCCTTTGGCGGGCCGGGAAAAGTCTATGACCGGGGTACCCGGGGCAACCACTTCGACGTTTACACTTCCTAAACATCTCCCAGCCCATTTATCAGGTCATGGTCGCTAACAGTTTCAACTGTACGTATTAGAGGCGATAGGGAACTCGGCAGCGCTCTCATCTAGGATAGTAACGATGAGTCTGCAAGCCATTGTCGAAAAAATAGCTAACGAACCGGTAGCTAAAGAGTTCTTTTCCCAGCCCACTAGCGCTAAATCTCTATACTGTCCCCCCGGACTTAGACCGGCTCTAGCCGCGGCCGCAGCGCAAACCAAAACGCCAAACTCGCGGGGACTAATCTTGTACGTAACCGCATCGGGCAGAGCAGCCGAACAAGCAGAAGCAGAAATATCAGGATATATGCCGCAAGTGGCACGTTTTCCTTCCTGGGAAACCTTGCCCCACGAACGTCTGTCTCCCCGCGCCGACACTATGGCGCAGCGGATCGCAGTGTTACGCCGTCTCGTCCACCCCGAAAAACCGGGAGAACGCGCAGAAGCAATCCGCGTCCTCATCGCCCCCATCCGGGCATTACTACAACCGGTAATAGCCGGGCTATCCGAAATTGAACCCCTAAAAATATCCGAGGGTGAAGACTATCCTCTAGAGGAGCTGGCAACGCGGCTACTGGAACTGGGATATGAAAAAACCGATTTAGTCGCTTCCCGTGGACAATTCGCACTGCGAGGAGGAATCCTAGATGTATTTGTTCCCGGTGAACCCCACCCGCAACGTCTAGATTTCTTCGGTGACACCCTAGAGGAAGTAAACTACTTTTCCCTCTCTGACCAGCGAACTATCGAAGAAAGCACCAGTGGAGTGTGGGCTCCCGCCTGCCGGGAACTGCTGCTAACCGACCAGGTAAAGCAACGCGCTAGTGAGCTGCAATCCTCCCTGCCGGGAGTAGCCGATATGTTAGAGCTAATCAGCCAGGGAATCCCGGTACAAGGCATGGAATCCCTAGCTCCGGTACTGGTCGGTGGGTTACAGACTGTGAACTCACTGCTTTCAAACGACACCACCATCGTGATTGACGAACCGGGCAAAGTAGCTCGTAGAGCCGCCGATCTTTTGGAAACCTCCCAAGAATTCGAGCAAGCAGCTTGGCAAGCCGCCGCTGGCGGAGGAAAAATCCCTATCCACGCTTCCCGGGCGCTGCAAAGCCTCAACGATTTCAACCAAGAGGCACGTGAGAAAGGTTTAGGCTGGTGGGAGCTAACTGGACTGCCCAGTGCCGAAATAATAGCCAGCGAATCCGGGGAGGAAAACAGTGCCAACCCTACAGGCGAGGAAGCAACAGAGCTAACCGGTAAGACAGAAATCGACACCGCTCCGCAAGCAGATGGTTTAAGTGAAACTACCCGCCCTACCTATGTATATAGCGGACAAAGCGATTTGGGGGCACGAGCCTCGAAAGGCTATCGCGGACATATCGACCAGGCAGTAAAAGACCTAAATCAATATCTAAATGCCGGTTGGCAGGTGGTTTTGTCTTGTTCGGGCCGGGGACTGGCCAGCCGATTTGCCACTAACCTAACCGAGGCGGGGCTAAGGGCTAAAACAGTAGAAACCCTAGATACGTCCTTAGAAATCGAAAAAGGCAGTGTCAAAGTTACTACCGGCAGAATCGCCAGTGGATTTACCTTAAAATCTTCGCGACTGTTGTTGCTGACCGAAGCTGACCTGACCGGTCGCTCCCCGCGCTCGGCGCAAGCTCCCCGCAAACTTGCCAGTCGTGCCAGGCGCACCATAGTCGATCCTTTATCCCTAAAACCAGGAGACTATGTGGTGCACACCCAACACGGGGTGGGACGCTTCGTGCAGATGATTAAACGAACTATCGGTAAAGGTCAAGACGCAGTTACCCGTGAATATCTCGTGTTGGAGTATGCCCCTTCGCGGCGCGGACAAGCTGGTGACCGGCTCTATGTACCCACCGACTCACTGGATTTGGTTTCCCGCTATGCCGGCTCTGATACCCCGCAGCTAAACAAAATGGGGGGAGCGGATTGGGCGAAAACCAAGAATCGCGCCCGTAAAGCCACCCGGGAAATCGCGGCGGAACTTGTTAGGCTCTACGCTGCTCGCCAAGCCACTAAAGGACACGCTTTTGGTCCCGATACTCCCTGGCAAAAGGAACTCGAGGACGCATTTGAATATAACGAAACTCCTGATCAGCTGGCCACCATTGATGAAGTTAAAGCAGATATGGAAAAACCGATTCCCATGGATAGGCTGCTCAGCGGAGATGTAGGATTCGGTAAAACCGAGGTGGCGGTGCGCGCGGCCTTCAAAGCTATCCAAGAGGGATTTCAGGTTGCGCTGCTAGTGCCGACCACACTGCTGGTAAAACAACATTTTGAGACCTTTAGTGACCGTTTTGCCCCCTTTCCTATCCGACTGGGGCAGCTGTCGCGATTTTCTACCCCCAAAGAATCCCGGGAAGTTAAAACCGCGCTGCGCAATGGCGAAATTGAGATGGTGATTGGCACACATTCCCTGATAACTGGGGAAGTGGCGTTCAAAAACCTGGGACTGGTGATTATTGACGAAGAGCAGCGTTTCGGGGTGGAACATAAAGAAACCTTGAAGGCTCTGCGCACTAATGTGGATGTGCTCTCTATGTCGGCCACCCCGATTCCGCGTACCTTAGAAATGGCGGTGACTGGGATTCGCGAACTTTCGACCCTTTCAACCCCGCCTGAAGAACGCCATCCGGTATTAACTTTTGTTGGTATCCACCATGATAAACAGGTGAAAGCAGCGATTCGGCGGGAACTTTTGCGAGATGGGCAAGTGTTTTATGTCCACAATCGAGTCGAATCCATCGACCGCGTAGCTGCCCACATCAGTGAGCTTGTTCCGGAGGCGCGAGTGGTGGTGGCGCACGGCAAAATGCATGAAAAGCAACTGGAACAAGTAATGGTTGATTTCTGGAACCACCAGGCTGATGTGCTAGTTTGCACCACGATTGTGGAAACTGGGCTAGATATTTCCAACGCTAATACCTTGATTGTTTCCGGGGCACATCGGATGGGGCTTTCCCAACTACACCAGTTACGAGGACGAGTAGGGCGCGGGCGGGAACGCGCTTATGCCTATTTCTTCTATCCGGGCGATAAACCGCTAACTGAAACCGCACAAGAACGTCTGCAAACCATAGCCGCTAATACTGATTTAGGGGCGGGGACAGCGGTTGCCCAAAAGGATTTGGAGATTCGCGGAGCCGGAAACCTGCTCGGTGGACAACAGTCCGGACATATCGCCGGGGTTGGTTTTGACCTGTATATCCGGATGGTTTCCGAGGCGGTGCAAGGGTTTAAAGATGAACCTAACGATAATGAGGACGAATCTGAGGTACGGATTGAACTGCCAATTGATGCCCATATTCCCCCCGAATATGTGGAGTCAGAACGTTTGCGCCTAGAGATGTATCAAAAACTCTCTAATGTGCGCCAGCCAAGTGAGTTAAAGGCGGTTAAAGAAGAAATGACTGACCGCTACGGAGCGCCGCCCGCAAATGTTCAGCTACTGTTTAGGGTGGCTAGGCTGCGGATGGCTGCGCGCGCCCTAGGGATTAAAGAAATTGTGGCACAGGGACGTTTTGTGCGTTTGGCTCCCGTGCAGCTAGCAGATTCACAAATGCTGCGGATAAAGCGGCTGCATCCGGGAACGGTGATTAAACCGGCAGTTAGACAGATTTTGGTGCCAGCTCCTAAGGGAGAAAAAATGGGACAGGGGGCGCTGCATGATGAACCTTTAGCGCAGTGGGTAGAGAAACTATTAGACAATGTGATTACTCCTTTTGGGAAAGCTTCAGGTAACAGTGCTGAAATTGGGTAAAGCTTTTCAGATAGGCGCTAGGACACCGAAAATGCCGGTACGTCCTCGCTATTGGTAAGCTAAAAGTAGGAATCTGCTGAAGAAGGATAGATTTATGTACAACAAGTTGATTCGAGCTGTCGGCATAGGCGCTGGCGTTGCTTTACTGGGAATGGGGCTTAGTGCTTGTGGAGCTAGCTCTGGGAAAGCTGGTGATGATTTTTCGGCAGATAAGGTCGCTGCGGAACTGAACGCGGCGCGCCCGACAGCTGCGCAACAATCTGGGCAGGTCAGCCAGGTGAGTCAGCTACGTTCACAGGTTAATAATGCCCTTGGAACTGACGTTTATCCGCAAGCGGTTTGGACGGCTTTAGAGGGCGGAAAAGTGTTACCGGTTAATCTTGCGTCCTCGGCGCCGGTAGTTAAAGTTGCCAAGCAGGAACTTAGTAACCAGGCTGGTTATACCGAGAGCGATATTCGCAAATGGGTAGAGGGACAGGTAAAACAAGGCGCTTTACTAGATGGGGATTTTTCTGCCTCTACGATTGATTTTTTGCGCTTGCAAAAGTTTTCGGTTGATGCCCAGCAGGGCGCTGTTTCTCCCGAACTACTTAAGCGGCTGGAATCAAAGTTCTCGGCTGCCTATGAACAGGCTGGTAAACAGACACAGGGCATGAAAACCAGCAAAGTGCTAACCCAGGTTTTAGCGGGGCAAACCGGGATACCGGTGGTGGAGCCAGATGTAACAGCGGGAGTTAATCTGCAAGGAATTGCTAACGCCGAACAGACTTTGCGTAACCAGGTTCCTCAGGCGAATCAAGGTGGAAACTAAGTTTTCTGTCAGCACCTAAAAAAGGGACTTTTGCAACCTGCTGACGTCCTTTACTTCCAGTAGACTGTAGTTAAGTGATCAACAAAATCTATAAGGAGCGTGACCGTGTCACTAATCGTTGCTATTAATGCCCGTGAAATTCTTGATTCTCGGGGAAATCCCACCGTTGAGGTGGAAGTACTGTTGGATTCGGGTGCTTCAGCCCGTGCTTCCGTTCCTTCCGGGGCTTCTACCGGCGCTTTTGAAGCCGTAGAACGCCGGGATGGCGATAAAGGTCGTTACCTGGGTAAAGGCGTTCAGGATGCGGTTAACGCGGTAATGGATGATATTGCCCCGGAGCTAATCGGTGAAGATGCTTTTGATCAGCGCGCGATCGACCAGATGATGATGGATTTGGACGGCACTGCCAACAAAGGCAAATTGGGCGCTAACGCTATTTTGGGTGTTTCTTTGGCTGTTGCTCATGCCGCCGCGGAGGAAGCAGGGGTGTCCCTCTTCAAGTATCTGGGTGGTCCTAATGCCCACGTGCTGCCGGTTCCGATGATGAACATTTTGAACGGTGGTTCTCACGCTGACTCCAATGTGGATATTCAAGAGTTCATGATTGCCCCTATTGGTGCTGACTCTTTCGCGGAAGCTCTCCGTATGGGCGCCGAGGTCTACCACACTTTGAAGGGCGTTATTAAAGATCGTGGTCTATCGACTGGCCTGGGTGACGAGGGCGGTTTCGCCCCCAATCTGGACTCCAATGCGGAAGCTCTCGACCTGATTTGTGAGGCGATCAAGAAAGCCGGATACGAGCCGGGTAAAGATGTGGCTTTGGCTCTCGACGTGGCTTCTTCCGAGTTCTTCAAAGATGGCAAGTACCTGTTCGAGGGCGAGCCTCGCGACACTGATTACATGGTGAAGTACTATGACGAACTAGTCGCCAAGTACCCGATTGTTTCTATCGAGGATCCGCTATCGGAGGACGAATGGGATGCTTGGAAAGCTTTGACCGAGCACATCGGTGACAAGGTTCAGTTGGTCGGCGATGACCTGTTCGTAACCAACCCGGAGCGTCTGGCTCGCGGCATTAAAGAGGGCGTAGCTAACGCTCTGCTGGTTAAGGTAAACCAGATCGGCAGCCTGACTGAAACCCTACAGGCGGTTGAGGATGCTCACCGCGCCGGTTACAAGTCCATGACTTCTCACCGCAGTGGCGAGACGGAGGACGTAACTATCGCTGACCTGGCGGTAGCCACTAACTCCGGTCAGATTAAGACCGGTGCTCCGGCACGCAGCGAGCGGGTAGCGAAGTACAATCAGCTACTCCGTATCGAGGACGAGCTGGGCGAGGCCGCTGTATATGCTGGGCGGAACGCATTCCCGCGTTTTAAAGCCTAGTTTGCAATACCTATACAGCTAATAGGCGATTAGCTTAAAACATCCGGGGTGGGTCGAAAGAAATATCTTTCGACCCACCCCTTTTTTTTGATGTTTTGGTTTAGCCCAGATTTACATCAGTATCTTCATAGTCGGGAAAGTCCTCGTGGAAGCGGTGAAACAAATCCATACGAGATGTTGCGGCACGTCCTTGGGCGGCGTAGGCGCGACGAATCCGTTGGACGTAAGTATTTACGGTATTCCTGGTTAGACCCAGTTGGCGGGCAACTATTTTAGCGGGTAGTCCTTTGGCTCCATATAGTTCTAAAACTCGTCGCTCATTGGGACTGAGGATTAGGTGGTTAGAGTGCGGGTGGCGAGCAGAATCGGAAAACCTGTTTTCCGAGGAGTGAAGAGGAGACTGTCTATCATGGGGTAAAACGCTAAGTAAACTGGTTAGCGGCTCGGTTTTATATATAGCCTGGTTGCAGCACTGACGCTTCCCAATCTGAGAGGCTAAAGAGCTCTCTGCGGGTTGCAGATAAGATATAACCCGAAATCCCAGGGTACAAAGGCTATCTAGATTCTCTAGGGGATTAGAACTGTCCGCTAAGTGAGTAGCTAAAACTACCGTGATTTGCTGATTCTGTTTGTTAGTAGGCTCGGGATACTTAGCTAAGAAGTCGCTTACGGTGCTAAAACCTCCCAGAAAGCGCAAGTCGTTTCGGGAAGAAACTACCTCACTTATCCCCAAGGCAATCGCGGGTTGTTCATCTAATACCGCTATGTCGAAAACCATTTTCCTCTCCAGTCTTAGAAATTAGACACCCTCTGTCGGGGGGGGGGATATTCGTTAGAATAAATATTTTTTATGCTTAGTGTCCTTTGGTTCAGACTGATAAGTGAGATGATGTACGGGCAGGTAGAAGCATTGTGCGGCCTATTTTTATCTCCAGGTTCGTACATGACCGAACCTGATTGAACTTTGCGCTCCGCAAAAATATCTAGGACTAAAACCCTAGGAAAATACGACTGTTTGTTAACCAGAATCAACTAGAATCAATAGACGCCGTAGGAAACTAGTAACAAGTGTAGTGATGCTCGAAATATATTCTTCCCAGGAATTAGCAACCATTTTGAATCAAGCCCGTCAGGCAAAGTCGGCAGCGGGTGAAAAAGGATATTCCATTCGCGACCTTGCGAAACGACTAGACCTAGCACCCAGCACTTTGCAGGGCTGGCTCCAGGGAGCGCATCTTCCCACTCCCGCTTTGCGTAGCAGCTTCATGCGACTGGTACAAGACCTCGATTTGCTAACCCCGAGTGAAGACACCGAGTTTTGGCAGCGTACCCTAGAAACCCTCTCCCACTCGAAACAGGGATGGATTGGCTGCCCCTACCAGGGACTATCACCTTACATTGCCCTTACCGAAAGCGTGTTTTATGGTCGCGATAAACTTCTGACAGATTTAGAAAATGCGATTATTACGGTACAAAGCAAGCGAAACAAACTGGTGGTGGTATTAGGAGCCTCTGGGTCTGGGAAAACCTCGCTCCTCTCAGCTGGTCTAGTAGGTAAATCGTGCGAATCTTCAGGGCGCTTAGCGAATTATTACCCCTGTCTACTGTCAATGGGGGAAGTTATTGAAAAGCAACAAACACTGTTAGATTCTAAAGCCTCCAATCTACCTGCAAATTCGTTATTAATAGTAGACCAACTTGAGGACTTCACTAATGCTCACCCCGATCAAGTCAAAGTCGCATTAGACATCCTGAACGAAGTGGCAAAAACCCAAATCCTGGTACTGGGAGTGCGTTCAGATGCCCTAGAAGTACTTTTACAAGATGCCCGCTTTGCCCCCGCCCTCTCCAATCCGCTGATAGTTACCCCACCCAGCGTCCTCGAATACGGAGAAATAATCTCTAGACCCGCCCTCGATGCCGGTCGAAAAATTGCTCCCGAGCTAAAAGAGCTGTTACTGCGGCAAATTCAAGAATCTACCTCCGAGGAAGCAAGCGTGCTTCCCCAGCTATCAAACCTGCTGCTAATGATTTGGAAATCGACTAACAACTCGGTGCTAACCGTTAGTGATTACCTATCAGTAGGAGGATTAGCAGGGAGCTTAGAAAAACTCGCGGATGAGTTTTACGAAAAACTATCTACCCAGGAACGCCGACAGCTCCGTTCCTTGCTGCTATCAATGGTCGCTGTTGGGCAGCGACAGGTTACCCGGCGGGTAATCGCGCTCAAAGATATACCGCAAGACTATCTTGACCTCCTGGAACGCTTAAGTCGTGAACGTTTAGTAGTAATTGATGCTGCCACCACTCAAATAAGCCACGACACCCTGCTGTCGAACTGGGGAAAACTAAAAGGGTGGATTGAAGAGTCGCGGATTAATCTAGGTTTAGTTCGTCAAATTCAGATTGCCTCCCAGCTGTGGGTAGAATCCGACAACTCACCCGAAGCTTTACGCCCCTCCCTATATTACGCTTGGGAAAACCGAGAAGTCCCTGATGATGTTGCGTTCACCAATCAGGAAGAACAATTCCTGGCTGCCTGCAGCCATGAAGCCAACCGCCAAAAAGAAGAACAGAAAAAACGAATCAAAACCCTGCGACACCGCAATCAAGTGGTTACCGTTATTGCCGCAGTTGCCGGGGTGCTATTAGTAGCCACCGTAGCTGGATTTTTCCAAGCATCCCACTATCAAAAACAAGCAATCGCCTCCAAAAAAGACGCAGAATCTCGGCAAATGGCGCTAATTTCGCGGGAGCTAGGAGCCTCCGACACCAATCTAGCGGCACAATTCGCTCTCTCAGGTCTAAATATCGCCAACACTAGAGAAGCCCGATCCGCCCTCATAGAAACCACCGCCGTCCCCATCCCCGAACGTATCTTCGGCGAAGGCGGGACAGTGCGAGTTGCCGGTAGCGCGGACGGCAAAGTAATCGCGCGTGCCGATTCCAAAGGGATAGTTAGCCTCTGGCGCGGCGGAGACATAAAAACAAAACCCGAAACTTTCTCGGCAAGTACCGGACAGCTTTTTACCCTAGCGCTAAAAGAAATAGCAGGTAGAAACCTACTGGCAGTCGGGGGGCAAAAAACTGCCTCCCTATGGGATATAACTGCCAAGCCCCGCCGAATCGCCGAATTTGGGGCAGAGGACGTAGCCTACTCGACCGCTATAACCAATCGGTATTTAGGGTTTGGTTTTTTAAATGGAAAAGTAAATTTGTGGGAACTAGACCAGATTGATAAACCCAAACCGGCGTCCTCATTCCAATTAGATACCCCAACCTCCGTGACCGCCCTGGCTATTTCACCGGATCAGCAGCAAATCGCTTACGGCGGTCAAGCCGGGAAAATCTATCTGCGTGACATGAATGGTCAAAACAGCAAACAGCTTGCTGTTGGCGAAGGCTCCGCCCTAGATATAAAGTTCTCTCCGGACGGAGAAGAACTCGGGGTGGCGCTCACCAGCCGTCAAGTTCGCCGTTGGCAAGCCAAAGGAAACAACGACAGCCTAGCCAGCCTGGACGGATTCTATTCTTTTGTGAACACCCTGGAATATGACGAAGATAAGATAATCGTCGGCTGCTCGGATACTACCACCACCATTTGGAATCGTTCCGGGCGTAAACTCACCTCCCTGCCAGGACGAGAAATAGTTACTGCTGCCACTAAAGTTGGAGGACGCATTATTACTGGCAGCGTAGACGGTCAGCTCCGGCATTGGCCCGAATCAGTTCTGCCGCTTATTAATGAAGGCGGATATTTAATCGATTCTCACACTGACCGAAAAAACTGGGTATTTGTTTCTCGGCGTTTAAAAACTCCCGCCCTTTTCAAAACCGAAAAAGATGGGTTACGGCGCATGAAAGATCCGGTTATGCCCTCCGGATTAAAATCGGCTACTCGCACCGAGATAGCCGAGGACGGTCAGTTTCTAGTTACCGGTACCCAATCTGGGGAACTATTAACTTGGCCATTAGGTAAAGACGGTGCTGGAAGCCCTATTGTTTCCAAAATTGGTGATGAATTCCTTGGGGAAATCCGCCTGTCTAGTGATCATAAAACCGCAGCGGTCGCCAAAGCAGATGAGCTGGGTGTTTACCTGCTTAACTGGGAGGGTGCCGGCTGGAAACAGTACGGAGAACTGCCAGGACAGCATTATTTAATGCGGATTTTAGGTAATACGGGACTGCTGGCTACCGCTGCCGAGGACGCTTCCGTAGCGATATTTACTATGGATGCCACCCCTAAAAGGGTAGGTACTATCAAGACCGAATCCTTGGCTTCTGCCTTCTACTACGACGCTAAACGTCAGTATTTATATGTGGGTGAATCCGGAGGACGAATTACGGTTAATGATGTAAAAGATCCGGGGAAACCGCGGCTGGTAGCGCAGATACGAGGTTTACAGGCTTCCGTTAATGAACTGGATATTACCCTGGACGAAAAATATCTATTTGGTATTTCCTCGGATAAAAAACTTTGGGTTTGGAGTATTGATTCTCCTGAAAAGAATCTTTATCTTTCAGTTCAGATAAACCAGATTCCCTACGCTATCGCGGATACCCCCGCTGGTTACCTGATTGGCGGGGATAAAGGGATGGCTAATTTGTACCCTCATTCCATTTCGGAGGCACGTAAACAGGTTTGCAAGACGGTGGGAAAGGAAATTACCAGGCAAGAATGGAACGCGGTCGCTCCCGGAGTGCAACCGGTCTCTCCCTGTGGGGAACAAGAAAATTAGTCTGGCTTATCGTCCTGGTCTGGTTCGGTATTGGGGATAGCTTCCTGTTGGTCTACCCCGGGGTGCGCGCCGGTATCGGTCATTCCTGCGGGTAAAAAGTATTGATAGCATTATGGGGTAACCATGCGCTTTTGGGGCTTACCCCAAAAGTGAGGTTAGAGTTAGACAAGTAATAAGCAAGGAAGCCGAAGATCAACTAACTCGCTACCGAATCTCGCAGGATAGACGCTTTAGGGCGTAAGTATTTTTCGCGATTAATCTAAACGAGTAGCGGGTAACGAAGCATACTGGGGACATATGAAGATGAAGAAGTCTTTAGCGGCAGCTAGCGTAACTTTAGCGATGCTTTTTTCTGGTATCGGGGTGGGGTCTTCTACCCCAGCCGGGGCTGCTACTGTTTCCGCTGCGAACTGGGTAATGCCCACACAGGTTAAAGCTAATACTCCTGAAAATACCGCTTCTACAGCTAACCAGTCCTTAGCTGATTGGGAAAAACTACAGGCCAAACTGAGGGAAGAAAACCCTATTTCCTGGCTATTTACCGGTGATTCCATAACTCATGGCGCTAATACCAGTGAAGGGCTGCGGCGCTTCAGCGAGTATTTCAACTCTTATCTACATTCGACCCCCATTAATGGAATAGGACGCACTAACGATTTAGTGATGAACACCGGGGTGGCTAACTCGACTACCCGGTATTTGCGTCAAGCTTTCCAACAATCTGTCCTTGATAAAGGCGCTGACGTAGTCTTTTTGGCTCTGGGGATGAATGATTCGGTAAATGCCCCTGCCAAGGAACGGGTTGAACAAAAAACTTACCGACATAATCTCGAATACTTTATTGACCAGATTCGCGCCTCCGGGGCAATTCCGGTTTTGCAAACCCAAAACTATCCTACTGATGGGCGACATGCCTCTTTCGATGCGTGGATGGACACTGTCCGGGAGGTGGCAGCAGAAAAGAAAGTGATTCTGCTGGATGTCCAAAAGTTCTGGCAAACCGAGCACGCGCCAGATAACTCTGACGGCTGGATGCAAGCCGATGGGGTACATCCCAGTGCGCAAGGCTATCTGGAGTGGGCAAAATTCCTGGTAAAGCAGTTGAATATTTGGAATGAAGATTCAGCGCTAGCCAATACTTCCAAAGCATCTGTCGAGCGTTATGGAAGTCCCCTCACCGAGGTACCAGTGATGCAAAACGTACCCGAAGTGTTAAAGAAACAGCCCCCACATCAGGCAAACCTGGTGTTCAATCACGCCCAGACCACCAGCGAATCTTGCTCCCCGCAGATAAAAGATGACCAAGCCGCTCAGGTAGCATCCTTTGGGAAACAGAACTTTACGGTGCGTTTCAAAGCCGCCTCTGCTCAGACCGGAACCCTTATTTCCTTTGCTGACAAGGATTCTAATCTGCAGCTGCGCCTAGATATTGCGGAGGGGGGAAAGTTCAAAGTTCAGCGTCAATTCAAAACCGGTAATCTTGACGGTTTCACTTTACAAAAGCCCCTCGTCGCTGACGGAAAATTCCATACTGTCAGCGTAAACATTACTGACGGTACTGCCGACTATTATCTTGATGGAGTAAAGGTACTGCCGTTGAAAGGTGCGGGAGTTGCCGGTGCTAACGCCCTCACCTTAAATAACTTCTCGGTAGATTATGTAACCTTGTGCGCAGCGCGGGTGGGGGCAAATCCCACTCCCGAGAGCCCATTTTCCGGGGTATTAGATTACGTAGCGGTTTCGGATCAGGTATTGAGCGAACAGCAAATAGCCGAACAGGTCGGTGCCCCGACGGTTAATTCGGTGATTTCTCCCTTTATCCATAATGGTAAGGGTGCCCCCAACACCTGGGTATTTTTAGGTTCGGACACTATCTATGGGGGCGAGGGCAATATTTCCGCTAAATCCGCCACCGAAGTTTTTGACGAAGTGGTGAGCTGGGAATGCAACGGTAATAGTTGTGACAATAACCCTAATGGGCTGCAGCTTGCCGCCCGCTCGCGTTTCGTAGTGAATTCGTCCTATCCGGGGCAGACCACTGCCAAAATGCGAGCCGCCTATGACAGCCAGGTAAAACGGCATAAGCCGCAGGTGCTATACCTGATGCCCGATGCGCTAAATCCCGCCGGGCAGCCCTATGAAACCCTTGACAGTTTTAAGAGCAATATCAAGCAGCTGGTTGCCCAGGCGAAGACAGACGGAATCCGCGTGGTGCTAGTTACGCCTGCTGAAGCTAGCGCCGAGGCCGACAAATACTCCGAGGCGATGCTGCAGTTAGCTGCTGACCAGGAAGTACCGGCAATTGACGCCCACCAATACTTCCAAAAGCTGCAAGCAAAGAACACTAACTATGGTGACATTGTTGATAGCCAGGGTAGCTTGAATCACAAAGGACAGTTGCTGCTAGGCAAGTTCTTGCTCAAAGAATCGGGAATTCCCGCTCCCAAGGGGCGGAGAATCGCTGCTTTGAACTACTATGATCCCACAGCCAAACTGGTAACCCCGGCGGCTTCCTCAAATGTTGATGGTGCAGCTCAAGACCCGGTTAGCTGCAGCGTAAAGCCCTCCGGGATGGTAAAACTACAAGAGGGCGTGCGCTATACAGTTACTGTAAATGGTAAAGAAATAACTCCCCAAGCTGGTGGGATGTTCACCTATGATTACGGACAAACTCTGCGTATCAAAGCCGAAGCGGAAGCAGGATATGTCATTCGGACCGGGGCGCAAACAATCTGGAGCTGGACTGCTCCGACTCGGGAAAAGTTGGATTGCGATAAACCTAAACCTCCGGTAGTAGATCCCAGCCAGCCCGATAAACCTGGTGAGGGCGAAACTCCAGATCCCGGTGGTGACACTCCTAAGCCAGGGACTGATACTCCTAAACCGGAAGCTAGTGATAAACCAACGGATAAACCTACCGGTAATCCCGGAAAGGCTAACCCGACTACGCCGGGTTCTTTAGATAACTCGAAGAATCGCCCTCAGCAGCAATTCTCCGCTAGCGAAGTTACCGCAGGTAATCTTGCCCGCACCGGTTCTTCCCCCTGGGAGTATCTGTTGGCGGCCGCGTTATTTGCGGGTGCGGGGGTAGCGCTACGTTTTAAGCGCCTATGAAATCGCGTGCCGGCAAATCTGCGTTAGCCAAAAATCAGTTAAAGGATCAGCGTAAACGGCTCACTAGGTTTCCTGGGGGGAGGTTGGCGTCTGCCGCTTTACTTATCGGGATAGCGCTTTGTGTTCTAGTGGGGACTGTTATCTGGGCTGTGGGGATGCTGCGCTCAGATACCGAAGCGACCAAAGAAAAACCTCAACTGCCAGGGGTAACTATCGCCGGGCAAAAGGTGAGCGCTGCCGAGTTTAAATACGCCCTCTCAGAGGTTAAATCCCAGGCGGTAGCGGCTTGCGGTAGCGAAGAAAACTCTATTGGCGCTGACTTTTGGCAAAAAAATCAAGCTAAATGTAACCGTCTAACCGCTGCCCCCACGGCTAGCTCCGAGAACGAACGTAAACAGCTGGTAGTGCAAAAAGCGTATTCACCTGTCAGTAAAAAGTTTTGCGCGAGCGCCAGCAAACCGGCTGAATATGCTGCTTGCCTGGCTGTGCATTTACTAGAAGGGCAGCACGCTGCCTATAAACAGGCGGTGCTAGGGGGACAAATGAACACCCCCACCTGGGAAGAGGCACTGCAGTCTTGGCGAGAGGGGAGCTCAGCAAGCGAGGCCGCAACCGCCGGGAGGAATCAGAGTTTCGAAGGCGAGCAAACTGATTTAGCGGTTTATCTTTCGAAATACGTCAGCGGTTTGCGCGACCAATATATCAATGCTGAACAAGCCCCAGGGATGAGGGTTAGTGACCGCCAGGTTAAAGATCACTATTTGGCTAACGCCTGGGATTTTGGTGAAGAAATTGCTAAGCTTTCCTCGGAAGAAGAAAAGTGGAAGATTATCTCACCCAGCGTCAAAGTTGATCTTCGTACCCAAATTTATTACGACTTGTTGGCTCAGCAGGTTCAGGGTATGGATACGGTGATAAATCAAGAAAGCGTAGTTGCTTTCGTTAAAGACACTTTCAGCAAATAGAGCTGGTTACCCAGCAGGCGATAGGGGAAAGATGAACCTGAAGAAACTTGCTAAAGCTACCGGTATCACCGTGCTTGCCACCAGTTTGGTTGCTCTGTCTCAGTTGCCGGCAGTAGCTGCCCCGGTGCAGGCGGAAATTATTCCTGCCACCACCTATTACGTGAGTGCAGCGGGTAATGACGCTAATGATGGAAAATCTGAGGCTAAACCCCTTAAGACCTTGGAGGCTGTCAATAAACTGACGCTGCATGCCGGTGACAAGATTCTGTTAAAACGTGGGGACGTCTTTAACAACCAGCATCTGTGTATCAGTGGCGATAAATCCTTCAAGTTTAATGACGGCACTACCTGTGCCTACCAGGCAGATAGTGATGGAGCGCCCCTGGTGATTTCGGCATATGGCGAGGGCGATAAACCGGTAATTGCCGCTAATGGCCAGGGAAAGTGGAAACTGGACTATGGTTTGACCTTGGGGCACAGTCAGCATTATCTGGCTAAGGATGCAGTTTCTTCTACCGTAATGCTAAAAGATACTGAAAATATCGAGCTTAGCGACCTAGAAATCACCAATAAACGGCTTGAAGATGGCAGCGGAAAAGAAAATGGGTGCGCCTATAACGATAACTGCGCCCTTGACCGCACCGGGATTGCCGGGATCGCTCAAAACCAGGGAACCTTAGATCATGTGGTGTTAAAGAACCTTTACGTCCATGATGTGAAAGGTAATATCTACAATAAACACAGTGTTAATGGTGCGATTTATTTCAGTTCCCTAATCGCCAGCGACCAGATGAAACCGGCGGCTGAACGTAAGACTCCGGGATTTAAGCCTGCCTTGGACAAACCGGAGAGAGGATATCCCCGGTTTAATGACTTACAGATTATCAATAACCGGGTAGAAAACTCCGGACGCTGGGGGATAGCCGCTGTTTACAGTGCTTACGCCAGCGTTGCCGTTGATGGTCGTATCCAGATTCCTGATGAGGTAATCACCAAGTATGGTTCCACAAATGTGGTAATCAGCAATAACTTTATTAAGAATATTGGTGGTGACGCGATTACCGCCATGTACGGGTATAAGCCGGTAGTCGAAAGCAATGTAGCCACCGAGATTGCTACCCAGATGAACACTACCGATTATCTTTTTGCGAAAGATACTCCCGGAAAATTTGCTAAGACGGGAGGGCGCGTAGCCGCCTCCATTTGGCCGTGGAAATCAAAAGATGCCGTATTCCGCTTCAACGAGGGTTTCAATACCCAAAATGCCGATAAAGGTAACGGTGACGGAATGCCCTGGGATGCGGACTCAGGTGACGGTACTGTCTACGAGTACAACTATTCTGCTAATAACTCTGGCGGAACGGTGATGTTCTGCGGAGATCAGGCAGCAAACTCCACGTTCCGTTTCAATATTGCGCAAAACGATTCCCTCGGGGCGCTTTCACCAACTTTTTGGGATGGAGGCTATAGCGGAAAGTATCCGAATGCGCATGTTTATAACAATACTTTCTATTTGAAAGCAGGCTCCTCGATTTTGCACCCTGCGCAAGCTCAGCAAGGAACAATGAAAGTAGAAAATAATATTTTCTACAATATGAGTGACCAAGCCCGCACTGAATCTTGGAATCCCCTAGGGCATATCACCTGGGATCCAAAAGATATTGATGGCAATGCCAAGGTAACTTACTCCCATAACCTTTACTACAACTACGCTAACTATCCCGCTAGCGACCAGAATCCCGTAAAAGTAAGTAAAGGCAGCGCAGTCCTGGCAGATCCGGGGAAAGCTCCCAGTGATGCTGCCACTGACATGAAAGCACGCCCCCACTATTTCCCCGGGTTAAGTTACGCCGAAGCGGATGCCAAGACCACGGTCTTTGATGGTTACAAGCTAGCCGCTAACTCGCCAGCAATTGGGAAAGGTAAAGAAATAGTTGATGATAACGGCTTTGCTTTAGGTACTGATTTCTTTGGACGCACTGCTAACACCTTTGATATTGGGGCAGTCTCTACCAATCAAAAACCCCTCCCGCCAGCAACCGTTACCGATAGCGCAAAACTGGTTAGCACCACCTATCAGGTAACTGACGGACAAACCGTACCCAGCAAGAATGGTGTATATAAAGCTGGAAATACTATCCACGTTCCCTCAACTGAAAAGAGTCCCAGCAGCATCGCGGAAGTGCTCTCTAACCTGACTGTAGAGGGTAAAGCGCAAATAGTTGATGCTTCCGGTAACGCTCAGGCAGAGGACGCCCTGGTGGCAGCGGGAATGAAGCTAAAAATTACCTCTATAGATGGCAAAGTTACCAGCGAGTTTCCGCTGTCTATAGATAACGTGTATAGCTGGCTGGATGACTACACCCATAGCGTGCAAGGCAATGTTTGGTTTGGGCAGAAGCAGACAGGCGCTAATGGCAAATGGGTAAATATCGATAAAGTTGACCCAAAATACCCGAACTGGCAGGTAGACGAGTATTACGGGCCGGGTATTAACGGCGCTCAACTAACTCCCACCGACCGGAGCGCTCTTCACGGTTTGCTTTCTGATTCCCCGACGTCTGCGGGCGCAACCGCAATGGCGTGGCGGGCTCCCAAGACCGGTTATATTACTTTCAAACTTAAGGACGCGGCGGCAGGCAAACCTGCGGAACCATTCTTGCGTCAAGGGGATGCTACCGGCGGGACAGTTACCGTGAAACTGCTGGTTAATGGAAGTGAAAAACGTTCTTTAACTTTAGAAAAGAAAGAGATTCGCCCGAATGGAGAATTTAATTTCACCGCCGATGACGCGAATGCTTTACAGGTTTCTAAAGGGGACTTTGTACGGGTAGTTGCCGAATCTACCGGCAATCCCGCCCAACCATCGATGTTCGTCAGCCCCACTATCACCTATATTGATCGCACAGTAGATACGGAAGTTATCCCCGTGAAACCGGGAACTGCTACCGGCGAACCCGATACTCCAACTCCGGGTCAAAATCCGCAAACCGATAAAGGATACGTAGAAGGTAAAGTTCCAGGATTTTCCCTGAGCCTTACCGGAAACGAAGTTAGCGGTAAAGTGACTTTGCCACAGGTGGAAGGGATCGAATATCTGGTTAATGGAGCCGCCTTAGCTGATAGTTACCCGGCCGGCCCCGTGGTTGTGACCCTAAAAGCGAAAGCCGGTTACAAACTGGGAGAAAGTGCCACCACTGAATGGAAATTCACGGTGCCTGCCACCCCTGAATTTGCCAGTGACACTGGAAATCTTCAGATTCCCACCACTACCGGCGTGAGCTATGACGCGCAAAATCAGAGCGTGGCTCCCGGTAAATCGGTGACAGTAACCGCTACCGCTAGTGATGATTATTCATTTGCGGCTACCCGCGCTGTGAAATGGACATTTACCGCCGACCAGAAGGACGATCCTCAGCCCGGGACTGACCCAGAGAAACCCGGTACTGACCCAGATAAGCCGGGTACTGACCCCGAGAAACCGGGAACAGTGCCCTCTGACAATCCGACTCGGCCTGACAACGGACCGGTCGCTGATGGGAAGCAAAAGAACCCCAACAAACCGGCTGCAGCGGTCAGACAGAATCGGGGTTCACTGGTTACTACTGGTAGCCTGGCAGGTATTGCAGCTATCGCAGCTTTAACGCTTGGGGCTGCGGGAATGGCGATTGTTCGGCGACGTGCTCGGGAGTAACAGCAATCGCGCTGAATACTCGACCTCTCAGAATGCCGGAGCGCTATTTGTCAATAATGATGAAATAATGAAGGCGTGAAGTCTCCGCAACCGCCTAAAAGTGTGCAAAGAGAGAATACCCGTAAGCAGGGCTCTGCTTTCCGGTCAGTTTCTCCTTTGGTGCGCACCGCTAGGCGCAATCGGGGACGTTCCCCGGTGGTTAAAGCGGCTAACCGGCGGGTCAAGGTAGGTTCACGCTTTTCGGTAACTGTGGGTACCATCCTGGTGGTTGCTTCACTGTTTCTGCTTTTGGTGGGGGCTCCTCTGTTCGACCTGGTTACCCAGATGGAGCAGCGTAACAAAGTACACGCCCAGTTGGTAGCGGCTCAGCAAGAAAACCGTGAGCTTCGCCGAGAATTGCAGCTGTGGAATAACTCGGACTATCTAACCCAACAGGCGCGTGAAAGGCTAGGATACGTAAAACCGGGTGAAACTCGCTATGCGGTGGTGGATCCCGGTAAAGACTATCAGGCACGCCAGGAGGCAAAACTAGAGAAGCTTCCGGCTCGCCCCTGGTATCTGGAAATTACCCATTCGGTGAAAATGGCGGGGCAAAGCACAGCCTCTAAAGAATCCTCGACTCAAACTCGTCCGCAACCTGCCCCGGGAGCTACCCCTGAACAAGAAAAGGCAAAAAAGAAGTGAGTTTTGAACTTGACGAAGCTACCCCCGCTGACCTGGAAACTCTATCTTCCCAGTTAGGGAGGATTCCTCGCGGGGTGGTGGGAGTCGCTGCGCGCTGCGTGTGCGGCCGACCCGCGGTAGTGGCGACCGCTCCGCGCCTAGAGGATGGTTCCCCTTTCCCTACGACCCTGTATTTGACCCTCCCCAGCTTGGTGCGCGCCCTCTCCACCTTGGAAGCTTCCGGTAAAATGGCTGACTATCAGCATTTGCTGTCCGAGGACGAAGATGTAGCTCAGGCGTATCGCCGCGCTCATGTTTCCTATATTGAGGCTAGAAACGCCCTAGGCGAAGAAACTGGAATTGGACAAGTCTCTGAAATCGCAGGCATCAGCGCAGGCGGAATGCCCGAACGGGTCAAATGCCTACACGCCCTCGCTGCCCAAACCCTCGCTTGCGGCAAAAAAGTAAATCCCATCGGTGATTTAGCGCTAGCTGACCTGAAAGCCGCCGCCCTCTGGGACAGCGACCACTGCTACTGTGAATAGTCGCCGGTTTTGCCATCGAAAATAGAGTGCGTTTAGGCGTCACGGTCTCGGCAAGAAATACTTTCGCCCCATGGTTTTCGTTAAACTTTCCTGTTAGTCAGGAATCTGAATCCGTGAAAATATAGGGCTATGGCATTAGTTGCAGGTATTGATTGTGGCACCAACTCGATTCGTTTAATCATTGCCCGCCGGGAGAATCCCAGCGAGCCGCTGACGGTTCTAGCTCGAGAAATGCGGATAGTGCGCCTGGGGGAGGGAATCGATAAAACCGGGCAGTTCGCACCGGCAGCCCTAGAACGCACCTTTGCAGCCACAAAAGAATACGCACAGATTATCTCCAAATACGGGGTGGACAAGATTCGTTTTGTTGCCACCTCCGCCAGCCGAGACGCGAAAAACCGGGAGGAGTTTTTCACCGGGATTAAGGAACGCCTAGGGGTAATCCCCGAAGTGATTTCCGGAGATGAAGAAGCAACCCTATCTTTTTCTGGTGCTACCTCCTCCTTTAAAGACGAGGACGAGCCGGTACTGCTGATAGATATTGGGGGCGGGTCTACCGAGTTTGTTTTAGGTCAGCGCGGGAGGGTAATAGGCACTATTTCCACCAATATGGGTTCGGTGCGGGTTTTTGAGCGCTACCTGGAGCCGGTGATTGCCGATGCTAAATGCGGGGACGGCTCCCTGGATCCTCGCCAGACTCCCGGCATGGCGAAAGCCCTAATAAAAGCCACTTCCGCAATTGATGAGCTGATAGATGAGGCCGATCAGAAACTAGGGTTAGACCGCGCCCGTACCCTGATCGGGGTAGCCGGAACGGTCACTACCATTACCGCCCACGCCCTCGGCTTAGAAGAATACCAGCCCGAAAAAATCCATGGCTCGCGGATAACTCCCGCGCAAATGTTGAGTTCCTGTAACTGGATGATGAATCAGCCGGTTACCGCGCGCGCTGCCCTAGGGTATATGCCCACCGGACGCGCCGATGTTATTGGCGCAGGTGCGCTGGTGTGGTCACGAATTATCGAACGGGTAAACGGGGAAATCGAACCTGACGGCAGCGGTTTGAAAGAAATAATAACTTCAGAAACCGATATTTTAGACGGTATCGCCCTGTCAATCTTGCCCTAGGGTTTTAGCTGGCCTCCTCCTATTAAGCAGTCGAGATAAAGGCTGCACAGACGGGAGTAGGGGCACTAAATCCAGGAGCTAAACCACATACGCCAACCCCAATGTGAATAGGGAATCGGCATCCCGCTAACTACCGGGTAGAAGAAAGCGGCGACCAGTAAAATCACGATAACCAGGGCAATCCCCATCGAAACCGCGATATCGGGAGTGCGAAGCTTAGGGGCAACTAAACGGTCGCGGGCAGCTAAAACCGGTTGGGGGAGGGCGCGCAGCTGACCGAGTAGCAAACCAATCATATAGGTAACCGCGAGGGCTACAAATGGGGTTAATACCACCATATAGAACATGAAAATGGTGCGATACCAGTAAATCATCCAAGGAGCCCATAGACCCAGGTATCCGACCAGGATCACTCCCGCACGCCAGTCGCGGCGAACGAAGGTACAGTAAATAATCACTGCCAGGGCGATTACTCCCACCCACCACAGCATCGGGTTACCCAGCGAGGACATGGCTTCCACCGTGAAATCCCCATTATCGCCATGCGGTTTTTCAAACAGCATCGAGGTAGGGCGCTGATTAATCAGCCATTGCCACGGATAGGACTGGTAGGGGTGTTTACTGGTTACCCCAGTGTGGAACTTCATCACTTCACTCATATAGGTGAAGTAATCAGAAATAGGGTCTAACCAGGAAGAATGACCAGTAGCGGCCGCGGTTTTTCCATGTCCCCAAGCCTTGGGGTGAGCAAACCAGTTCCACCAGTTCGCAAAATATACAGCAATAGCTACCACAACTAATTGCCCAAAGGCGGGAAGCCCTCCGCGTACAATAGCTCCCAACCAAGCGCGACTTTTCCCGGTAACTGCCGGGTAATCCTTAGATAGTGCCAGGGAGTTTAACCGCAGCGCAGACAGTCTTAAAGATAAATCTCGAGCGAAAACGAAAAGCCCGCACACTGCCAGCAGGTAAAGCCCGGACCATTTCACCGCGCACGCATACCCTAACCAAACTCCCGCCAGCACTAACCACCAGCGCACCCCTACCCGGTCATTACCTAGGTTTGCGCCTAAAAGATTACGGCTCAAACGCTCGCGTACCTGTTGCTGATCGTAGACCACACAAAGTACCCCAGCCAGGCAAAATGCGGCAAGAATTCCGTCTAGCAAACCCACCCGAGAAAGCGAAATTGCTACCCCATCAGTAGCGACAAACATTCCGGCAATCCCGGTCAAAATCCAAGAGTTAAATAATGCCCAAGCTAGGCGACACGTCAGATAAACCACTATTATCCCGCAAATAGCGGCTGCAATCCGCCAACCAAAGGGATTAGACCAGCCAAAAATCTTCATCCCCAGCCCGATAATCCATTTACCCAGGGGAGGGTGGACTACGAAAGCGGGATCTGCGGAAAGGGAAGAAAAATCGCCGGCAATAAACTTTGTATCCGCCCCTTTAGGCCAGTTAGTTTCATAGCCAAAATGCCACAGGGAATAGGCATCTTTAACGTAGTAAGTTTCATCGAAAATCAGTTTGCGGGTCGAACCAAGACGCAGTAGTCGTAAAATTGCCCCTATTGCACAAACAATCACCGTAACTATCCAGGCGCGCTGAGCCTCGATTTCTTCATTCTTTCGCTGTCCACGCCATCCTCGCAGGTAAAGTCCCGGCAGTGAGGTGATAGCAGTCCAAAGGGGAGCTTTGGAACTCTTATCTTGTCCCCGGTTGGTGTTAGCTAAAACCTTTGTCACCGATACTGGCGGGGGCGGAGCGGGACGACCGGGCATTGCTTGCATATCTAGATATTAACCGGATAGGGCATAATTGTGAGAGTGCAACCTTTATCCTGGAACGCTGGCACTATTGTTTTAGCTGCCACCCCAATTGGTAATCTAGCCGATGCTACCCCCCGCCTGATTAGCGCCTTTGAACAGGCAGACCTGATTGCAGCCGAAGACACCCGCCGCACTGGGCTGCTGCGCGAGCGTCTGGGAGTAACTCGGCACGCCCCCCTAATTTCCTGTCATGAACACAATGAACAGGGCAAAGCCGAACAAATAGTTTCCCGCGCCGCAAATGGTCAGCGAGTTCTGTTGGTAACGGACGCGGGAATGCCTACGGTTTCTGACCCCGGATATGTGATTGTGCAGGTGGCGATAGCGCGCGGGGTGCCGCTGACAGTCCTGCCTGGCCCGTCTGCGCCGTTGCTTGCCCTCGCCCTCTCCGGGTTGCCTACGGATCGTTTTTGCTTTGAAGGGTTTTTGCCACGCAAACAAACTGCCCTAAGGCGGCGGTTAGAGGAGCTTTCTAGCGAGGAACGCACCATGATTTTCTTGGAATCTCCTCGACGTTTGGAAGTAACTTTGGAGGCACTGGCCCAGCTTTTTGGGGAAAAACGCTCCGCTGCGGTCTGCCGGGAACTCACCAAGATGCACGAGGACGTGTGGCGGGGCACCCTCGGAGAACTTAAAGAAAAAGCAACAGAGGTGCGCGGAGAAATCGTGCTGGTGGTGGCAGGAGCCGCGCCGCGCACTCCCTTGACGCCTACGGATGCAGTCAGGCTCGTCCTTGGCAGGGTAGAGGACGGCGAAAGACTAAAAGATGCCGCTAAAGCGGTAGCAGCCCAAAGCGGGCTCAGTTCCAAGGTGCTTTATAACCAGGCGCTGGCGGAGCGAAAATAACCAGGTCTTTAGGTATATTTTGCTTCCGGCAATGGGGCATTAGGATAGAGGTATGACTCATGTTTTATCCGCTGTTGCTTGGCCTTACGCCAACGGTCCGCGTCATATTGGACACGTAGCCGGTTTTGGCGTCCCCTCCGATGTTTTCAGCCGCTATATGCGAATGGCGGGACATGAGGTACTAATGGTGTCGGGAACCGATGAACACGGTACCCCGATTTTGGTGCAGGCAGAGGCAGAGGGAATTTCGCCCCAAGAACTAGCCGACCGCAACAACCGGCTAATCGTAGAAGACTTGGTGAACCTGGGGCTATCCTATGACCTGTTCACCCGCACTACTACCGGCAATCATATTGCGGTCACCAAAGCTATGTTTGCGCAGGTACGCGACAATGGTTACCTGATTGAAAAACGAGCTATGGCCGCGATTAGCCCCTCCAATGGCCGAGCGCTCCCGGACCGCTATATCGAAGGCACCTGCCCGCTGTGCGGAGCTGGCGGAGCCCGCGGGGATCAATGTGACAACTGCGGTAAACAGCTCGATCCCATCGATTTGATTGACCCAGTTTCAAAAATCAATGGAGAAACTCCCAAGTTTGAGGAAACCTCCCACTATTTCCTGGATCTGCCCGCGCTCGCGGACGCCCTCGGAAAATGGCTCGATGAACGCGAAGCCTCGGGAACTTGGCGACCCAACGTAATCCGCTTTTCCAAAAATATTCTGGCGGAAATTAAGCCCCGCGCTATGACCCGCGATATTGACTGGGGGATACCGGTTCCCGGTTGGGAAGACCAACCCAGCAAGCGCCTATATGTGTGGTTTGACGCAGTGGTGGGATATCTATCTGCCAGTATCGAGTGGGCGCGGCGCATCGGTCAGCCAGAACGTTGGCGGGAATGGTGGAATGACCCGCAGGCGCGTTCCTATTACTTTATGGGCAAAGACAATATCGTTTTCCACTCCCAGGTTTGGCCAGCGGAGCTACTCGGATATAACGGCGAGGGCGAGCGCGGCGGTCAGCCCGGTGAAATGGGGCGGCTCAACCTGCCCACCGAAGTGGTTTCCTCGGAATTCCTAACTATGGAGGGCAAGAAATTCTCGACCTCTAAATCCGTGGTGATATATGTGCGGGATATGCTTTCGCGCTACCAGGCCGATGCCTTGCGCTACTTTATTTCCGCAGCTGGCCCCGAAAACCAGGATGCTGACTTTACCTGGGCAGAGTTCGTGCGCCGCACCAATGACGAATTGGTTGCTGCCTGGGGGAACTTGGTTAACCGCGTGGCTTCGATGATCCATAAACGAGTGGGAGCGATTCCGCAGCCTGGACAGTTACAACCCGAGGATAAACAGCTCTTAGACCAGGTTGAAGCCGGGTTTGCTGCGGTAGGACAGCTAATTGAAACCCATCGGCAAAAGGCAGCATTGCAGCAGATTATGCGGCTGGTTGCTTTAGCTAACCAATATGTGGCATCTACCGAGCCCTTCAAATTGAAAACCCCGGATACTCAGGAGCGCCTACACACGATATTATGGGTGTTGGCACAGGTTATTGCCGACCTGAACCTGATGTTTTCACCGTTCTTGCCGTCCTCGGCCAATGCTATCGACCGGGTATTTGGCGGGCAAGGGCAGATTGCCCCCATGCCTCGTATTGAAGAAGTAACTGATTTAGACCAAACTAGAGAAGATGGCTCAGATTTCAACTATCCCATTATTACGGGTGATTACGGTGATGTTCCGCAGTGGGGTAGACATGAGGTTAAGATTGGAAACACAGTTTCTAAACCTAAACCCGTGTTTGAGAAACTAGATTCTGAGATTATAGAAGAGGAACTAGCCAGACTGGCATAACTGAGGGGTAAAAGGAGAGGGACGTGGCTGGGTTTTGGCAACGCTTAAAAAGGCTCTTTCGAGGGTCTTCGGCTCGTGATGGCGAGCCCAATTCCTCCTTGCCTCTGGCTCTAGAGAGCGCCACTAAAGATACAAATAAACCGGAGCAGGAACGCAAAGTGTATGAATCCTCCGGGGTAGTGATTTTAGAAGATAACAGCGTCAGTGACGTGGAATCAAAACCTGTTTCTTCGTTCTCCTCTAGTGGCGCAGATTCCGCGTCCGCTCAGGAAAAACCTACAGAAACTACGTCAGAGGGTGGGGCTGGAGAAACCCCTAAATCCGCTGATACTGATTCCGCGGTGCCCCAGGAAGAATCCTCCCACGCTTCCTCGGACACAGAAAACTCAAGCTCCCAGTCACAGACAGAATCGGTCAGCGAGCCGAATCGTAAAATCCCGGTACATGGGGTGAAAACTGCGGATATTTGCGCAGCTAGTGCCGATGCTGTCTACGGGTCTCCCGCGATTGACCGCACTCCGGGCAGAAAACTAATTCTCGCTTTCGAAAAACGTATCCCCAATCAACGCTGCGAAGTGTGGTACACCCGCAGCAGTGACCACGGTATCAGCTGGGAAGAACCGCGAGTCCTATTTGACCAGGAAACATATACGGATTCGGGTGAGTGTTTCACATCCCCGCAGATTATTATTTCCCAGGTTACCGGGCGGGTTTTCGTTGCGGTAACTACGCGCACCGCTAAAGATGACTCCAAGAATCGGATTGCAGTAGCTTTCACCGATGACGAGGGCGATACCTGGCGTTACCGGGATTTGACTACCTTGGTTGATGGTGATCAAAACTGGGTTTCCCGGCGTACCGCCTATGGTCACGGTTTGCAGGTTCGTAACGGAGTTTGGACTGGCAGGCTCGCCTATGTGGCGATAGCTACCGATAGTGATGGCAGGCGAGGAGCGGTCGCAGTTTGCTCTGACGATCAGGGAATTTCCTGGTGGGCCGGTAAACTAGCTGGTGAAACCGTAGTGCAAGCTACTATTACCGAGCTAAATGACGGCAGTCTGGTATTGGGGTGTGTAGAGGAAACTGAAAGTGGATTTACCTTTAACGCTTACGGCTCCAAGGATGGCGGGCGTAGTTTCACCACCCAACTTGAACAAAAAGCGCTTGGCAGTGCGCTTCCGGCAGCGGTAGAACGAGCTTTCTATTCTGCCCCTGAACATACAGAACAGGCGCGAGTCATGCTATCAGTGGCGCGCAACCAAAACGGGCAGGGTACTGTGCGCTCCATGCTAGATTATGCTTCTGAGCTGCTGGGAATCGTGCCCTTTACCTCCCATCCAGTGAACGCGATAGATATCGTCTCCCTAGAAGATGTTCGTATCGTTGCGGTAGCCTACGAGACTGATTCCGGAATATCGGTATCGGTTCTCTGTATCGACACTTTGTCCCTTAAATATCTAGCAGTCGGCTGGAATGCCCGCGAGGAAGAACAAAACCAGGTTCTACGTCGCGCCGGTCTGCTAACTAGATAACTTTTCTCCGATAACCAGGTTTAATGATAGATTTTAACGCCCTTTTTTCTGCTGATACTCCCACGTCCCAAACCGTGCTACCCGGCGGGGTTTTTGCTGCTGGCAACGCTACGCCCGCCCCTGCCTCCAGCCCCGAAGACATAGTGAGCGGGTTAAATGAACCCCAACGCCAAGCGGTAGAGCACTATGGTCGCCCCCTGTTAGTAATGGCAGGAGCAGGCTCAGGAAAAACGCGGGTACTCACTCGACGTATCGCCTATTTGTTGGCTACTGACCGCGCACGTCCAGAACAGATATTAGCGATTACATTTACTAACAAGGCAGCCGCAGAAATGCGCGAACGGGTCAGCTCCCTAGTAGGAGAGCAAGCCGGGAAAATGTGGGTATCAACTTTTCACTCTGCCTGCGTGCGAATCTTACGGCGATATGCGGATGCTGCTGGTCTAAAATCCTCGTTCACTATTTATGACCAGGCGGATGCAACCCGTCTAGTGTCCATGATTTTGAAAGAAGCACAATTAGACCCCAAGCGTTTTCCGGCGAAAAAGATTCAAGGAAGAATCTCTGATTTGAAAAACTCGCTCATTGATCCGGACACTTATGTTAGTTCTGCTGGTCTAGGTGCTGATGCAGAAGTGGTAGCGAAAGTTTACCCCATCTATCAGCGTCGCCTTAAAGCCGCAAATGCCCTAGATTTCGATGATTTAATCATGCGTACGGTACAGTTGTTTCAGACGAATTCCCTGGTACAGGCGAGTTTTTGTCACCGTTTCCGTCACGTCCTGGTAGATGAGTATCAAGATACTAACCATGCCCAATATATTCTGGTGAAGCTACTGGCAGGAGTGTCCGGAGCAGCCGTAGATAACGCTGTTCAAGACGTTAATAGCGCCAGCGCTATCGGGCAAGTAACTCCGGCAGAACTGACCGTAGTAGGAGACTCTGACCAGTCTATATATGCTTTTCGCGGAGCAACCGTCCGTAATATTGAAGAGTTCGAGAAAGATTTCCCCGGAGCTACCACCGTCTACCTGGAACAAAATTATCGTTCCAGTGGAAATATTTTAGCGGCGGCGAACGCAGTTATTTCCCATAATAAGACTCGACACAAGAAGAGACTCTGGACTGCCTCAGGTGAGGGCGAAAAAGTGGGGGTCAGGGTATCCTCCGGTGACCGCGAAGAAGCTCTCGGTGTGGTTGAAGAAATCAATAAACTGGTTAGCGGTAAATATACCTATGGAGATATTGCGATTTTTTACCGGATTAACGCCCATTCGCGCCTCTTGGAAGAAACTTTGACCCACGCCGGTATTCCTTACCGGATTATTGGGGGCACCAAGTTCTATGAACGAAAAGAAATCAAAGACGCTATCGCTTATCTGCAGTTGGTGGCTAACCCCGACGATACGGTTTCTTTCTTCCGGGTGATTAACACTCCGAAACGTTCATTGGGAGACAAGGCACAGGACGCTCTCCAAGCCGCAGCGAATATTTATGATATTTCTCCTGGTAGGGCTGTCGCTTTGGTTTGGTTTCAAGAGTTAGGTGAGCAGTATCCCGAGCTGAGCCTCGACCCTAATCTGTCTGGTTTAAGCGAAACTGTTTCCAAAACTACGCAAGTTACCGGCTTACCGGCGCGGGCACGCACAAATATTGCCAAGTTTTGGGATTGCCTGGTTCAAGCCCGAAAAGCATATGTAGAGGGCGAACCATTAAAGGATATTTTACAAAAAGTGCTCACCGGTTCCGGTTATTTAGATTCGCTGCAAGCATCTAAAGATCCGCAGGACGGGGTACGCCTAGATAACCTCTCGGAGTTCTATAACGTGGCTTCCCAATTCAGTCAGGACGAACCTGAGGGTACTTTAGTGGATTTCTTAGAGCGGATTGCCCTGGTGGCCGATGCGGATCAACTGCCCGGTGACCAGCGGGGACAAGTTACTTTAATGACCGTACATATGGCGAAGGGTCTAGAGTTCCCGGTGGTGTTTGTGACGGGATTGGAGGAAGGAACTTTCCCGCATTCTCGGGCTTTAGGGGAAGTTGCGGAGATGGCGGAGGAGCGCCGCCTAGCCTATGTGGCGATTACCCGCGCGCAGCAGAAAGTGTATTTGACTGCTGCCCACAACCGGCAAATGTGGGGTGAAAGTCGCTGGCAGCCGCTTTCACCGTTCCTACTCGATGTGCCAAGCGATTTGCTAGATAAGCCGGAGCAGCTAACTAAGAACAATTCTCAGTTTGATTTCTCCTCAGCCAGTTCTGCCTGGGGGTTGGGTGATAGTTGGGGTAATACTTCCCGAGGACGCAGCGGTAGTTATGGCAATCGTGGCAGCAACTATGCTAAGCAGCAAGGAGCTTCCAGGTATCGCGAGGACGAAGCTAGTAGCCCGGCTTTTGGAGCGGGAGGTGTCGGCAAGGTTACTCGTAGGCAGACGGGGAAGGTGAAGCGCTTGGGAACCGAGCTGGGGGCACGTACCGATGCGAATGCCTCAATTGGGAAAGCTGTGGGAGTGAGCACTGGAGATAGCGTCCGCCATGACAAGTTTGGGGAAGGCGTTGTGATTTCGATTGAGGGAAGCGGGCGTTCCAAGAGCGCAAAAGTGGAGTTTTCGGGGGGCGTAACTAAACGGTTACTGCTGCGTCTAGCGCCCATGGAGAAAATCTAGCCGTCCGGAGCTGGGCGGTTATTCCTGGTCTTAATCAGTTGTCCTGAAAAATAATAGTGGGGGGGTTGGGCAAAGTGCCCAACCCCCCCACTATTTTGGCTCTACCCGACCTCAAAGGGTTTGGTAAGCAAAAAGAGGTCTAGAGGATTCCCAGTTCCTTAACGGTAGCGATTTCCTCTTCAGCTGCCTTCGCGTTTGCTACGATATGCTGCTTGGTCTTTTCGGGGAGCTCCAGACCTTCCACTACCTGGTACTGTCCGTCTTTGCAAATGACGGGCATACCGTAGATGAGGCCTTCAGGAACCCCGTATTCGCCGTGAGAAGGACCGGCAATAGTGGTCCAGTCGCCCTCTGGCGTTCCCAAAGCCCAAGAATGCATATGGTCGATAGCCGCCGAAGCCGCCGAAGCCGCCGAAGAAGCACCCCGCGCCTCGATAATGGCAGCACCCCGCTTAGCTACGGTAGGTACGAAGTAGTCGTCCAACCAAGCCTCATCAACCAGTTCCGGAGCCGGCTTGCCATCAACGGTAGCGAATGTGAGGTCGGGGTATTGGTCAGCAGAGTGATTACCCCACACGATCATCTTCTTGATGTTTTTGACTGCCGCGCCAGTCTTTTCGGCTAGCTGGGAGATAGCGCGGTTGTGATCTAGGCGCATCATAGCGGTGAAACGCTCTGCCGGTACGTCCGGAGCGGATTTGCAAGCAATATAGGCGTTGGTGTTCGCCGGATTTCCTACTACTAATACCCGAATGTCATCAGCTGCATGGTCGTTAATAGCTTTACCTTGCGGACCGAAAATACCGCCATTAGCGGCCAAAAGGTCAGCGCGTTCCATACCTTTACCGCGCGGACGAGCTCCAACTAACAAACCATAGGAGCATCCCTCAAAAGCTTTATTGGCATCGTCGTAAATATCTACCCCAGCAAGCAGCGGGAAGGCGGCATCGTTTAGTTCCATTGCGGTTCCCTCGGCAGCTTTAACTGCCTGTGGGATTTCTAGCAGGTTTAGTTTTACCGGCTGATCGGGGCCGAGCATCGCGCCAGAAGCAATACGGAATAGGAGGGCGTAGCCAATGTTACCGGCAGCACCAGTAACGGTTACGGTAACAGGTTTTTTGCAGCAACATTCTGCCATGTGATTCTCCTTTGAAGAGAGGTTGTTATCTACCGACCGCGCGGTCGGTCAAGCCAAGTAGACTTATGATTACACCCTAGCGCTTTAGGGTGCTATCTGCCACCATCAATGAATAAATGTCAGAACAAAGATGCAGATAGTGTCGCGCTTAAATATTGCAAGGTGTAGTGGGTATTCCTTGGGCTAGGACACCGATAGTTCGGGTATTAGCCCGGTAGTTTTGTGGTTTCAACTGTCTAGCGGAGTTATCGCGGTAGGAAATGACCCTACTTGTTGCTGCCGGTAAAAACAGTATGTTCGTAAAGGAAAAAACGCAGGATTGTGCCTAGCACCAGACCGATTATGTTGGCAGAGATATTGTCTGCCAACAGAGAGGTAAAGCCTAGTAGATAGTGGCTTACCCCCAAGCAGATAACGGCGGGAAGCATCCCTAAACCGTTCACTACTAAGAAACCTATGAACTCTTGTACCGGATTTTTTGTGCGTTTATGGCGGAACGTCCAGTACCGATTCACTATCCAAGAGAAAACGGTAGCCGCACCGGCAGCTAGAATTTTAGAGGTGAGAGGATGGGAAGAAAAAATACCTAGCATCAACAGGTTGAATATTGAAATATCCACCAGATAGTTCATTCCCCCAACCAGGCAGAATTTAATAATACGAACCAGGCGACCAGGGGCGCGAAAATAGCTTATTATTTTTTGCACAACTAAAAGTTACAGGCGGGAATAAACCGGAGTTAGCTGAGCGGTACGCTGGTTTGAAAGTCTGTCTGTGCGGCGACCGTCAGCTAACTGACCCTGCGCCCAGTTGCCAAGACACCGCATATCGTTTTGTTTGTTCAGCATACAGGTGAAAGTGCTGCCCATAAACAAGGTGGAACGCTCACCCGGTTTCAGATAAGAATCTAATCCGCTGATACGAGGAGCAGCTCCAATGGGCTGAGTGTCAGTTAGACCTACGCGGGAAGTTAGCGGAATGTTTGACCCAAGTTGCCCAAAATCGTTGCGTCCCCAACAGTAGGTGCTGCCACTGGTAGTAACCGCACAAGCCCCGTAATTCCCTAAGTAAACTTGTCCTACCTGGGGTAGAGCGCTTACCAGTTCCGGCTGTGAAACCGCACCTCTCGCCATGAGGTTTCCGGGTTTGCCAGCCTGTCCATCAGTATTTACCCCCCAACAATAAAGCCGTTTACTCTCGGCGATAGCGCAGGAGTAATCACCGGCTGCCCGCAGGGAGGTGAACTTCATATCTGATACCCGAGTGGGGCGCAGCTGATAGCCAAGAGTTAGGAGATCATTGCGAGCATCAAAACGGGAATTGACCCCCCAGCAATACACGGTGGAATCTTGCCTGAGGGCGCAGGTGTGATCATTGCCGGTAGCAACCTCTTTCACGTCGGTCATTACCGCGACCGGTTTGAGCTGGTTGCCGATGTTGGTACTGTTGCCAATCTGAGCCATGTCATTAGCTCCCCAGCAGGTCAGTACCCCGGAGTTGGAAAGAGCGCAGGTGTGGCGTCCTCCCACAGAAATTTGTGCCGTATCTGCGGGTAAGGAGCTAACTCGGAGAGGATTAAAAGAACCAGAAAGTTCATTTCGGGGACGAACTTGTCCTAGTTGTCCATAAGCATTATCGCCCCAGCAGTAAACATAGCTGTCAGTGCCAAGAGCACAGGTGTGCTCCCTGCCCGTGGCAATCTGCGTGAACTTCACTGGCTGATTCGCTATTGTTTGCGGAATAATAGCGGGTTGGCGCGTGATTGGAATACCTAGCTGACCAGATTCATTAACCCCCCAACAGCGTGCCGTGCCATCAGTGCGCAGCCCGCAGGCAAAGGAACCTGAAGCAGAGGCTCGCCGTAAATCTTGTGCAACCCCCACTGGTTGTACGGTGTCGGAGGGGGATTGGGTGGGGTTAAACGTTGGAACTGGGGACGGTCCGGGTTGAACCGGGCGGAGAGAAAGGATAATTCGCGGTCCGTTAAAGGTAGGAGTAGGAGAAGGACCGGGCATTAACGGTTCATATTCGGAGGAGGAATCGGTGGTGGTAGTGGTAGTAGTAGGTTGCGGGTTCACCGGTGTCAAGGTTAGTTCATAGGTAGGTTTGGTCGATCCCGCAATTGAGGTGGTGGGAGAAATAATTAATGCTCCCAGGATGATTAGCACTGCCAGTACGGCTAAGGCTACCTGTACTGCAATACGGCGCTTAGACGTGGCATCGCGCATCCGAAATCACCTCCTGCCCTACCGCAGGTATAATCCAACTAACCTGAGTATATTCTAACTTATTATTAACGAACTTTAAAGTCTGAAATCTGGATAATCTTTTCTTGTTTGTGGCAAACTTTTGTGTTTTGGTAACGGCTAAGGTCATCTGCGGTAACCTGTAGCTATGAGTATTTTAGTTACGGGAGGTGCCGGTTATATTGGCGCCCATGTGGTTCGTCTCTTACAGCAACGTGGAGAAAAGGTAGTAGTTGTTGATGACCTCTCCTACGGTAGTCCTACCCGGATTGGGGACGCGAAACTGGTGCAACTTGATGTAGCCAGTTCCGGGGCTCGTAAGGTTTTATTCCAAACTCTCATTGACGAGGACGTCACGGCAGTTATCCATTTTGCTGCGCGTAAACAGGTGGGGGAATCGGTAGAAAAACCCATGTGGTACTACCAGCAGAACGTTGGGGGACTGGCCAATATGATGTCCGCTATGCGTGATGCCGGAGTTCGGCAAATGATTTTCTCCTCCTCAGCGGCAGTCTATGGGCAGCCAGATGTGCCAGTGGTACCGGAAGAACTTGCCGGTAAACCAATCAATCCCTATGGGGAAACCAAATTGATTGGGGAATGGATGATGGCGGACTGTGAACGCGCCTGGGGGCTGCGTTGGATTGGTTTGCGTTACTTTAATGTTGCTGGATCTGGCTGGGACGATTTGGGCGATCCTGCCCGACTTAACCTAATCCCGATGGTGCTTGAACGCCTGGCAAAGGGCAAACACCCAGCTATCTTTGGTAGTGATTATGACACTCCTGATGGTACGTGCGTGCGCGACTATATCCACGTAAAAGACCTGGCTGAAGCACATTTACATGCTCTTGATTATGTCGCTTCCGGTCAAGAGATGGAACACCATACTTTCAATGTGGGGACTGGGCAAGGTACTTCCGTAAAAGAAATTGTAGAGGGATTGCGACAGGTTACCGGGATTGATTTCCAAGCCGATGAGCAGCCTCGCCGCGCCGGGGATCCTGCTCAGCTAATCGGGGATACTACCCGGATTCGCGTTGATTTGGATTGGAAAGCAGAATACGGAGTCAAGGAGATTCTTGAATCTGCCTGGAGTGCTTGGCAGGCAGGTCCAGATAAAATTGAAGGACTATAAACAGCAAATATAGTCCCGTTCTCTATCTTTTCCGGGGTTGATAGGAATACTTTCTATCAACCCCGGAAAAATTTATTTCTTCTACGCTTGTAGTGTTTGAAGATACCAATGATTTGGGATTCTAAGGTACTGCAGATTTGGGGCTAATGTCAGAATGGGTATTAGCCCCAAATTTTCTAAATCTCGACTACTTAAACGATCTCTTTGGTGTTTTCAGTGATGATAACAGGTAGGAAATCTTCTATATCTTAAAGCCTAAGGATTTCCGGTAGAGATTTCGCGCCGTCACGATTAGCTTCCGATTGTCTCAGAATCAAGAATTATCTTCTATCTAGTTGTATGAAAAGCAAACTATCGTATTAAATCTGTGTGTTTTAAGAAAGATAATTGCAAAAAATCGCACCTAATATGGCTCGAAACTGAGTTATTTCTTAGCAGATTGATGCGAAAATGACGGTGAATGCGACGTGGCATTGGAAAAACCTAATCACTAAGGAGTGATGATGAAAAAGATAGCGAAACTTGCAACAGTTTGTGCACTAGCTCTAACCGTAGGCGGGTTAAGTGGATGTAGCAGTGGGGGTAGTACCTCAAAAGGCAATGATTCAGAGATACTTGTATGGAGTCAGGTTACTGGCCCCGATGCGAAGGCGGCAAAAACTACTTTCGACGCTTATAACAAGACTAATCCGCGCGTAAAAGTAAAGATGCTAACGATGAAGAAAGACACCTTTAACGCGAAGCTAGCTACTACCGCTCGTAGCGGAAAGGATGTTCCTGATATAGCTTGGGTGGCTTCCGAGGAAGTTCCTTCCTGGCAGAGTCAGGGTATTTTGGAAACTTGGGATGAGCTCATTAAAGGTACAAAACTAAGAAATGATGCTTACTTGCCTGCCGCCTGGAAAGCAGGTCAGGTTGAGAACTCCCAATATGGCATTCCGGGAACCATGGGAACCTGGGTTATGTATTACAACAAGGATTTAGTTAAAAAATATGTACCAGGGGCAATGGATGACGGTATTGCCACTTTTGAAGAAATTGAAAAAGCTGGTGCTGCCGCAAAAGCGGATGGTATTTATTCATACTCTAACTCCTGGCCATTCCAAAACTACGACAATCTTTATCTCCAAATGGGCGGTAAATGGACAGATGGTAGCGGCAGCATCTCGGTTGATAACCAGACTTCCACCAAAGTTTTTGAGGAGCTAAAAAAGCTTAATGAAGTGGGTTATATGGTTCCAAACGGTAAAGAAGCAATCAAGCTATTCATGAACGGTAAGCTGATTTTTATGCCAGAGGGTACATGGCAACTCTCCACAGTTAAAGATGCTAGCTTCGATTGGGGAGAAACAACCGTTCCCCAGTGGAATCCAGAGAACCTGGTTCAATGTTCAGGCGCTGACCAATACGTGATCGTTAAAAATAAAAATGGACGATCAGAACAGAAACAAAAGGGCATGGTCGCTTTTATGGAATGGTTGCAGTCTAACCAACTAGAAATGCTTAAGTCAGGGGCCAATCCCTCGGCCAAAGCCATGTTAGATAATCCGGAATATGCAAGTATGCCGCAATCTTTCTTGCTAAAACAGGAGAAAATTGCCAAAGCTGTGCAGGTAATCAATACTCCTGGACTCAGCTACGTAAACACCGAGATTGATGCGAGAGCATGGGACATGATTACCGGTAAAGCCGAGATTAAACAAACAATGCAGCAAATACAGAAAATTGCTGAGCAAAAGATGAAGAAATGACGCTTATACCTGTTTGTCGGGTGGACTTCAAGTAAGCTCACCCGACAAACAAGCAATAAAACAGGTCAATAGATAAATAGGTTTATATTTATGAAATCCGAACTAAGCAGGTGTAAGAGCAATATGCTTAATGGACTATGGGCGGCTCTGTTCGTAGGACCACATAGCATTTTATTTATATTATTCTTTTTGATTCCGGTCCTATATGGAATCTACGCGTCATTTACTGACTGGTCTCTGTTTGATAATCCCAGCTGGGCGGGAATTGCTAACTATAAAGAGCTCCTATTCGATAGTAATTCTATATTTCACGAACAACTGGTTAAGGGGCTATCCGCTACGCTAGTTTTCGTTATATTTACAGTGCCGCTTTGCATAGTAGTTCCTCTGATGCTTGCGTTTATGCTGCAAACACAAAAAAGATTAAAAAAGATTTTTCAAGCAGTTTTCTATATTCCCTCCATGTTTGCAGTATCAGCTGTCATGCTAATTTTTGCATTCTTGTTAAGTCGTTCTTATGGCCCGCTCTCCCAATGGTTTGGTGTTGATGTTAATGTTACTCAAACACAGCCTTACGCTTGGATTGTATTGATATTAGTTACTGTATGGTGGTGTATAGGGCAAAACCTGATAATTTACATTGCTGCTCTAGGTGGAGTGTCGCAAGAACAAATTGATGCGGCTAGAATTGATGGAGCATCAAATCTACGTATACTTCGCCAAATTCAACTTCCCAGTATCCAGCTACCAATGCTTTTCACAGTTATCACGACCACCGTTCTGCAGTTTAATGTATACGGTCAACCTCTAATGCTGACAAATGGTGGTCCGAATGAATCCACGAAGGTTCTACTTATGAGCATTCAACAGAATGCGTTTGGATCCGGAGTGCCGGTTGCAGGAATGGCATCAGCGATGGCAACGATATTAGGTCTAGTTATTATCCTGGTTTCCGCAGTCGAGCTCATCATTTTAAGACTCTGTCAAAAGTAGGTAAATCATGAAGTTTAAAACCGTTGAAAAACTCTTCGCGGGAGTTGTGCTTCTAGCTCTTTCTGTCCTATGGATTATTCCTGTAGTTTGGGCATTTTTTACTTCATTTAAATCAAAAAATGAAATTATTTCTAGTGGTTTTAGTCTGATTCCAAATAAATTTACTCTTGCTAACTATATCGAGCTACTAGGTTCCAATGAGCAGACTCCTGTATTAACTTGGTTCGTCAATTCATTAATAATCTCAGTGGGTCAAACTCTCTTGGTATTAATAGTAGTTTCGTTGGCTGCTTACGGTTATACTCGAGTTAATTTTAAAGGTAGGGATGTACTTTTCTTATTCTTGCTATCGACTATGATGTTTCCGTCCGTCCTTAGCTTAATTCCCAATTATAAAATTGTAGACACTTTAGGACTGTTGAATTCTCCTCTGGCCGTGATATTGCCAGGTGCAGCAGGCGTATATAACGTTTTTCTTGTTCACCAGTTTGCCAAAGCGATACCTGATGAGCTCGATGAGGCCGCTAGGATAGATGGAGCAAATCATCTGCAAGTTTATTGGCATGTAATCATGCCGCTATTAAAACCTGCGCTAACAGTAGTGGCATTATTTACTTTTACGGCAGCTTGGAATGACTTTTTATGGCCATCAATCGTGCTTACTGATGTAGAGAGTATGGCTATAACCCCTGGGTTACAGCTATTGCAAGGACAATATGAGACCTATCCGGGAATCTCTACTGCTGGAGCATTGGTAGCCCTGCTACCAATGCTAGGCATATTCATTTTTGCTCAGAAATATTTTATGGAAGCGCTGCATATGACTAGCGGCATTAAATAAATAGGAGAAATCCCTTGAACTACTTACGCAATGAATACCCTCGTCCGCAATTTGAAAGAGAAAACTGGATAAACCTAAATGGTGTTTGGAACTTCTGCTTTGATGACGAAGATAAAGGATTGCAGCAACGCTGGTATCTTTCAAACCAGCCTTTTGATAGGAAAATAAATGTACCTTTTGTGTATGAGAGTGAACTAAGCGGTATTAACTGTCAAGATCGACATGACATTATCTGGTATAAACGGGAATTTGAGCTTCCCGAGTTATCTCCGCAAGAGAATTTGATTCTTCATTTTGGAGCAGTTGACTATCAAGCAAAGGTGTTTCTTAACGGACAACTAGTTAAGGAACATACTGGAGGTGAAACCCCATTTTCAGTCAATATCACTCCGTTCCTTAAGGAAGAGACCTCTCAAAGTCTCTGTCTACGAGTCTATGATCCGCTGGAAAATCAGGAGATACCAAGGGGAAAGCAGTTTTGGGAGTCCTGTTCTAAGGGAATTTGGTACACCCGCAGCAGTGGGATTTGGCAAACGGTATGGATGGAAGTGGTAGAACATCAACATATCGAATCCCTAGGGATGAAACCTGATGTGGATAAGGGCTCTGTCGAGCTTTCTATTGGGTTAAAAAACCAGAATAAAAATAACTGGATAGATTTAAGAATCTATTACCGCGACCTATTGGTGACAGAAACTCGCACCAGGTGTATCGAAAATAGGCTAAAGATAACCGTTGATATTGTGCAGTCTGATATTTTCAAGACAGGATTCCACGGTCCTGAGGAGTACATTTGGAGTCCGGAATATCCTAATCTGTTTTCGGTCGAACTAACCCTGATAGATTCTGATTCACAACGTGAACGAGATTTTATAAAAAGCTATTTTGGAATGCGTAAAATTCATTCTGAAAATGGAATCATATATTTGAACAATAAACCTTACTATCAAAAACTTATCCTTGACCAGGGATATTGGCCTAAGAGTTTACTGACTGCGCCTAGCGACGCAGACTATCGACAGGATATTACTCTCGCCAAACAGATGGGATTTAACGGATGTCGCAAACATCAAAAACTAGAAGATCCTCGGTTTCTTTATTGGGCGGACAAGCTGGGGTATCTGGTATGGGAAGAATGCTCTTCTACCCCCCTGTTTACCACACAATCACAAATTGCTATCCTTGATTCTTGGAAAGAAACGTACCTGCGAGACCGCAATCATCCGTGTATCGTTGCGTGGGTTCCGTTAAATGAAAGCTGGGGAGTGCCGAATATTCATGCTGACGAGAGTCAGCAGCATTGGGCTCAGAGTTTGTACCATTTTTTACACTCGCTCGACAACACTCGTTTAGTTAGTTCTAATGATGGATGGGATCAGACCATCACTGATATCTGCGCAATTCACAATTATCGATTTGGTAGAAGCGTAGTCGATTCCGAATTTACGGATTTTCGCGAGAATCTAGAATCGAAAGAAACGCTGGTTTCACAGTTAATCAGTGGACGTCCAGTGTATGCTAATGGATTCGACTACAAAGGGGAGCCCATTCTTATCACGGAATGTGGTGGTATCGGATTTGCCACTGATCAGGCTTCGGATTGGAGTTACCTCAATGTATCTTCCGACTCAGATTTCCTATCGGCTTATCGTAGACTTATCTCGGCTCTTTATTCCTCCAAGGATGTTCAGGGATTTTGCTACACCCAGCTAACAGATGTCGAGCAAGAAGTAAATGGGTTACTAACCTATGACCGTAAGCCCAAATTTGATTTGGAGAAACTACGCGAGATTAACGCAAATAACAAGCTGTACAGTTAAAATCTCTAGAGTTAATAATCAGTCGCATAGAGCCTGGAGAGCGTCGGATATGGAACTTCGTTTGGACGATGAATCTCTGGTGGTCTACCGGGCTCTAGCTTCTGATTCACGCTTGAGCATCCTGAAAAAGTTATCTCAGGAGCCGGCAACTGCCAGTGAGTTAGCGAAAAGTCTGCATCTTAGTAAAACAACTCTATCTAGACATCTAAGCCAATTACGGCAAGCAGGATTGGTTCAAGTAAAAGATGATACGAACAATAGGGATCGGCGACGAAAGCTAGTTTACTTGACTGTGGATTCCGCTGAAATAGTTTTTCCTTCAAAAATATATCTACCGTTCGAACGGGTTACCCAGAAGACTCCAGTTGGGTACTATTCAGATTTCCAAGTTGAACCAACCTGTGGTCTAGCCAGTCGAAATGATGTCATAGGAGTGATTGATGATCCTCGTAGCTTCACCTATAACGAGCGAATAAGAGCTGAACTGCTTTGGTTTTCATCTGGGTTTGTATTGTACCGTCTACAAAACCCTTTAGAGCCAAGTCACCGGCCGGAAATGCTTGATATTTCAATCGAGATATGTAGCGAATACCCTGGCTCTAATAATGAGTGGAAAAGTGACATCTTGTTTATAATCAACGATGTAGAAGTGGGAACATGGACCGCGCCTGGTAATTTCTCCGACGTCCGCGGGGTATTGACACCCTCTTGGTGGAAATCAAACTTAAGCCAATACGGAACCCTAATCCATCTAAGAATCAATTACGAAGACAGCTCAGTAAATGGTAAGAAAATATCTGCCTGCACTCTAAACGATTTGCGTTTACACTCATCCCCGTTTTTATCTATAAAAATAGCTAGTAAACCTAGCTCTCCTAACCAAGGGGGAGTAACTATTTTTGGTAAGCATTTCGGCAATCACGCTCAGGATATCGTAACTACCTTGTATTATTCGAAACCTAAAGATGCAAAAAACCAATAGCGCTATTTGAACTGGTGATATTGATTAGGCTGTAAAGTACCCTGTTGGAAGGATTTCCAAAAAGATGGGGATTTATTGGGGTCGAGCTGTACCATCGCCCCATGTCCTCCCTTGTAATAGGCCAATTTGGAAATCGGGGGAGCTCCGGTCAAGTTATTACTTGTTGCACTGCGATACGTGAGCATTAGCTTCCCCAATGCCCACAAACCGGAATCATTATCGGTAGTCAGGTTCTGAGCACCCACATTAGCCAGGTCTCGCTGCTTAAAGGGATTGACAAAAGTAGAAGTAGTAACGAGAGAACTTGACAGTTTAGAAAGCACTTGCCGTTGCCGTTCTGCCCTGCCAATATCGCCCTTGGGGTCTTGATGTCGCATCCGGGAAAACGCAAGTGAGGTAGCGCCATCTGCTTGATGGCAACCGCTTTTCCACTTTAGACCAGAATCATGATCATCAACGTCATAATCAAGGCATAGCTCTACGCCGCCCACAGCATCTACCAGCTGAGTAACCGCTCCCATAGTGACCTCAAGATAGTGGTCAATTTTTACTCCGCTCAGCTCTTCCACCGTCCTTACCAGCAATTTTGGACCACCAAAAGCGTAGGAGGCATTCAATTTATTTAGACCGTGTCCCGGAATAGTAACTGCGCTGTCGCGGGGGAGAGACACTACCTCGGCGGTAGAGTTCACCTTGCGCACCAGCATAATGGAATCAGTACGTGCGCCTTTCGTTGCATCACTAACGCCGCCATCAGCCCCGTTTGAACGTTTATCAGACCCGGCTATTAACCAGGTTTCGCCCTCGCCACTAGAACGATTCGAGAGGGCGTCTACCCGGTTTAACTGGGAATCCACTAGGTAGCAAAGGTAAAAAGGCCAGGTAATAACGAAAACTAGGAGCAACACGGCGACTGTTGCGATAATTCTTTTAGCTCCGATTCTAGAGCTCCTGGTTTTGCGTCTTTTCGGGCTGGGAATCGGTTCTAACTGACCGCGTTTTTCCGGAACCGAGCGGTTTTGTGGGACCTCCGACAAGCTATTTTGGCTCATTATACGGGTGGGAACCGGAGTGTTTCTACCCGCAAAACGTGAGGTCGAAGCATTTTGGGTAGGTAATTTTGTCGCTGGTGGGAACGCGGGCGCAGCATTTTGGGAATCAGAATTTCTAAGACGCTTAGAAATAGCGGGACGCGAGACAGGTTTGAAAGAGGGAGGAAAAGAACGGTCATCTTGCCCGGTTTCATTTTTCGCTAAGGCAGCGGGATTGCCAGCTACCCCTGGACGGGGCCGGCGTTGTTGCGGGGAATAGGAGGGCGGAGAATCTGGCTGCGTGAGGCGGCGTGACCTTTTAGGCGGGGGAAAAGACTGTGGGGGATTATTCTGACTCAAGGTATTCTCTCCCTAATCGGTATCCAGATTTAATTATTAATTTCCGGCTTCACATTTTCGTTGTAGTTGCGCTAACTCTTCGGGAGTAATACCGATGTTAGGTGATTTACTGTCCTGTTTACCGCTTGAACTAGATTTAGAGCTTCTAGGATTTTTGCTAGGAGTAGTGGAAGCCGATTCGGTAGCCGTACTCGAAGGTTCTTTGCTAGATGGAGCTGTCTCATTTGCTGAAATAGTGTAGACCTTGTTATTCCCATCGCGAACTTGGATACCAGATGGCAGCGAGGTGTCTTTCTTAAAGGCCTCCCAAATAGGGCGGGTTTCGTTTTCTTTAACTACCACTCGGTTTGGGTCTGAAGGAGCAGGATAGGTTGGTAGGGTAACGAAGCGCAAATTATCTGGCTTAATAGACTGCAACGACCATCCTAATCCCCCCAACTCGGTAGTTGAAGATAAGCCTTCCGATACGGTTAGGGAAGCTAAACCACTACCTAGAAAACCATAAAGTTGATTTAAAGAAGTGAGAATGTTTTTGTTCAAAGCCGTGCGCGCCATTATTCCCATAAGTTGCTGCTGACGCTGGATTCGATGTAAATCAGAACCATCTGAACCTTTAACGCCATGCCTTACCCTGGCATATTCCAATGCTTGTTTTCCATCGAAATGCTTGCATCCAGGTTTTAAATCTAAACCAGTGTTGGGGTCTTTAATCTCGGTGGGGATATAGATGTTTATCCCTCCAAGCGCGTTAATCATGGAAGCGAAGCCGCTGAAGTCTACCAAGATGGATTCATCAACTTTTAAACCGGTTAATTGTTCAACAGTTTTCCAGGTGCAAGCCACTGCGGTAGCGCGATTCCCGCCCTGAAAACCTATGGAATAAGCCCAGTTAAATTGAGCTTTTCGAGGTTTGGATAGCGAATTGTCTGCGAGTTTGCATCGAGGGATATTAACCAGCAGATCTCTGGGGATTGATACTACTTCTACTCGCGACCTGTCAGCTGAAATATGCATAAGCATGGTGGTGTCAGAACGTTCGGTGGGGTCGTTGCCGCCTCCGAGTTCTTTGTTTTCCTTCCCATCTCTAGTATCTGAGCCAATCACCAGCAGGTTAATAGGTTTTCCGCTATAAGAATCCGGAGGGTTTCGATTAAGGACTTTAGCGACGGTTATCGTAGATGTTCGATTGGAGAGGTCGCTATAGATGAGAGTTGCGGCTGTAACGGCAAAGGAAACTGCTAGTACAACCGCCACCGATAGAAAGCGCTTTAGCTTGCTGGGGCGTGGGGGATTAATTGCGTGCCCTATACGTCCGCAGTAAACCGCGGGATTCTTCTTGTGCGAACTCACGTGAGCTACTCTATCTTGTTCGCAGCGAATTGTAACGATTTGGATAAGGAGTTAGGGAAGTTGCCAGTCAATAGGGCAAGCTCCCATTTGCTGTAGCAAAGAATTGGTGCGCGAAAATGGTCGAGAACCAAAGAATCCACGGGAGGCGGATAGAGGCGAAGGATGTGGGGACTGAATGGTGGGGGTGTCGCCAAGAGCGGGAGCTAAGGATTGTGCCTGTTTGCCCCAAAGGATGGCTACCAGAGGACGATTGCGTTTTATCAGAGCCGAAAGTGCCTGGTCGGTTACCTCTTCCCAGCCGCGTCCCTGGTGGGAACCAGCCTGATTAGGAATCACCGTCAGCACCCTGTTTAGCAGCATTACTCCTCGCTCAGCCCAAGGGCGCAAATCTCCCGATGTTGGATAGGCGCATCCTAAATCATCGTGCAGTTCCCGAAAGATGTTATTTAATGATTTAGGAATGGGTACTCCTGGTTTTACCGAAAACGAAAGTCCCATCGCATTTCCAGGAGTGGGGTACGGATCTTGCCCTACGATTAGCACTTTTACCTGGTCTAGCGGGTAAGTGAATGCGCGGAAAATATCCGCGCCAGCCGGTAGATAATTGTTGCCTCCTTTGCGCAGCATTTGACCCATTTCGGTAATTTTAGGGGCTGCTGGCTGCATGGCTGAGGCCCAGGAGGGGTGCATAATGTTTTCCAGGTTGCTACTCATGCTGCTACTTTACCCTGTGTACGCACATAAACCATGAGGGACAAATCTACTTTATCGGCGTGGCAGGTGCGAGGCGATTGTGATGATGCAGCTAAGGTTAGGCATGTGAGCAAACAAGAGTTTCCGCCAGACGAATTTGATGCCATGAGCGAGATAGGTCCATCGGGTGCACATCGACGTCCTGTAAGACGTTGGCATGCCCTTTTGCCGATTTTAATCGTGTTAGTTCTCGGACCGGCGCTGGCTTGGGGTGGGGTAGCGCTTTTGAAAACCACTGGCAAAATCAGTGATAGTACCACCACAACTTCTCCTGCTCCTAGTGCAACTGTGTCTACTCCCACTACTGCTCCTACGAAAATCGCCAAGCCTGAGGATACTGCTTCTCCGGGTTCTTCTGATGATTCGCAGTCCCCAGCTCCTGCGGCTAATAAAGAAAAAGTGCGAGTGCGGGTACTTAACGCTTCCAAACGTTCCGGATGGGCAAAGGAAATCGCTGATAAGCTGCAATCTGGCGGTTTTACCAATCCGGTGGCTACCAATTCTAAGGCTCGCGGTTTAGATGGTTCTACGGTGCTTTATAACGGTGACGAATATAAAGCTGCCGCGCAGGAAGCTGCACAACTTGCGGGGATTTCTATAGTTAAAAATGCTAAAGAAGGTGGCTACCAAATCGGAGATTCCGATATTGCTATCTATTTGATTGACTAACGGGATATTCCTTATCTTTGCGGTCGCTGTTGCCTTAGGCTGTCTGTTTTCTCTCTCAGGATATTTTGCGCCGTTTCGTGTCTAAAGTTTGCACTTGACCTAGGAGAGTGCCAGAATCATATTTAGCACTCGAACCTAGAGAGTGATAAAACCAAGCTCTTGGTGAGGGGGCGAGACTTCGAGACAGGATCGGAGCCTCGTCCTCGTCCGTCGCGGGCATCAAGGCTGGGCGAAAGATCTAACCGCGTGGCGCAATAGCGTCGCGATGGAGGGAATAGAAGCATATGAGCAAGATTATTGCTTTTGATGAGGAAGCTCGCCGGGGAATGGAGCGGGGGCTAAACACCCTGGCTGACACGGTGAAAGTAACGCTGGGACCGCGTGGTCGTAACGTAGTCTTGGAAAAGAAGTGGGGAGCACCCACGATTACCAAAGACGGGGTTTCGGTAGCTAAAGAAATCGATTTGGAAGATCCTTACGAAAAGATTGGCGCCGAACTGGTTAAAGAGGTCGCTAAGAAGACCGATGATGTAGCTGGTGACGGTACTACTACCGCTACTGTATTGGCTCAGGCGCTAGTGCGCGAGGGTCTGCGTAACGTGGTTGCGGGGGCGAATCCGATTGCTCTTAAGCGTGGCATTGACAAATCTGTTGAGGCGGTTGTCGATCAACTACACGCCGATGCCAAGGAAGTTGAAACTCGTGACGAGATTGCAGCTACCGCTTCTATATCGGCTAATGACCCTGAAATCGGGGCTTTGATTGCTGATGCCATGGAAAAGGTAGGCAATGAAGGTGTTATCACTGTTGAGGATTCCAACTCATTCGGTACTCACCTGGAAGTCACCGAGGGTATGCGTTTCGATAAGGGCTACATCTCTGGTTACTTTGTAACCGATGCGGATCGTCAGGAAGCTGTTCTGGAAGATCCCTACATCCTGCTGGTGGAATCGAAAGTTTCCCAGATTAAGGACCTGTTGCCGCTGCTGGAAAAGGTAATGGCTACCGGCAAACCGCTGCTGATTATTGCGGAGGACGTGGACGGGGAAGCTCTGACCACTCTAGTTTTGAATAAGATTCGCGGTACTTTCAAGGCTGCTGCGGTTAAGGCTCCGGGCTTCGGCGATCGTCGCAAGGCCATGTTGCAGGATATGGCGATTTTGACTGGCGGTCAGGTAATCTCCGAGACCGTGGGACTAACCCTGGAAAACGCCGAGCTAGATATGCTGGGCAAGGCTCGCAAAGTGGTTGTTACCAAGGATGAAACCACTATTGTTGAGGGCGCAGGCGCTAGCGAAGATATCGAGGCTCGCGTAAAGCAGATTCGCCAAGAAATCGAGAACACCGAGTCTGATTACGATCGCGAGAAACTGCAAGAACGCTTGGCTAAACTGGCCGGCGGAGTAGCGGTTATCAAGTCCGGTGCCGCCACTGAAGTTGAGATGAAAGAGCGTAAGCACCGGATCGAGGACGCAGTTCGCAACGCTAAAGCCGCGGTTGAAGAAGGTATCGTAGCTGGTGGCGGGGTTGCTCTGCTGCAGTCCGGTCTGAAAGCTTTGGACAGCTTAAAGCTAGAGGGCGACGAAGAAACTGGCGCTTCCATCGTTCGGGTTGCGCTTTCTTCTCCGATGCGTCAAATCGCAGAGAATGCTGGTTTGGAAGGCTCAGTTGTGGCAGAAAAGGTTAAGAACCTGCCAGCTGGCGAGGGTCTAAATGCCGCTACTGGCGAGTATGAAGATCTACTCAAGAGCAATATTGCTGACCCGGTTAAGGTTACTCGTTCCGCTTTGCAGAATGCAGCTTCGATTGCCGGTATGTTCTTGACCACCGAAGCGGTAGTAGCTGACAAGCCGGAGCCTCCGGCTGCACCTGGTGGTGACGATGCCGCTGCCGCGGGTATGGGTGGAATGTACTAAACCATACTCTGGCGGTTTTGCGACTTGGTTGCAAAACTAACCTGATGCTAAAAGGTGGGGGCGAACCAAATGGTTCGCCCCCACCTTTTCTATCCATTTTGGGGTGCATACGAGAAAATAGGGCTAATGCCCATTTCCGGCTCCATTTTCAGGTTAATACCTCAATCAACCCGCGGTTAGGTCTTAACCGGCAAACATAGCGGCTGCGCCACTTTCAGCATCTTCATAGCTGGCGGATGCTGCTTGAAGTGCTTGCCCGATAGAATCTAATGCTGATTCCATCTGAGCCTGTGCGGCGCGCCAACGCGCCGCACAGTCGGCAAAAGAACTGGCGGCTAGTCCGGTCCAAGATCCTTGCAGGGACTGTACCTGAGCCATCATGGCGGCGGCATCGGTGCGCAGTTGTCCCGCAATTGCGGCTGCCTGAGCGCCGGCTGCCGATACTTGCCCAGAATCTACATTGAACTGTGCCATCTTGGTTTCTCCTTAAAATAGCTGATTGATTGGCTGTCGCCCTCAATCTAGACCCTGACTAGACCGAAAAACACCTGCGCGATAATAATTTTAGGAAATCGCATCATTATCTGTTCCTGGGGACAAGCTAGTAACGGGGTTTGCGGAAGTTCATAGGAGTAGCAATCGGAAAATAAAATACCTGTTTATCCCCAATCCTGGGAGAACAGAAAGGCAGCTCCTAGAATTCGGTCAGTGAATCCTCGTCGTCCGCTGAAGAATACATTGTTTCTTCTGCCTCTTCATCAGTGGAAATAGTTGGATTCTCCTCCTCTTCAACTTCTTCCACAGTTTCCGCGCGCCGGTAATCACTATTTTTTATCTCTGTTTTACGCATTGTGATAGTGGAAAACTGATCTGCCACATTTTCCATCGAGGAAAGAACATTTTCGCCATCACTGTTAGCGCTTGCCTCTTGTAGCTGCAAAGCTCGCCCTTCAAGTGACTTTCTTTCAGTAGCCGATATTTTCGGCGCGAGGTTAGTCGGTGAAACTGGTCTCGCATCCTTAGATAAAATCGAGCGGCGAACCGTCGTTCGGCTTGCAGCCGCCTTAATTACCACCGTCTCTGAAGTATCAGCTGCCCGCGTTTTTTCCTTAGATTTGGGTTTAGCAACCGGTTTATCTTTCCCAGCCGGTGTTCCCGGAATAAGCGCTGATAACTTCGCATACTCGCCCTCTAAGTTCTGTCTAGCTGCATGCTCATTGCCGCTGCCTAAAGGGGAATGAAAAATTGATTCTCGCGCAAGCAACTTAGAAACGAAAGAGCGACGCAAACGGGCATAGCGCAAAGGCTCCATCGTTTCCATCTCTGCTCTCATTAACTGGCAATAGCCTCGATAATCCTGAGGAGAAGCCCCGAAGTAAGAAATAGCGGCGTCCACAAAAACGCAGGCATCTAAATCATCTACCGGAGGGGTTATCCCCTCAAGCATTAAAATCAGTTCTCCAACCCGAATCGCTAACTCTTTTGGCAAGCCCAGTTGCTCTAGGCGGCGCACCGCATAATCGGCAGAAGCAGGATAGTTCTCGTAGTCAGTGGTGTTCTTTAGCTGGGTTTGCGACTGGGTAATTACCCCGTGATACCAGGCTGCAACGGTTAAAAGTGCTGGTTGCTGTGAAGTGTTGGTAAAGTGATCCAAACTGGTTAATAAACGAATCAGGTGAGACTTGGTGTGAAACTGTCGCCCGGATGATTGCCACATTTCAAGGAGATTATCTGCTTCTTTACGCAGTAAATCGTCATCGGTAATCCCCAGTTCGCGCATAGCTTTGACGAATCCCGTCTGTAGCCAAGATGGTGCACCTGGCATAACCTTCGTACCCCCGATGTTTTAATGTTGCAGTGGTTATCCTACGGCGAAAATTACAAGAGAAAAAATGCGCTCTACAGAACCCGGTTGCTAACTGCAAAAATGGGTGAGAGTTAGCGGTTTATATTTCTGCAAACTTTTACTCCGATTTCTTTCCGGATGTTTTCTTGAAAACCTTTCCTGATTTTTGGCTTAGTTCCGGCCTTCCCTGTCCTTTAGGGGCGATAGCGGGGAAAGAAACCCTGATGGTTAGCCCTCCGCCAGGAGTTTCTACTGCCTTAGCTTCACCGCCATGCACAGCCGCGATGGCGGAAACAATCGATAGCCCCAGTCCGGTTCCTCCGGTTTCTCTAGAACGCGACCCATCACGACGGTAAAAGCGTCCAAAGATTTCTTCTAGTTCGTCGCTGGGTACGCCCTCGCCGTGATCGCGGATCTCCAAGACGGCTTCACCTTGGTTGATTCCCGCTAAAATCTCTACCGGCACCTCGGGTGAAGTGTAACGGTCGATATTGCCAATCAGATTGGTCATTACCTGGGTTAGCTGATTTGGGTCAGCTAACACCAACGCCGTTTTACCCTCGTCTAACAGCAAAGGTTCGCCATCTAGGTGTTGTAAACGGATAGCCCGATTGGGGGATAGGGCTGATAAATCCAAGGCTCCGGCGGCAGCTATCTGATATAAATCCACTGCCTCCATCTTTATTTTTCTTCCCTCATCTAGACGTGCCAGTTTTAGTAAATCTTCAACTAGCACCCCCATTCTGGTGGCTTCCGAAGAAATCCTCCCCATCACTTCATCAACCCGTTCAGGGGGAACCCCACCCATTTTGTAAAGCTCTCCGTAGCCACGTAAAGCAGCTAGCGGGGTGCGGAGCTCATGGGAAGCGTCAGACACGAACTGACGAATTTTCTTCTCGTTTCGCTGCTGGGTGACAATAGTTTCTTCTATCCTCGACAGCATGAAGTTCAGCGCTGAAGCTAGCGACAAGACTTCTCCGGCGTGTACTTGCGACAAATCTATACGTTCATGCAGGTCACCAGAGGCGATTTTTCCGGCAACTTCCTCCATTTGGCGCAGAGGACGCAACGAAACTTGTACCAGTACGTAGGCTAGAACCCCCCCAACTAAAATAATGATTACCGAAGTTCCCAGCACGTTAATCCCGGTAGCGGTAACAGTTTGGGTTACGGTTTGCAAAGGTAGAGCTACAATTAGCGTTCCCGCTATCTTCAAATCGGAAGCACCATGCATAGGGAGCATAATCGCTCGCCAGGAAGAGGAACCCTCGCCGGCTATGGTAAAGGGTTTTTCCCATTCAATACTGCGTGATTTCTCTATTGCTTCTAGGGCTTTACGGTCAGGACGCTCTTTGTCTTGACCGGTAATAGCGGAGGTAGCTTCCGCTACTTCACCTTTGTAATTAACCCTAACGAAATAGTTTGTAGGTTGATTAGCTTGAAAACTGCCGTTTCCTAATAAATCCACCAAATCGTTGGTTTTTATCCGGGAGGCAGTAGATTTCAGATTAGAATCGATTTGCGCGGTTAAATGCGAGTGCAATATTCCCAACATTGCCGCCCCGGTTCCGCCCAGTCCTCCAGCCAGTAGCGCCATAATAACTAGCACTAAACGCCAGGTGAGCGGAATGCGTTGCCAATAAGTGCCTTTTGAAGTCGCCTCTTTGTGAACGGTTTCGGTCTTCCGTTTGCGTTCGCGGTATCTCTGGCTGATTTTTAGACGCTGCGGGAGATTCATTAGTGCTTTCCGGCGCGAATCATATACCCGATACCCCGGCGGGTAGTGATAATGTCCCCGCAAGATCCGGGCACATCCAGTTTGCGGCGCAGATAGGAAATATAGGATTCTACAATGGCGGCCTCGCCATTCCAATCGTATTCCCAAACATGGTCAAGGATTTGAGTCTTTGAAACCACCCGTCCCTCGTTAATCATCAGATAGCGCAGCAGCTTGAACTCGGTAGGGGACAGGTCAATAACCTGATCTGCTCGGCGAACCTCATGTGCGTCCTCGTCTAAGGCAATGTCAGCCACTCTAATAACCGCATCTTCGCTGGCGACTCCCCGGGTGCGTCGCAAAATAGCGTTAATCCGGGCGACTACTTCCTCTAGTCCGAAAGGTTTGGTTACATAATCATCCCCGCCTACGGTCAGACCCTGAACTTTATCGCTCATATCGTCTTTCGCGGTCAGGAAAAGAATGGGGGTGGTGAAGCCATTTTCGCGCAGGCGGCGGGTGACGGTGAAGCCATCTACATCGGGCAACATTACATCTAGAACAATCAAATCCGGGTCGGTAGATTCTGCTTGCTTTATAGCTTCAGAGCCATCAGCGGCAGTGAATACTTCAAATCCGGTATAGCGCAAGGAAGAAGCTAGTAGGTCGCGAATATTAGGTTCGTCATCAACAACTAGCAAACGAGCGGTATCTTTAGCAGTCATGGAGTAATAATCCCTGAAAAAACTGGATGTTAGCTGAATGGAATCTGGCAACTGTATGGACGGTATTTTAGTGAATCTGAGTGTTATTCCCCTGCTTTGACAGGTAGAATCAAAGAAGTAAATGTCAGGAAAACTTGAGGGAACATAGCGTGAACGAAATAAAAGAACCGCTGGTAGTGCATGACAGGCGGACGCTAGGGCGAGCAACGCAAAACAGCGGAATTGTGGGGCTTGTCTGTAGCCGCGGCGATTTTCACCCAGGTCACCAGGCAGCATTTGTCGAGGCGGCATCACGGGTAGACACCCTGGTGGTTTCGATCTATACCGATCCGGTGGAACCGGCTTTTGAAACCACTTCCGATATTATTAGCTCCGCTGATTTGCAGGTGGCTGCAAATGCGGGGGTGGATATTATTTTTGCTCCCTCAACTGAAGCTTTTTATCCCTTTGGGGCTGCGCAAACTCTTCTTGATCCCGGTCAGGTTCTTAATCATTTCGAGGGCGCAAGTCACCGCGAGCAAATGCTCAGGCGTTTAACCCAGCTGGTAAAAATGGTGGGGATTGTTCGCCCCGATAAGGTTTTTATCGGTCAGTGTGATGCTCAATTCTTAGCTTGTGTGCGGCAAGTGGTACGTGACTTGGATATTCAGGTCACGATTGAAGTTGTCCCCACCTTTAGGGATTTAGATGGGGTGGTGGTTTCTCGGGAAATCCAGGGCATTTCCGATGCGCAGCGGGAGGAGGCTATCTGTTTCGCGAAGGCTCTATTTGCTGGGGTACGGCAAGCGGCCGCCTCGGGCTCTGGAAGCGAGGTCTTAGCTGCTTGTCGCCAGGCGCTCTCCGCTTGTGGGGGCGAAATTGAATATCTTGATTTGGTCGATCCTATTTCCTTTGAGACTTGGACGGGAGAAGGTCCTAGTACTGCTTGCCTGATCGCAGCGGCAAAATTAGATGGTATGCGTCTTTGTGACAACCAGCTAGTGGTACTTTCACGTCCTTAACTGCCAGCAGGGGGATGCAGGATTGAACCTATTTGCCGCTCACAGCTAACATGGAATACGTGAGTGAAACTAAAACCCAAAGTGTACCTGAACAGATTCGTATCCGCGCTGAAAAACGTCAGCGCTTGATTGATGATGGACGTAACCCCTATCCCATCTCGGTTCCCATCACCCATACCCTCAGTCAGGTGCGCGAACAATACCCGAACCTAGCAGCGGGGGAAGAAACTGAAGACTTTGTTGGGGTTGCCGGGAGGGTAGTGTTTTCCCGCAATACCGGTAAGCTCTGCTTCGTGACCTTGCAGCAAGGCGATGGTACTCGCCTGCAGGCGATGCTTTCTGCCGCCCAGGTGGGTAAAGATTCCCTTAGTGATTACAAAACTGATGTAGACCTGGGAGATCACCTGTTTGTCTACGGGCGGGTGATTGCTTCTAAACGCGGGGAACTGTCGGTAATGGCGCAGCCCGGAGAGGACGGACAATCCGCCTGGCAACTCACGGCCAAGTCTTTGCGTCCGCTGCCGAAAACTTTCAAAACCGAGGACGGACAAGAGGTTTCTCTTTCTGAAGACCAGCGAGTACGTCACCGCGAATTGGATATGATTACCCGCGAAGCAGCCCGGGAAATGGTGCGTACTCGCGCGCAGGTGGTGGCTTCGCTGCGCGCAACTTTATCCGGGCGGGACTTTATCGAGGTGGAAACCCCGATGTTGCAGACCCTGCACGGAGGGGCAGCTGCGCGTCCTTTTATCACTCACATGAATGCCTATGACACTGACCTCTACCTGCGAATCGCTCCGGAATTGTTCTTAAAGCGTTGCCTAGTGGGTGGGATTGATAGGGTTTTTGAAATCAACCGCAATTTCCGTAACGAGGGCGCAGATTCCTCGCATTCTCCTGAGTTCACCATGCTAGAGGCCTACCAGGCATATGGGAACTATCGTCAGATTGCCGAACTTACCCGCCAGCTGGTGCAAAACGCAGCCCAGGCCGCCCTGGGAACTACCGTCGCCACTTTGCCAAACGGGGAATCCTATGACCTGGGAGGACAGTGGGAATGGATTGACCTTTATGGTTCCCTTTCAGAGGCATTGGAACAAGAAATCTCTCCGCGCACTCCTCGGGAAGAATTGGTGAAACTGGCTAAGGAGCGCGAGATTGAAGTCGAAAAATTCTATTCCCCTGGCAAAATCGTGGAACTGCTGTGGGAAGAAGAAGTAGGCGATGACCTGTATGCCCCCACTTTCGTAGCGGACTTCCCGGAAGACACCTCCCCACTGGTTAAATCCCATCCCGAAAAACCCGGACAGGTGCAAAAATGGGATTTGTATGTGCGCGGATTCGAGCTGGCTACCGGCTACTCGGAACTCAACGATCCGGTAATTCAGCGAGAACGTTTTGAAGCACAATCCCTAGATGCCGCTAACGGAGACCCAGAGGCTATGCAAGTAGATGAAGAGTTCTTGCAGGCAATCGAAGCGGGAATGCCGCCAGCTGGGGGCATGGGAATGGGTCTTGACCGTCTGCTGATGGCGATTACCGGTTTGGGAATCCGCGAAACCATCACTTTCCCGCTGGTAAAGCGAATTTAGGTTACCGCTCACGTCGTAAGTCCTGGCGCGTCCTCTTAAGTATTTATTCAAGTAACCCAGGAAAGGGGAATAATAATGTCGGTGAAAACTACCCATGTGGGTTCACTGCCCCGCACCCCGGAGCTACTTGCAGCCAATACCCAGCTGGCAGCCGGGCAAATAACCGAGCAACAGTTCCAAGAAATCCTCGAACGCGCTAGCGCCGAAGTAGTTACCAAGCAACGCGAAATTGGGATAGATATCGTTAATGAGGGCGAATACGGACATCAAACCTCAGGTGCGGTTGATTATGGAGCTTGGTGGAACTATTCATTTTCCCGCCTGGGGGGACTTACTCAAACGAACGAGGATCGCTGGGCAGATTCTTCGGTAATCCGTTCCGAGCCGGGAAAAATTCGGCTGACTACTTTTACCGATAGGCGTGACCGTAACCTTTTCCGCGAAGCCTATGAGGATCCAGATTCGGGGGTGCTGGGTAAGCGTAATTCGGTTGGCAATCCGGTGATTACCGCTCCGCTCACCTATACTGGTGCTGACGCTGCCCGCCGGGATGTAAATCTGCTGCTTAAAGGGCTACAAGCTAATGGCGTAGATGCTTCCTCTGGTTTTATGGCTGCCCTTTCGCCCGGCTCATGTGCTCGAATTAAAAATCAGTATTACCGCAGCGATGAGGAAGTGGTCTGGGCATGTGCAGATGCGATGCGGCAAGAATATAAAATCATCACTGATGCGGGACTGACGGTACAGATCGATGATCCCTCTATCGCGGAATCCTGGGATCAGATTAACCCAGAGCCTTCCCTTGAGGACTATAAAAAGTTTATCGGGGTTCGCATAGAGGCTCTGAACTGGGCATTAAAGGATATTCCTACCGAACTTACTCGTTTCCACGTGTGTTGGGGTTCTTGGCACGGGCCGCACACTACCGATATTCCCTTTGCCGATATTGTGGAGGACGTGCTGCGGGTAGATGCGAGGGGCTACAGTTTCGAGGCTTCCTCTCCGCGCCATGCCCATGAATGGCGCATCTGGTACGAATACCAGTTGCCGGCAGACAAGGTGCTAATCCCCGGGGTGGTATGCCATTCTACTAATGTGGTTGAGCATCCGCAGCTGGTAGCCGATAGGTTATCGCGCTATGTGGCGGCAGTTGGTCCGGAGCGGGTAATCGCTTCTACTGACTGCGGTCTGGGCGGGCGATTGCATTCTTCTATCGCCTGGGCGAAACTACAGTCGCTGGTGGCTGGGGCCAAACTGGTTTAGGTCAGGAAAGGTTCCTACATTGCTGAGGCTTTCCGGGGCTTTTAAGGATTACGCTTGGGGTTCTACCAGTGCTATCAGTGACTTTACCGGGATTGATTTTGGGGGTAAGCAGGTAGCGGAACTTTGGTTCGGTGCTCACGATAGAGCGCAGACTTTGGCGGGAGGTCGCCCGCTCTCAGAACATATTTCCGCTGACCCTGCCGGAATTTTAGGTAAGGACGTGGCGGCGCGCTTTGATGAGCACCTTCCGTTTCTATTGAAAATTATTGCTCCCGAGCAGCCATTATCTTTGCAGGTACATCCCGGTAAGGAACTGGCAGAGGCTGGTTTTCAAGCGGAAGAAGAAGCCGGTATTCCCTTAAATAGTCCAAGGCGGAACTATCGCGATCGTAACCATAAGCCAGAAATGATTTTTGCGCTTACCTCTTTTGAGGCTTTCGCCGGTTTTCGCGCTCCTCGCCGCGCGATGGAGGTCTTAGATAATCTAAACGCACCCTTAGCGCGAGAATTGCTAGAAATCCTGCGAGCCCACCCCGGTTATCGCGGTTTGCGGGCGGCGGCGCGCAAACTATTAGCCCCCTTAGATGAGGAACGTCGTCTCCAAATCGAAGCAGTAATCACCGCTTGTCAAGATCGCTTAGATAGGGGCACTTCCCCCTCGCTGAGGGTAGACCGCCAGGCTCTCGCCCTCGCGCGTACCTATCCAGGCGACCCCGGCGCGGTGCTATCTTTGCTGCTCAACCCGGTCACTCTACAGGCAGGGGAGGCGCTATTTATCCCTACCGGCGCGGTACATGCCTACGTTTCCGGTTTAGGTATCGAGATAATGTCCTCTTCGGACAACGTGTTGCGCGCCGGACTTACCCCTAAGCATATTGATGCAGGTGAGGCTTTGCGGTGTATGGATTTTCATGGCGCGCCCCCGGTGCGGATTGCCCCGGAAATGAATGGGCGGGGCACTGGGATTTACTATGCTCCGGTGGATGATTTTGAACTTTCAGTGTCCAAGATTGCTGGCGGGGAATGGATTCCAATTCCCGGTCGCGGTCCGCGAATTCTGTTGGGAGTTTCCGGCGAATTGGAAGTGGGAGCTGGAGGGTCTACTGAGGCTATCCACAGAGGTCAGGCTGTTTTTGTTGCTGATTCTGAGGGTGTGATGAGGGCGCGCGGGAACGGAACGCTAGCACAGGCGGGAGTGCCGTAATCAACCTGACTTAGCTAGCTAGGGTTAATTGAGCCAAACTGTGGTGAAATCCGGTAAGAGTTTTTTCGTGCATCATTATCCAATAATTAATACAATTAAAAAGCAGGTAGATTGGGGTTTGGTGCTTAAGTGTCTGCTTTTGGGAACTAAAAATCTATATCATTATTTCTAAGTGACTTCCCCGAATGACACGCATGTAGTTTATACTCTTGTAGAGAAAGCTATTTTTGCGAGGAGTACAGTATGTGGAACATATTCGGCGAGGGTTCCATCTCGTCTAATCCGCTCTCCTGGCAAATTGGGCAGGATGACCAAGGTCCCCTCTCCTGGCAGGAACAAGCACTATGTGCCCAAACTGACCCCGAAGCCTTCTTTCCTGAAAAAGGTGGCTCTACTCGGGAAGCTAAAGCGGTTTGTGAGCTTTGCGAAGTTCGTGATGAATGCCTAAGTTATGCCTTAGAGAACGATGAACGCTTCGGAATCTGGGGCGGTCTCTCAGAACGAGAACGGCGCAGACTGCGGCGCAATGTAGGTTAGTGCAGTGGCTATTGCCTCTGCTAGCTTCGATAACTATCAGCCCCCCAGTGTCCAAGTTTTTTTGGTAACCCGGGGACTTACTCCCTACCTGCAACAATCCCTAAATGCCTTACAGCGTTCGCGGTATCCACTAGATTCTATAGTGGTAGTAGATACTGATCCTGCCACCGCCCTTAGCCCCGCTGATTTACGTCCCTACGCGCCCTTACAATACACCCAGGTGAAAGCGAAAAACCTGGGACAAGCAGTGAGTGCTGCTCGCGCAGATAACCTCGCAGCAGTAGATTATCTGTGGCTCCTTCACGATGATTCTGCTCCCGACCCAGCTTGTCTGGGGGAACTTGTCCAGGCATTCGAGAACTCTACTACCTTGGGGATTGCCGGCCCTAAAGCGCTCGATTGGGATAAACCCGATACTCTTGCCTCGGTAGGTATCCACGCTACCCGCAGTGGCAAACGCCTCTCTCTGTTCGATTCAGGTGAACTTGACCAGGGACAATACGATTCAATCAGTGATGTCCTGACCGTAGGCAGTGCCGGAATGCTAATAAAAGCCCAACTTTGGGATCGTTTGCGCGCCAGTAGCCCTCTACTCAGTCCTTTCACGGAAGCGCTAGAGTTAGGGCGGCGCGCCCGAATGGCAGGCTATCGCGTATGCCTAGTTCCTTCCGCACGTATCTACCATGCTCAAGCCGGACTTTATGGGCTGCGCGAATATCTAGAGAATCAAAACTCTACTGAACGCATCTTTAATAAAGAGGTCGAGAATCCCACAGGGGACACAACCAAAAAGTCTCCCCCAGCTAAGGAGCCAGCTGCTACCCAAACAGCGCCGTCCTTGGATACAGACGCCCCCATTCCACACCAACCGGTTTATGTATACGACCCGCCCCCAATAACCCCCTTGGCGGTGCAGACTCCCCGCGATAAAGAAAAATCTTGGGCGATTCGCCGCGCAGATAACTATATTTACCGCACCCTCACCATAAACTCACTGCTCCTACCACTATGGATACTCTTTCTGCCTCTAAAATCGACTATTCTAGCCCTCTGCTACCTGCTGCGCTCTGAAGGGTATCGCGCAAGAGCAGAGATAAACTCGGCAAACCAAGTCCTAAAGACGCTAGGCAGGATTGTTTCGGCGCGACGAATTCAACGCCGTCAATCCCAGATTTCCCGGCGCGAACTGGCGCGCCTGGAAGTACCCCCTAGTCAGGTGCGACAAAATCGCCGTCTAATCCGCAAAGTTAGACAAGAACACGGAAAAGCAATCTATGCACTGGGGGCGCTCGCGAAATCCCAATTGGAAAGCATTACCAAACGTGCCCGCATCATAGCCTGGTCGCTCGCGGTATTTTTCCTGTTTATTTCGCTGTTTGCATTCCGAGATTATCTGGGCGGTATGCACGGGGGGTTCTGGAGTGTACTCCCCGGTAACTGGAATGACTTTTTTGCTCTTGCCACCAGTTATTGGCGTACTTTTTCTACCGGGATGAGCGGGCCAGCCGATCCTATCGCCTATCCACTGCTAGTGTTTAGTGCGCCTTTCGCTCTTTTCGGGATTTCCCCTACCACGGTTTTGCGTTGGCTATTGATTCTTTCTCCTCTGGCAGCGGTGATGAGTGCCTGGTTAGCCTCCGCTGCGCTCACCCGAATTAATCCCCTGCGCGCCCTATTTGCGCTTAGCTGGGCAGGGGCGCTGCCTTTCCTGGTTTCTTTGCAAAGCGGGAACCTTCCGGCAGCATTGAGCCATATATGTTTGCCGCTAGGGATTTGGGGCAGCTTATCTTTCTTAGGTCTTTGCCGTCCCTATCAATTGTCCGGTGTGTATGGAACGGAAGTATATTATCCGCCTATCCGCCCTCGGGCAGCAGGTGGCGTTGCGGCTTTGGCTCTGAGCGTTGTTTGCGCCGCTGCCCCCTGGATGTGGCCACTTGCCTTCGGGTTCATGCTGCTATGTGTGGTTAGCGTATCCCTGAAGCGACATTTGTCCTGGCGGAAGCGATTTTCTTTCCTGTGTGGCGCTTTGGTTATCTTAGGACCGTCTCTGGCTACTTTATTGCCCTCCCTGGTTTGGGCGCTACGAACTCACAGTTTGGGTTCCTATCTATTTATCACCCCCGCGGCTGTGGCCCCGATTTCGATGCGGGAACAGTTATTCTCCCTCGGGCAACTCCTCTATGGCATACCTGTAATCGCGGGGATAGCTGCTTTAGGGGGCGTGGTTCTTGCAGCTACCGCAGCTTTATTTACCGGACGTGACCTGATAGCTACCCGCGTAGCCTGGGCATTTGTCTTAGCAGGCATGGTTATTGGGGCGTGGGCGGCTGGGCAAATGGTCGCGCCAGGGCAAAGGGCGTGGCTGCTTTCGGTATTTTCCTTGCTGCTTGTGGGATTACTGGGAGCTGCTGTGACCGGCATAAACGGAACTGAACTTGGTAAAACCCTACGCTACCTATTAGGAAGTTTGTTGGCTCTAGCTTTAGTGCTGCCACTGGTAACCGTGACTACCTGGAGTATTCCTAACACTAACTCTCCGTTAAAGCCGGGAGGTGAACGTGCGCCAGTTGCATTTTCAATTCTGTCTACCTCTGAAAAACGTACCCGGATGCTCCTAGTAGATCGGCAAGAGCAGACCTATCAGGTGTCTATGCGCCGAGAGGAAGGACCGGGGCTGCTAGCAACCAACTGGCAGATGCGTGCCGATATAAAAACGCGACTCGCCCCGGAACAGCAGGTTTTAACGATGCTAGTTGCTGGCAATGACCAGCAGGTGGCAAAGCTATGCGCCGATTTGGCGATCGAGCAGCTCTTGGTAACTAACCGCGCCGGTTCGGAAGGCTTGAACGCAAAACTTGCCGCCTCCTCCTATTTTCATCCGGTATCCGCCAAGTCTGATTACCAGGTCTGGCGTCTGGATACCAGTAAGTTTTCTCCCCCTCGTTTAGCTTCAAGGGTACGAATCGAAGATATAGGTGGGCAAGAAACAGTGCCGGCAGGGGTCTTGAGAGCCCAGAAAAACATCTCGGCGTCCTCGCGCCCCCGCAAACTGCTGTTGGCAGAAGCAACTCACCCCGACTGGAAAGCCAGCGTCGATGGTAGACCGCTTCTTTCGGATACCGAGGGCGAACTACAGGTCTTTACCATCCCGGCTAATATCTCTGGTCACCTCGAAGTGTCTTATGGTTCTTCCGGGCACAACTTGGCGATTACCGCAGTGCTGCTGGTCTATCTAGTGACGATAGCTGCCTGTCTGCCTCTTGGAGAACGGAGGGAGAGGGAATGAAAAAACCAGTAGCCAAAACGATTTGGGCCGTAGCTTCTGCTGTAGTGATTGTGCTTGCAGCCTTAGTGATTCCCGCAGTGACCTGGCGACAGCTTCCCGCCCTCTCAACTGCGAAAAATACCGGTGTTAAAGTGGCTGTTCCGGCAGGAATTAGACAGGTAGTATGTCCCGGACTGCCCGCCGGTAACGCTACCGCCTGGGTTAAAGCCGCTTCCCTGGCGGGAGAGGGAGCTATTACTGATAGCAGTGGGAAAACTATTTCAGGAGAAAACCCTAAAACAGTAGCTAAAACTGGGCTGCAAATACAGGTAAATCCGCTGCAGGGACGCAACGGGGCAGCTATAGGTTACGTTAGCGGCTCAGGAACGCAAAACGAAAATGGATTTTTCGCAGATTATTGTGCTCCTCCGGTTAATCGTGCCTATTTTCTTACTCCCGGAACTATGGTCGGCAACGCCTCCACCTTGCACTTGGTAAACCCGGCAGGTAGAGCCGTAACTGTACAGATTCAAATCTGGAGCGAACAAGGTTCTTTAGGGGGAAAAATAGCGCAAAATGTTCCTGCAAAAGGCAGTTCCGCCCTTATATTGGATGGGCAGGCTAGCGAGTTTAATCGCCTAGGAGTATTGGTTGAGGCAGAGGGTGCTGGGGTTAGCTCTTGGGTTAGTTCCACGCTGGCTACCGGTGCTCAAAAAGAGGGTGCTTCCCATTCGCCACGTCTAGCATCACCAGAAAATGAGGTTGTGATTCCCGCAGCAAAAATCACTGATAAAGCTAGTCTGCGGGTACTTAACTCCAATTCGGCTGTTGCAACTTTGCAAGTCTCCCTGCTGGATACCAAAGGGGAAACCCCACTGTCATCGCCGAATAAATTACAGGTTGCCAGCGGAGCAGTTTTCGATATTCCGCTGGGGGGAGTTAAAGACGGAGTGGCTGCGGTAAAACTTACATCAAATCAACCGGTGGTGGCAGCAGTATTTGCGGAAGAAACGGTAGCAAATCAGCCTACCCTGGCAATTTACCCCTCGGTGCCGCCCAGCACTTCCGGGGCAGTGCTGGTAACTAAACAATCGGAAAACCTATCCTTTGAAAGCTCCTATCCTCAAAAAATTACTTTAGTTTCAGGAGAAAAACGCCAAGAGATAACCCTTTCGCCAGGGAAAATAGCAATAGTGAAACTGTCGGAAGGGCTATGGCAGTGGCAAAGCGAACACGAAATAAGGGTGGGGCAGCTAGTAGGAGATATTGCTGGCACATTCCGCACTATCGCAGTGGAGAAATCTGCCTCAGAAGCTGGGGCTATTTCGGTGAAAATAAATCCCTGACCGTCAAGTTTTAACAGGTCTGCCAGTAGATATAGATACCGTAGAACCGGTTTTCTGGATTAGTTTTATTTATGAGTAAGGGCGAGTTTAGGGATTACCAGGATGCGGGGAAAACCTCCTCGGGTGCACACCCAATCTCCACACTCAAATGGGTTGCTAACACTGCTTTTACCGCCTGTTCCATCTCGGCCGAGCTGGAACAGCGCCACTGAATAGGTAAGCGGTACACCACTATCCGGGTAGGAAGTCGCCCACTTTTATCAGCCGGAAACATCCTGCCTAAAACCGCCCGAGATGATTCCCATTCTGCCGGATCCGAAGGAGGCACGTCCTCCACCCCGAATTCTATTTGCGAAACCTCGCTATGATGGCGGGCAGCTAAAGTCGCTAAATCAATAACCAGCTGATCAAACTTTTCCCGCCGAGTTCTCCACGCTGGAAGCATCGGTAAGAAAGTAACTCCGCGTAAACCCCGTCCGTGACGGTCGCGGCGGCTTCGTGTCACACCCCTCACGAGAACGCACCTTACCGCGAGTTTGGCTTGGTTTTTATATCCCGCGCCGCTAACGTGCAATTGTGCGGGTAAGTAGAACGTGTTCCAAAACCGGTTGCAGCCAGATAGCGGCCGCAACTTTAACCTACGTATATAAAGATTCCACCGCCGTCCTCGGCCCCTTAGCAACCCAAGCGGAACCACACGCCTACGATTTGTGTGCCCAACACGCAAAAACTTTAACTGCCCCTAGAGGCTGGCAGGTAGTGCGGTTAGCTAGCGAATTCACCCCCGCTGAACCCAGTGATGACGACTTAGAAGCCCTGGCAAATGTAGTGCGAGAGGCATCGAAGCGTCGCCATCTTTCTACCGCGCGGGTAAATAAGAACTGGGATGGGCATCTCAGTCCCGAAGCTACCAGTGGGGGCAGTGGACACCCCGGAAACGAATATGATGCCTACGCAAAACAGGGACTAACCCCCCAGCACCGACCAGTCACGGAACAACGCCGAGGACATTTACGGCTATTACCTGGGGGATTACCGGATAAAAGTGTGCAGTAGCGGAGTTTTCTAGCGAAAGTAGAATATCTGGTTGCGCAAGATTTACCACCAGAAAGCTACAGTAATCGCGCAACTGATTTAATATAAATGCGCCTTCGCGCGGACAGGTCGCTAAAAAGCCCCTTCGGCGTGGCAGAATAGAAACTATGACCGTGAAAATTTTGGTAGTAGACGATGACGAAGCGCTCGCGGAAATGGTGGGCATTGTGATGTCCACTGAGGGTTATATATCAGTTTTCTGTCACCACGGTGAACAGGCTTTTAATGTTTTTCAAGAGAGCCAACCGGATTTAGTGCTTCTGGATGTAATGTTGCCTGGCAAAGATGGGGTGGAAATTTGTCGGCAGATTCGCACCGTATCCGATTTGCCAATCATTATGCTGACCGCAAAGTCAGATACTGCCGATGTAGTGGCTGGTCTGGAAGCAGGAGCCGATGACTATATCCCCAAGCCTTTTAAGCCCAAAGAACTGGTTGCGCGGATAAAAGCTCGCTTGCGTGGGCGCAGTAGTGAGGGGCAAGAAGAGGACGTTGATATGGGGGATTTGCGTATCAACGTGGTGGCGCACGAAGTTTTCCGGGGTTCAGAGCGGATTGATTTAACTCCTCTAGAGTTTGATTTGCTGCTCACTTTAGCGCGTTCGCCTTGGAAAGCCTTTAGCCGAGAAGAACTCCTAGAGGAAATCTGGGGATACCGGCATCCGAACACTGATACTCGCTTGGTTAATGTCCATGTGCAGCGGCTTCGTGCCAAGATAGAGGAAGATCCCGAACATCCCAAGATTGTACGTACGGTGCGAGGGGTGGGATACCGCGCCGGAGGCAACTCTGCATAAATGAGTGCGCAATCCCCAGCGGAGGTAGCTGCCCCCACTTCCAGCAATTTTTGGGAGCTGGTGCGACAAAAAAAATGGCGGCAAAGCCTAGAGAGAATACAAACCGGCTTGTCTAATGTGCCGATAGTACGGTTTTTCCTTTCCTCTGTATCTGCGCGATTAACTGCGTTAATGACGCTAGCTACCGCCGTAATGATGGTGATTTTGATTGTTTCGGTCACTACTCATGTCTCTAATGGAATCTTCCAAAAACGACTCAATATTGTTTTGCAGGATGCCTCGCTTCGGGCTCAAAGTTTGCAATCCGCTTTTGACTCTACGGTGGTTGATTCGGTTAATGGGGTACAAGATGCTGCCTACACCCTAATTTCGGATCAACGAGATGCTTCTGCCGGTGCGGGCGGGGTAGGGGCAATGCTGTTGAAAGACCCGAATGAAACCCGTCCCTTAGCTATCAACGAGATTATTGACCCGGAACAGCGCGCCCTCATTACCAAAAATTTACGTAGGGCGGTAGAGCAAAAAGGTGGAATTCACTGGCAGTCGGTGTCTTTAAAGAACTCGCAAGAAGAAAAAACTCCCGGGATTGTGGTCGGGTCGCGAGTATTGCTGCCACTAGTAGGTTCCTATGAAGTCTACATAGTCTATTCTCTAGCCTATGAACAGCAAACTGTTCATACTGTAAACCAGGTGCTCATTTTTGGAACGGTCGTACTCTTAGCGCTGATAACAGTGCTGATAGCCGCGGTATCTTATTCGATTTTGACTCCTGCACGCCGAGCGGCGAAAGCAGCTAGGAAAGTTTCAGCCGGAAACCTTAATATCCAATTGCCGGTGTGGGGCAAGGACGAACTCGCTCAGCTTTCGCAAGCCCTCAACGATATGTCCTCTTATCTTCGCGAACAAATTAAAGATTACGAAGAGCTATCTACTTTGCAGCAGCGGTTTGTATCCGATGTTTCTCATGAGCTGCGCACCCCGCTAGCCACCATCCGTATGGCTACCGATTTGCTTTATGATGAGCGAGACGAGCTTTCCCCCACCAATGCCCGTTCGGTGACGATTTTGCATCGCCAAGTTGATCGGTTCGACAAAATGTTGGCAGATTTAATCGAGATTTCCCGGATTGACGCTTCAGTAGCGCAACTATCGTTATCCGACACTAACCTAACTAACCTAGTGTCCGAGGTTTTAGAATCTAATCGGTCATTAGCTGAAAAAATGGGGGTAAAGGTCGAGCTAAAGTCTTTCGGCGACACCATTGCGCAGCTAGACCAAACCCGGGTAACGCGTATAGCTCAAAACCTCCTGGTAAACGCGATTGAATTCGCGGAAGGTAAACCGGTGGAAGTTACGGTTTCTGGCTGTCATACTGCGGTGGCTTTCCAAGTGCGCGATCATGGACCGGGGATGAGCGACGAGGTGGCTCAACACGTTTTTGACCGTTTTTATCGGGCGGATCCTTCCCGCAAACGTACCACTGGCGGTACCGGTCTGGGGCTCGCCATATCTGCCGAGGACGCAGCGTTACATTCCGGGTTGCTCACGGTTTTGTCGTGCCCGCTGGAAGGCTCCGCTTTCACCTTGCTACTACCGCGTCATGCGGGGCAAGAGATTACTGACCTGCCTCAACAGGTGGAAAACCAAGATTTGATTGCCGCGCGTGGACGCTGGGCTAAAGAACACCCGGAGGACATTATTTTGTCCGAGGAGTTAGACGACACCTCCTTGGAGCTGCATCACCTGCAAACTGATGTGAACCCCCTGGAAACTGGTATTTCTAACGAAGATGACAGCTTAAAGCAAGGGCTCGATTACCTTCCTTTAAAGGTTAGTGACGATGCTTCCACTCAGCTATCACCGCGAATATCGCCAGATGACAGCGTGATTAGCATTCAACAAAGAATCGAGAATCTACAGGCCGAAGAAGACCGGAAAATAGATAGCGAATCAGAGGGAGCCGTCTGATGAAATGGTTATCTTTTCTATGGCGGCAGCCGAGAGCCTGGGTAGCGAAACCTAGGGCAGTAAATCCCTGCACGTCCTCGGGAAAAATAGTTCCGTCCTCCAGGGTAATTAAAAGACAGCGAGGAAAACAGATTCTGGTAACTGCTGTCGCTACTTGCCTGACTTTAACTATGGCAGCTTGTGCCTCCCTGCCGGATTCAGGACCGGTGCGGGAAGGAGAAGTAAACCGGGATGCACGTAACCCTCTGGCACAGTTAGCGAGCGGGCCGGTAGATGGATCCACGCCTGAAAAATTATTAGCAGATTTCCAACAGGCCTGCGCTGCCGGTACCTATGACGACTATGGAATCGCCCGGCAATTCCTAAGCGCTGCCCAACGTCGCAGCTGGAAACCGCAGGCACAGGTGACGGTACTGAAACCAAAAAATGAGCTGAAAGTAGAGTTTAACAGCACAGATAATACTGCTACCGGTACTGGGCAGCCGATATTGCGTTTAAGTAAAGCCGGAATCGAGAAAGATTACCACGCTGAAGAAACCTTCAAATATCAACTGGTTAAAGAAAATGACCAATGGCGGATTAACGCCTTACCTGATGGGGTGGTGCTCACTAGCTCGGCTTTCAAAAACGCTTATGGTAAACGAAATGTCTACTACTGGTCGAGTGACCGGCGTTTTCTAATCCCGGATCCTAGATGGGTTCCTCGCAAGAACAGCCCGCAACACCTGTTAGAGGCACTTTTTTCCGGACCGACCGCAGACCTAAAAGGTGCGCTGCATTTGCCAGAAATTTTAGAAAAAGTTCCTTCCAATCTTGTAACTTTGCAGGGCAAAAAAGCGCAGGTGGAGCTACCGGAGACTGTTCGATTGCGCTCTGAAGCGGATATTTCTCAGCTATATCAGCAGCTGCGATTAACTTTGCTTGATGTAGCGGGAATCGAAGAAGTAATTGTCACGCAGAACGACGCCGTGCTGTCTGACCCTAGTGAACAGCCGGTATCGACGCCGAAACGGAAAATGTTAGGTATCCGCAACGGTGAAGTTATCGAGGAGTCCGATTCTCAAAATGGGGTATTCAATTCGGCGGCAGATTTATCTGGGATAGTTACTTGGCCAACCCCTTCCACCAGCGATTTTCAGGTGGCTATTCGCGGCGGTAACGAGCTGGTTCGTCTGCAACGAGGTAAAGCTCCCGTGGTACTTTACCGGGGTAAGAATTTGCGGAATCCGCAGATTGATCCCTGGGGGTGGGTATGGACAGGTGACAGTTCCAAACCTGGGGATTTAGTGGCAGTAAATGCACATTCCCGGGTGGTTACGGTAAAGGTTCCGTCAGAAGGTGAATGGAAAATCCCGTTTTTTGCACTCAGCTCACCAGGGGTGCGGGGATTGGTAGTTTGGCAGATTGGATACAGTTTCCAAGGGCAACATATTACGGTTGTTCGCAGTGAGGATGGTACCCCTACTCAGGTGGTTGCTACCCCAAATAAAACTGCTGTTTTACGGGATGTGCTTTCCGTGGCCTGGATTGATTCCGGTCAGGTCGCGATTTTGCAGGGCGGTAGTTCCCCTAAAGTTCATATAGCGGCGATTAATTCTTATGATGATTCGTTTGAACCGGCGCTTAATGCTCGCTATTTAGTCCCTAATCCTCCTGATGGGAATGTGCAGGTGGTTACGGATCGCACGGTTCGGATGGTTCATATTGAACAGTCTTGGCGAGTGGTGGGAAACGGGGTTTCTTATCCTGCTTTTGCGGGAAGCGGATAGTTTTATAGCTAGCGACATTAGCTACCGGTATTTTCTGGTTTAAGCCAGCGTTAGCTTGCCTAACAGCGCTGTCCCCAGGGCGGATAAACGGCAGTTTTCCCCAGTTGCTTATTCCATAGGGAGTGGGAGAAAAGTTCTGTTGGCAAGATTTCTCTATGGGTTTTACTGTGTTTCCCGTCTTTTCTCAAGGCTCAGCGCCATTTAGTGGGAAAATCGCAAAGCATTTCCGCGCGTTCTCGACCCTGTTGTTCCCTGAGACTTGCCCCGGTTGTGGGCGTCTTGACACCTTACTTTGTGACCGGTGTCGAGGGATATTCTTGCGTGCCCCCACTGCCGTTGATGCCGCTACCGCTTTAGGTAAGGATGCCGGGCAAGTCTTTACGCTCAGTCTTTATCGTCAGCAAGCACGTGGGGTAATCCTAGCGATGAAACATTCACGAGGGTTTTATTACCAGCAGCTTCCTTTCTTTATTGGGGCAGTGGCGGCGAGGTCGATTGCGTTAAGCGTTTCGCAGCCCACTCTGATTTGCCCCGCGCCCTCTACCTCACATTTTGGTTCTTCTCCCATCCGTTCGACCGCCGGTAGGTTAGCGGCAGGATTGGCAGCCGGGTTGAACGCTTGTGGGGGTAAAGTGCGTCTAGCGGGGTTGTTGGAGCTTAAAGCGGGGAGTAAGAAACAGGCAGGTCGCAGCTATCAGGAGCGGTTACGAGGACGAGCTGGAAGCATGCGTTTAGCTGCGCCGGGGGAGTTGGATTTCAGTAAACGGGTGTTGCTAGTTGATGACGTTATCACTACCGGTGCTACTATCCGGGAAGCGGTAAGGGTAATAAATGAGGCGCAGACACAGGTGGTAGGGGTGTTCTCCCTTGGCGTAGCCGAAAGAAACCTCAAAAGGGCTTAATGGTTTGGCATTGTGCGGTAAAATTTTGGTACTTGAAAAGCCCAATGATGGGCGAAAGGGGGTGGTAGCTACAATCACCGCGACCGGAACGAGCCGGTACGCATTCACCTGGGATCTTTGATCCCCATACCGTGCCCTGGAGGACACAAATGGAAATTATCGTTGAAGCACGTAACGCCGAAATCCACCCGAATTTCCGCCAATATGCCGAGGAAAAAGTCGCTAAGGTTGAACAGTTTTATCCGCGGGTACAGCGGGTTAATGTGGAGCTTACTCATGAACCTAATCAGCGACAAGCAGATACTTCTGAAAAGGTGGAACTGACAGTTTTCGGTAAAGGGCCGATTATCCGCGCTGAGGCCAGTTCTTCTGACCGTTACGCCTCAGTAGATATTGCTTGTGGCAAACTATATGAACGGTTGCGCCGTGCCCGTGATCGGGCTAAGGATCATCGTCGTCGCCGGGAAGCGCAGCATCAAGAGGACTCAATCAAGATTGAAGAACTTAATCTCAGGGACGCCGCCAAGGCGGTTACCCCTGATGACGGCGAGTTTTCTCCCGATGTTCCGCGAGAGAGAAAAATTGGGGTTCCCGATGAAAGTCAGTTAGGTGATTCCCCAGTTGTGGTTCGGCAAAAGCTGCACGAAGCATCGGTAATGACTGTGAGCGAGGCTCTGTACCAAATGGAACTGGTGGGACATCCCTTCTTCGTGTTTATTGATTCCGAAACCATGCAACCTTGCGCGGTCTATCACCGTCGTGGCTGGACCTATGGGGTTATTCGCCTAGATGCCACGGCGACTCCCCGGGAGAGCTAATAGGCAAAGATGCCGCTGTCCCTGGCAGTAAGGGAATATACTTGGGAACCTGCTTTATTCAATTGAATAAAGTGCTTAGATTCCAAAACGGGACACGTTCCCAAAAACTTATGGGGGGGCTCTGACAATAGTCAGAGCCCCCCCATTACTTCCAGGTAATTAACGCATTTGGAAACGCTGCTTACCGCTGTTCCAGCCAGTTTGCTCCAGTAACCTAGGCTGCGCGGTGTCCCGGTCAATCCGCCAGCCCGGATCGGTAAGCATCCGGGAAATCGCCAGACCTACCCCGATAGAAAGAATAACGAAAAACACTTGAGTTAATGCCTCGGTCGCTTGAGTTATCTCTCCATTAGATAGGTGAGTAATCGCTGCATACAGGGGTACGCCGGGAATCATAATCACCACTGCCGGTACTGTCAGCGAAGTGCGGGAAAACCTGAATCCGCTGGCGAGGGAAATAAAATGTGCCACAATCCCAATGGTTAAAGCTGCCAGGCCCACCGCAGCTTGAGGAAGCATCCCCTCACTCACAAAGAAAAGACGCCCCACATTGACGCCACCGGCAACTAAAGCTGCACATATGGCAACTTGCGGGCGAATAGAAAACAGCACTGCGAACCCGAAAGAAGCAATCAGCGAACAAACAAATTGCAATAAATAAAGGGCAGGGCCATCAACCGGGAAACTGCTAGGAGGATCAATATGCCAGTTAAATATGGTAGCAATCATCCATACCGAAATCCCGGCCGAGATAACTAGCATCATCACATAGGTCATCCGGGACATTCCCGCTAAGAAATCCATCCGCACCAAATCAAGAATCGCTGTTACCAGCGGAAACCCGGGAACTAGGAAAAGAACCGCGGAAATAATTCCTTGCGGGTGAGCCACTTCGAGCAGTCCAGACAACAGTAGAGCCTGGCTAATCCCCATATAGATGAAAGAAGCCATCAAACCACACAGCATCCAAACCCCGAAATGGTTAGCTTTCCGTTTCAGCATCATGCGTCTTAAAAACTGTCCGCAAAGTGCCGCTATAGCAACCACGCTACATTCAACCACTCCGCCCCGATTCAAAAAACAGAAACCGGCACACGCTATTCCAGCTGCCAGGCAGTTTACTACTCCGGAATAGGGTGGTTTGCGCGCGCAAATCTCATCAAGAGCTTTCTCGGCGTCCTCTACCAGCATTCCCGGTTTCAAAGAACGAACAAATCCCCGCAAATCGTCAAGCCGAGCGGCGTTAGCCCCGAACGCGCGTTGTTCATGAGACTCGGTGCGGAAAGTACCGTGAGCATAAACAGAAGTGACTATTTCTGAAAAAGTAACTTGCGAATGCTGAGCTTCGATTCCCACCGCGTTAGCCAGGCGAGCCATAGAGAACTTCACCAGATAGGCACTAGCTCCAGCCGCTAGCAAGGTGCGTCCCAAGCGGGTTACTACCCCCGATTGGGCAGCCAGACGGTCACGTAGGGCGCGAAGCTCGTCATGCTCGCTACCGTGGGGATTAAGAGTATCCGCTTTGGACTCGCCTAAAACGTCATCTGAGGACGAAGCGTGTCTGTCAGCACCGATGTTATTATGGGAAAATTCTTGCTGCATAAGGCAATTATCTCCCCTAAACTTCACAGCTATCCAGGACGAAAGAGGTAAATCAGGGGCGATAATTATTACAATGCGCCAGCCCACTTAAGGCTGACGCATTGTAAAACTAAAGTATGGGCAGGCTTACAGACCACCGATGATTTGGGCGATTAGGATTTTACCCACCATCGCCAAGGGGTAAACCAGGGAATAACCAAGCGCCACTCGCGGATCAAAGTTAGTACGGTTATTGGCGTAGGCGAGGACGGCAGGTTGAGTTTGTGCCCCAGCCAATAGACCAGATAGGCGAGTTCCGCCCATCTTGAAGGCGTAGCGCATCACGAAATACAGTCCAAACCCGACCGTCAAAGTAACTGCGATACCGACCAGTAAAATCCCTAGCCAAGCCCCGGAAGTAAAGGCTTTCATAATCTGACCGCCAGCGTTATAGCCAGCTTGTGTCAAGAACACCAACAGACCAAACTCGGCAAGCACCTGACTGGCGGTATAAGGCAAAGCGGTGGGGAAGGGGCCGATGCGTCCCACCCGACCAAAAATAAGTCCTACTAACAGCGTTCCAGCCGCGGAACCAATCGTGAAATACTCGCCACTAGGAGTAAGGATGGGGAACTCGCCGATTAGCAGTCCCAAAACCATACCGATACCCAAAGCCACCGGGTTAATAGAGGTCAAGCCGGTAGTGGAATCCCCAAAATACTTCGATAGCTCTTTAAGGTTCTTGGTAGGTGCCACTACCCGAACCCGGTCGCCCATCTGAAGTACCAGGTCAGCGCGTCCTAACATATCGGTATCGCCACGCCGTACCCGCGACACGGTCGCTTGGTAACGTTCTTCCAAACCAAGTTCCCCTAAAGTGCGTCCAGCCAGCTTCGGATCGGAAATAGTTATCCGGCGATAGTCCCAATCCCGCCGGTCAGCCGCAAGGGAAATCGAGGAATCGTGTCCCAGTTCAGAAACCACTTCGACCACCAAGTTTTGCGGACCAACCACGGTCACCAGGCAGCCTTTACCGAGTTTAGTGTCGGGGGTAGGGCGTACGATTGGTCCGTCCTCGGTTTCCCGAAGCCGAGAAAAACGCACGTTTTCGCCAACATGGGCACGAATGTCGCGTACCGAGGGGAGGTCATCCCGTTCAACTCGCACAGTGCGAGAAACCAAAGATGCGGGACGGTCCTTATCATTCTTGCCATAGTTGAGAGCTAAGGTAGCCACGATTAGCATTCCGAAAACACCAAATAAGTAGGCAATGGAATAGGCAACGGTTGCCGACTGTTCATCGCCCGAGGCTGCGCCGGCAGCAGCTAGTGCCGGGGTGTTAGTAATTGCGCCCGCAAAAGTACCGCCGATAGTGGCCGCGTCCATCCCCGCGATTTTGCCTAGCAGGCAGGCCACGACGCCCCCGCCAGCTAAAACCGCGAAAGTGGCGGCCATAATCCCTAAAGATTTCTTAAGAGAAGCAAAGAAAGAATTACCCGAGTTAATCCCGATAGCAAAAGCGAATAGTGCCAAACCAAGTTTTCCGAACTCGTGCGGGAATTTGGAAACCATATCCACGCCCTCGGCAGTACCCCAAGCGGAAATCCCGATAGCTAGGAAGAGGACGGCCGCTGCCCCCAGTCCGATTCCCTTGAAACGGAAATGACCGAGATACATTCCAATGCCGATTAATCCGAAAAGTACAAGTACAGGTTGTTCTGCCAGATATTGGAAAACTGTCTGCACGATACCTCCTTAATGAAATACGTAGCTTTTTCTATGATTTCATACCCAAATCGCGCCGCGTTAGTCGAAAGTCCGTCCTAAGTTGGCAATCAGAGAGGAGTTAATCACGATTTCGCGTTAAAGCAGAGGGAGAGCGGGGTCTCCTATAGAGGCAAGTGGTGGGAGCGGAGATAAACACTATGGGTTAATAGCGTGTAGCAAGCCAAGCCCACGCGGTTCGTATCAAAACCTGAGACGCTTCCGCCCGCTGGCTATGGGTCGCGTAGCGTTTGAACTGTTATGGCGAAACGAATTACGAACCTAGTCAGCCTAGTACTACTGGTAGTACCGGGCGGGGCTAGTCGCGTCTAAAAACGTTTCAGATGCAAAGCCCTAGGTAAAAGCACCTAGGGCTTTTTTATTTAAAGAAAACAGGGAAACATACAGGAACGGGGAGCAAGGATGAGTAGCAAAGAGCAAAAACCCGGCGGAGTGCCTCCTGGAGAAAGGATGAGTGGATCTCGGGCAGTAGTCGCTACCCTAGAACGCCTGGGAGTGACCGATGTATTTGGTTTACCCGGCGGGGCAATCATGCCGGTTTTCGATGCGCTCTATGACTCGCAAATCAACCAGATCATCGTGCGTCACGAACAAGCTGCGGGACACGCGGCGGAAGGTTACGCACTCTCGAGCGGGAAAACCGGAGTAGCTATCGTAACTTCTGGACCGGGAGCCACCAACCTAATGACCGCTTTGGCGGATGCTCATATGGATTCGGTGCCGCTGGTGGCAATCTCGGGGCAGGTTGCTGCCAGTGCGATCGGTACTGACGCGTTCCAAGAATCTGACGTGGTGGGAGTGTCGATGCCGATTACCAAACACAATTTTTTGGTAACTGAGCCGGAAGAGATTCCGGTTACTTTGGTGAAGGCTTTCCATTTGGCCTCTACTGGCCGTAAAGGCCCGGTGCTGGTAGATATCGCCAAAAATGCCCAAGTCGGCGAACTTGATTTTTCTTGGCCGGTAACCGTGGATTTACCCGGATATAAGGTGCCGAGCAAACCACACGCTAAGCAAATAAAAGCCGCTGCGAAGCTGATGGCGAAGGCAGAACGGCCAGTCCTCTATGTAGGCGGGGGAGCGCTGGCGGCCGAAGCGACGGCAGAGCTAAAGGAACTGGTGGAAGTTACCGATTTCCCGGTAGTGCTTACCCTGACCGCGCAAGGGGCGTTCCCGTCCTCGGATCCCCATTGCCTGGGAATGCCGGGGATGCATGGTTCGGTTCCGGCGGTGACCGCCTTGCAGCGCGCGGACGTGATGGTGGCGCTAGGGACTCGTTTCGATGACCGGGTAACTGGTCGCTTAGATGCTTTTGCCCCGGACGCCAAAGTGATTCACGCCGATATTGACCCCGCCGAAATCTCGAAGAACCGGGTAGCGGACATACCGATCGTGGGAGATTTACGGCAGACCCTACAGGGATTACTGCCGAAGGTTAAAGAGGAAATGCAGCGTAACCCGCGGGACATTTCTGGTTGGAAGCACCATTTGGATTACATCTGCGAGCGTTACCCGCTTGCCTATGATGAACCAGATGACGGTCTCCTCCCCGCCCAATATGTGATTAAACGTATCGGGGAAATGGTGGGTAAGGATGCGATTTACTGTACCGGCGTGGGACAGCATCAGATGTGGTCACAGCAGTTTTTGCCGCACGAAAACCCGCGCGGCTTCCTCACCTCTGCTGGCTTAGGCACTATGGGGGTAGCAATTCCCGAGGCGCTCGGGGCGAAAGTTGCCAACCCGGATGCGCAAGTCTGGGCGATTGACGGGGACGGGTGTTTCCAAATGACCAACCAGGAGCTCGCGGTCGCTACCTTAGAGAATCTGCCGATTAAAGTGGCGATTATTAACAATTCGGTTCTGGGAATGGTGCATCAGTGGCAAGAACTGTTCTTTGACTCGCGTTTTTCAGGCACCTTGCTGCAAGACGGAGAGGGCGGAAAGGATATTCCCGACTTCGTGAAACTGGCAGAAGCCTATGGAGCGCTAGGGTTGCGGGCTCGGACTAAAGAAGAAGTGGACCAGGTAATCGCCCAGGCGATGGAAACCAATGACCGTCCGGTGGTAATTGATTTTCGAGTCTCTACCGATTCCCAGGTCTGGCCGATGGTGCCGGCGGGCGAATCAAATAGCAATGTTATCTATGCAGGCGGGCAAGGACCGGTCTGGGAAAGTGAGGACTGATCGTGATGGACAATCGCCATACCCTTTCCATCCTGGTAGAGAATAAACCCGGCGTCCTCGCTAGGGTAGCTGCCCTGTTCACTCGGCGGGCTTTCAACATTCATTCCCTAGCGGTCGGAGAAACCGAAGAACCCTCGATTTCTCGGATAACTGTGCAGGTAGATGCGGAAGATTTACCTTTTGAGCAGGTAACTAAACAGTTAAACAAACTGATAAACGTGCTAAAAGTGGTGGAGCTACACCCCCAGGACTCGGTTACCCGTAAGTTTGTACTGTTTAAAGTGCAAGCCAATGATGATAACCGAGCGCAAATCCTGCAAATCGTGGATTTGTTTAGAGCCAGCGTAGTAGATGTAAACCGGAAATCGCTGGTTATCCAGGCAGCCGGGGTGCAATCAAAACTGGAGGCACTGATGGATACCTTAGCGCCTTACGGTATCAACGAAATCGTGCAATCGGGGGCGGTCGCCATTGGCCGTGGCCCGCGTTCAATCACAGATCAACTAAAGGAGAAGTAACAATGGCTGAAATTTTTTACGACACTGACGCGGATATGGCCGCACTTGCGGGTAAGAAAGTTGCCATTATCGGTTACGGCTCGCAAGGTCACGCCCACGCCCTCAACCTGCGCGATAGCGGGGTAGAGGTAGTCGTAGGGCTGCGGGAAGGCTCGTCCTCGGTGGCAAAAGCTAAAGAGCAGGGGCTAGAGGTCAAATCGATTGAGCAGGCAACCGCTGAGGGCGACATCGTAATGGTGCTTGCGCCTGATCAGGTGCAGCGGACGGTTTATGCCGAGCAGATTGCCCCAAATCTGAAACCGGATGCCGCGATTTTCTTCGCCCACGGTTTCAATATCCGTTTCGGTTATATTCAACCCGGTGCTGGTCACGACGTGTGTATGGTGGCGCCGAAAGGTCCTGGTCACAAGGTACGTGCCTCCTATGAAGCCGGTTACGGAACCCCGGCGGTTATCGCGGTGGAGCAGGACGAATCCGGTAACGCCTGGCAGGTAACCAAGGCCTATGCGAAAGCTCTGGGGGCGACTCGGGCAGGGGTGCTGAAAACCTCCTTTACCGAGGAAACCGAAACCGATTTGTTCGGGGAACAGGCAGTGCTCTGTGGCGGGGTATCGCACCTGATCCAAGCCGGTTTTGAGACATTGACCGAGGCCGGTTATCAACCGGAGATTGCCTATTTTGAGGTTTGCCACGAAATGAAACAAATCGTGGATTTGATTAACGAGGGCGGAATCACCAAGCAACGCTGGTCGTGTTCAGACACCGCCGAATACGGCGACTACGTGTCCGGCCCGCGAGTAATTACCGAGCAGACCCGCCAGGCTATGCGCGACATTTTGTCCGATATTCGCGATGGTTCTTTCGCGCAGCGTTTCATCAATGATCAGGACAACGGAGCTCAGGAGTTTAAACAGATGCGTGCCACTGAAGAAGCCCACCCGATTGAGAAAGTAGGGCGTGAACTGCGTGCCATGTTCTCGTGGAATCAAAGTGATGATGACTACCAGGAAGGGCAGGCGCAGCGCTAAGGGCGCTAGACCTGGCAATGCTTCGGGTTGTAGTGCTGACTTGTGAAAAGTGTTCGGGGGACCCCGGTGAGCCTTGCTTCGCTCGGCTCAAGCCCCCTCTCACATCTTTTCACAAGTCAGCGTTACCGCTTCCAAGATTGATTTCTAGCGGTGAGGTTACTGCAATCGTAGTCGAGTAGTTTGTTTATTCTGCCCAGGTAGCGCAGGGAAAGGACAGTAACAGGTATGGGTAATACCATTAAGCTCGCGGTTATTCCCGGGGACGGGATTGGTAAAGAGGTCGTGGCCGAGGGGCTAAAAGTTATGGACGCTGCCTTGGCTGGTAGCGGGATTAGCATCCAAAAAACCGAGTTCAACCTGGGGGCTGCCCGCTACCTGGAAACCGGAGAGATTCTGCCCGAGGCAGAGCTGGAAAGTATTAAACGGCACGACGCGATTTTGCTGGGGGCAGTAGGAGATCCCGCGGTTCCCTCGGGAGTGCTAGAACGCGGCTTGCTACTCAAGCTACGTTTCAGCCTGGATCACTATGTGAATTTGCGTCCCGCCCACTACTACCGAGGCGTTCCTACTCCGCTGGCGAATCCCGGCGAGATTGACTTCGTGGTAGTTCGAGAGGGCACCGAAGGTTTGTACTGCGGTAACGGCGGGGCAATCAGGGTGGGAACTGAGCAGGAAATCGCCACTGAAGTTTCCGTTAATACCGCTTTTGGAGTCGAACGGGTGGTGCGCTTTGCATTTGCCCAGGCTGTCAAACGCCGCCAGCACGTGACTTTAGTGCATAAACATAATGTGCTGGTTCATGCTGGGCATTTGTGGCGGCGAACGGCAGAGCAGGTATCTCAAGAATACCCCGAGGTTACCTGGGATTATGCTCATGTCGATGCTGCCACTATTTACCTAGTGCAAGATCCGGGACGTTTCGACGTAATCGTCACCGACAACCTGTTCGGCGATATATTAACCGACGAGGCAGGTGCGATTACCGGGGGGATTGGTCTGGCGGCCTCGGGAAATATCAACCCGGATCGCACCTTCCCCTCTATGTTTGAGCCGGTACATGGCTCGGCGCCTGATATTGCCGGAAAGGGAATCGCTGACCCCACGGCTACGATTGCTTCAGTAGCGATGCTGTTAGAAAACGAGGGCGCAGGGCAACCGGCGGAAGATATCCGCGCCGCGATAGCTGCCGATATGGAGGAGCGCGCCCTTGCGGCTGAAAACGGTGAACCACTGGCGCGCAGTACCAGTCAGATTGGGGATGAGATTGCTGCCCGCCTCTAACGGAAACGGATAATCGCTACTTATGGCGAGAAAAGTAAATACATGGTCTCCTAGTGACCGAGAAACAGAGTTTGAGAACAAAAATAGGCTCCCCGGAGCCGGAAAGAACACGATGATGAGCGAGAACGGTTTAACCCATACATTAACCGGGTTAGAGGCAGCATCGCAGGTACCGCTGCCGAGCGCGGATGAATTGGCGGGGCGCTTTACTTTGCGGCCTAACCAGAATCCAGCCAGCGACAAAGAATACCGCGAGATTATGGAGTCCTTGACTTTCGGTTCTCATTTCGGGGATCACATGGCGGTTGCCGACTGGAAAGTAGGTGAAGGGTGGAGCGGACACCGCGTGCAAGCCTTTGAAAACTTGAGCCTGTCGCCGGGAGCCGTAGTGTTTCATTACGGTCAAGAAGTCTTTGAAGGGCTAAAGGCCTACCGCCATAAAGACGGCTCTATCTGGGCTTTTCGACCTCGCTATAATGCTGCCCGCTTGAATGCCTCCGCGCGGCGCCTGGCACTACCGGAAATCCCGGAAGAGGATTTCGTGGCTTCTATCGTTGATTTGGTGCGCGCCGATAAACGCTGGGTGCCGACTGCGCCAGGCACCTCCCTCTATCTGCGCCCCTTTATGATTGGAACCGAGCCCTACCTGGGGGTACATTCTGCCAGGGAAGTTAAATATCTGGTGATTGGTTCTCCATCGGGGGCATATTTCTCGGGTGGGGAAACCAAAGGGGTCTCCATCTGGGTAGACCGCCACTATCATCGGGCAGGTCCAGGCGGGACTGGGGAAGCTAAATGCGGAGGTAACTATGCGGCTTCCCTGTTGCCCCAAAATATGGCGGCCGAAAAGGGTTATGAACAGGTCTGTTTCTTGGACACCAAGCGAGGAGAAAACCTGGAAGAACTGGGCGGTATGAACGTGTTCGTGGTGCGGGCGGACGGTTCAGTACACACCCCGCGCCTTACTGGCGTAATCCTGGAGGGCGGGACTCGCTCGGCTATCTGCCGCCTGCTGCGCGATAGCGGCACTCCGGTTTTCGAACGCGATATTTCCCTAAAATCGCTGGTAGAAGATATTCGCTCCGGTGAGGTGAGTGAAGTATTCGCCTGTGGAACTGCGGCGGTAGTAACCCCGATTGGGAGGCTCGGATCCGATGATTTCGAGGTGGAAGTGCCTTGCGGACCGGTCACCGCCAGTATTCATCAACGCCTGGTAGCTATTCAAAACGGGGAAGCCCCCGACCCTTACGGCTGGACTTATCACCTTTGTGACTAGCGGCGCTGAGGACGCGGGCGAGCAGATTTCGGAGCTCGTGTTTAGGGAGGCGCGAGCCGGGATTCTAGTGCTCGCCCTCGTCCTCGTAAGCGCATCACCCCGCCATCAGTAGACAATATTTTTAGGAGAAAAATGGCATATCCACTTCGTTCAAGAACTTCCACTGCCGGCCGCAATATGGCAGGCGCCCGCTCGCTGTGGCGAGCCACCGGCATGAGTGACAGTGATTTTGGGAAACCGATTATCGCCATTGCCAACTCCTTCACCCAATTTGTGCCGGGTCACGTACACCTAAACCAGGTATCCCCACTGGTAGCGCAGGCAATTAAAGATGCCGGCGGGGTGGCGAAAGAGTTCAACACCATCGCCATTGATGACGGGATAGCCATGGGACACCAGGGGATGCTCTACTCTTTGCCCAGTCGGGAAATCATCGCGGACAGCGTGGAATATATGGTGAATGCCCATTGTGCAGACGCTCTGGTTTGTATCTCCAACTGCGACAAAATCACTCCAGGAATGCTGATTGCCGCCATGCGGCTGAACATTCCCACCGTGTTTGTCTCGGGTGGCCCCATGGAGGCCGGGCGCGGAATCGACCCCAATATGATTGTGGGGCCGTCCCAAAACGGGCACGGCAACCTGATTACCGTAATGAACGCTACTGCTGACCAGGAGATTTCGGATCAACAGCTGATCGAGATTGAAAAAGCGGTCTGCCCCACCTGTGGTTCTTGTTCGGGAATGTTTACCGCTAACTCGATGAACTGCCTGACGGAGGCTTTGGGACTGGCGCTGCCCGGCAATGGGTCTACCCTGGCGACCCATGTTGCGCGCCGCGACCTATTTACCCAGGCTGGCAAGCTAATCGTCCAGCTATGTGAGCGTTACTATGGTCAGGAAGAGGATGCGGTTTTGCCTCGGCAAATTGCCTCTCGCGAGGCTTTCCTTAACGCTATGAGCCTAGATATGGCAATGGGAGGTTCTTCTAATACGGTGTTGCACCTGTTGGCGGTTGCCCGCGAAGCCGGGGTGCGCTTTGACCTGGAAGACATCTCGAGTCTGGGGCGCAGCGTCCCTTGTCTGTGTAAAGCTGCACCCAACCACAATGATTACCATATGGAGGACGTGCATCGCGCCGGGGGGATACCAGCACTGCTAGGAGAGCTTGACCGCGCCGGATTATTAAACCGCGAGGTTACCTCGATTCACGCGCCCTCGCTAGAAAAATGGCTAGCCGATTGGGATGTGCGTGGTGGCTGCGCTACCGAGCAGGCGGAAGATTTGTTTAAGGCGGCGCCTGGGGGAGTGCGCACCACCGAGCCGTTCTCTACTGCTAACCAGTGGAAAGACCTGGATGCCGATGCAGTCAATGGTTGTATCCGCGATACCGCCCACGCCTATTCCGCCAATGGGGGACTGACGGTTTTGCGGGGAAATCTGGCAGAAAAAGGCGCCATCATTAAAGCCGCCGGAATCGATAGCGACCTATACCATTTCCGCGGTAAAGCGATTGTGATGGAATCTCAAGAAGAAGCCATCGAAAAAATCCTAGACCACAGCGTTAAGCCTGGTCATGTAGTAGTGATTCGCTACGAAGGGCCGGCGGGTGGACCGGGGATGCAGGAAATGCTCTATCCGACCTCGTTCTTAAAAGGGAGGGGTCTAGGGAAAAAGTGCGCCCTAATCACCGATGGGCGTTTTTCGGGGGGTACTTCCGGGATCTCGGTGGGGCATATTTCTCCCGAGGCCGCTGATGGGGGTTTAATTGCCCTTATCGAGGACGGAGATGAAATCACTATCGATGTCAATACCGAATCCTTGACTCTAGAGGTGCCGGAAGCAGAACTGGCGCGCCGCCGCAAAAAAATGGAGCAGCGTCCTCACCCCTATACTCCGCGCAGTCGCAAACGCACAGTTTCGGACGCCCTGAAACTCTATGCCGCCTGCGCCCTCAGTGCCGACCAAGGTGGGGCGCGCGATGTAAGTCGGGTGACCGGATAACGGACTCAAGTGCCAGTCAATCTAGGACGCAAATCCGGGCTGGCCGGCAAAAAGTACTCGGGGGACCCCGGTGAGCCTTGCTGAAGTGGCAAAAGAGAAGTATCACGATTATTTCAGAAACCTCTTGCGGGTTTTGGATGTAAAAAGAAGTAAACGCAGCTACATATCCTGTTTCGTATCCGATGCTGACAGTAATGGATACAAGGCTGTCCCTCGAGCATCTTTTTGCCAGCAAGCGTCACTGTGCTATCCGGCTTGAGTTTTCAATCCAGCTCTGCTGAAGCATAGCTACTTCATGAATACTGCTGTTTTAAGGACGACCAAATAATTTCCGTCATCTGTTCGGCGAAGTCGTTAGGTTCTACAAGCTGGTAGAGCCTAGCGCGATCCTTAAAATAGGCGACAGTCAGTGAATACTGCATCATCACCATGGTGCTATCTAGGGTGAAAGCTAGAACTTCCGCGGGTAAATCCGTGCGGATTTCCCCGCGTTCTTGACCTTGCCTAATTAATTCAATTAGTCCTTGTGAAGCATAGGTCTCGAGTTCGCGGGCAATATCTCTGATTAATTCTCGATTCCCGGTAGCGGTAATCTCGTGGTATAGCTGCTGGTATTCCGGGTAGTTTTGGCAGGCGTGGATAGTTAGCAGCATTAGTTCTTTAATCTTGTCGCGTCCGCTGATTTCTTTCTCTAGAATCTTGCCGATGTCGGTTTCTATAATCCCTGCACCTAGGTGAATTACGTATCGAAATAAATCTTCTTTAGTTTTGAAATACTGAAATAGGGAACCGACCGAGATGTCTGCGGCGTTAGCGATTCGGTTGGTGTTCGCCGCTTCGTAGCCTTTTTCTGCGAATTCGCTGACAGCTGCGGCAATAATCCGTTGCGACTTAGCTGAATCTAGCTGTCGGAAGCGCTTCGTTGCCCATTCCATTGCGAATTCCTCTTTTCAGGGAGTAAAACTTCACCTATCTGGCGTGATAGTAGCACGTCCTATCGCAGAAAAAGGGGTACTTCGTCCTCTATCTGGGGGGTATCGTCCGAGTCATTAGGACGTTACCTGATTTCTTTGGGCTCCAGGTATCGTGTCATAGGTTTCGGTGTTGAGGGATTCATGGTTACTGCCCTGGTGCGCAGGTGTTTGAAATAGGTATTTAGGAGGAAATGTCCTCTGGATGCTGGGTTTACCTAATCGTTTCGGGCGTTGGTTGTTGCTGCGGGTTTTCCCGGTTCAAGAAGCTGTTCCGTTTGTTGAGCACAATCCCACAGCCCCCGGGTTTGCAAATTGAGGTATTTCGCGCTTAGGCTTTTGAGAGTACCTAGGGGCTATGGCGCAGTTGGTAGCGCGTCTCGTTCGCAATGAGAAGGTCAGGGGTTCGAATCCCCTTAGCTCCACGGGTAGCCCCGACCAACCCCGCGTTGGTCGGGGCTTTTTCTTATTTTAACCTCCCTAACCTGCACTGATAGCCCGCTGACAGAGTGGAAACCGAAAGGCGCGGACGGACAAGGAAAGACAAAAAAGGACTAAAACGGGTAGAATCTAGTGGTACTTAAGTGGGACTCGAGTGGGACTCGTTTTGGTGGTGATGATCTTGGCAAAGCGGCGTGGCTTTGGGTCGGTGAAGACTCGGGAGCTGAAATCGGGTGCGCGTTCGTATCTAGCGTCATTTATTAATCCGGATACGGGGAAAAGAGTTTCGCGTTCTTTCCGCTCCAAGATGGAGGCGAACGCTTGGCTGGGGGAGCGGCGCCGCGATATCCGCTCTGGGGAGTTCCCCTCCCCAGAGGAACGTCAAGAGGTGGTTACTTTCGCTTACGCCACCCAAGAGCATTTACAGCGTCTAAAGACCGCTGGACGTAAAGGCTCTACCCTCTACACCTATTCCTCGAAGCTGCGCTACCCCCTGGAAAAACTAGGAGACAAGAATCTAGGGGAGCTTTCCTGCAGCGATATCGAAACCTATTGCCAGCAAGCATCTAAAGATCTAAAACCGGGCGCGGCAGCTAACGCCTTGAACGTAACCCGCGCGGTACTGCGATGGGCAGCAAAACGCGGATACATGGACGCCTCCCAGTTGAACCGGGTTACCTGGCCAGTATTCGACCCCGTAAAAGACCCAGAGCGCCGCCAAGTAGCAACCCCCGAGGAAGTTAAAGGCTTGGCCGCGGCTATGCCTGACCATCTACGCCTAGCAGTCCTACTAGGCGCTTGGTGCTCTATGCGCATGGGGGAAGTCTGCGGCTTACAACGAGCCGATTTCACTAACCTAAATAACCCGCCTCTGGCAACGGTGCGCATCGTTAGGCAGACTAACTCGAAAATGGGCGGGGCTTACACAGACCTGAAAACCAAGGCTGGACGCCGTGAGATATCCATTCCGCCTGCCCTCGTGCCAGTAGTCAAACAACACCTGTCTACCTGGGTGGCAAAAGACCCTACGTCTCCCGTGTTCCCCAGAACCACCGACCCGGCTACGCCGGTACATCACAACACGATTCGCGGCGCATTTGAGCGCGCTCGCGAACAGCTAGGCATGGGTTGGTTTGTGTTCCACGACCTGCGCCATACCGGGCTTACGATTTTTGCCCAGCAGGGCGCAACGCTCGCGGAATTGCTAGAGCGCGGCGGGCATGTGGATGTGGAGGTTGCTCTGCATTATCAGCACGCGACCATGGAGCGTGACCGGGCGCTAACTGCCCGCATGGATTCGCGTATCGAGATTTAGAATCGTTTGGGTTTCGCCTTCGCTGATTGGTGGGTATGCTAGGAATTAGCAGACAAGGCGCCGCGGGGCGCGACATTTCGAGGCAAGGAGAGGAAGTGGCAGACAATGACGGAGAAAACCTGCGTTCGGCAAGATTCCCGGGTGAAAAGAGAAGCGACACGTCTGGGGATTCTCTCGGTGTTCGACCTGAGCGGCAAACACACTTACGCGGGGCTTCAAAATCTTCTCCCAGCTCCCCAGGTGGCATCTCCCCTGTCGATGTGGAACCGGGCGGCGAACATGAGTCAGAACGCCAGCAGATCATTCAGCAAACGGTAAATGCTGTTCTGCAAGAGATTCATCTGCATGTACCGGTTCGGGAGACCGATTTAGAAACTTTGTCCAAACTGCGTGACCAGCTACCAGAGATTTATGAGCAGCATGTAGAAAACATGCGGGCATCCCGTGAGCTAGAGGAGTTTCAAACTCATGCTCGCTATGAGATTCCTGCGAAATATGCGCACCGAGGGCAAACTATGGGGTTAGCGGCAACGGTTGCCACTCTAGCTGTGGTGGCTTTTGCTGTGTGGGCGCAAGCCTATTGGATTGCCGGGGTGCTGGGCGTGGTCGATTTAGTAGCTATCGCTGCGGTTTTCGGTTCAAATCAAAAACCACAAGAGCGCTAAGACTCTATCCAGGGCTTTAGGTCGGTTCGGCTTCCACGTCCTGGTCTGGCTGCGTTCCATTTGTCGATTGTTTCGGTGCTCCAGCCTTGCACGGGGCGAGTGTCGGGGCCAACTATCACATCTGGGGTGGGTAGTTTGTAGCGGGATAGGGAGGCGGGTTTTACTCCGATACGGGCGGCGAACTGCATTCTGGACAGGTAGTGTTTGGTCACTTGGTTCCACGTCCTCTCCATGCAGTACCGATAATGCTTGCCCCTAGTGCTGTTCCCCATAGAGCCCAGCAGGTGCACGCCATCCAAAAGGGCATATCGCTAGAGAAAGCGAGCAGGGCTAGGAAGATAGCGGCTAGGGGGATTAGTGAGCTTATTGCTTTTTTCATATCTAGTCACCTTCTTGTTTGTAAGGTAGTTTAGAGGTGTTGCGGGGGTTCAAGATACTTCGATTATTTTGAACCCCCGCTGCCTTTAAGGTTTTCATGTTTACCGTTTCCCTTTTTTGGCCAATTTTTGAGAAGGTCGATAATCACTATGACTGCTGTCATGGCGAATATTCCCCATTCTCTTATTTCGTCCATTGGCATCACCTCTATTTATTTTTCAAATATTGTTGGCTTTCATTGCCAACAACACCATAATAACATAAGTAGTTAGGTTAAGTCAAGTAATTCAATGGGGAAAATAGGAAAAATAAGGTGTTGCTAGTAGATGGATATCATGTTGTAGTTAAAGGGTGTTCAGGGAGAACACGTTGATTGATAACTAAAAAAAAGGGGTGATGCCTATGGGACTAGCTGATTGGGTAATGTCAGCCTTAATGCTTGCAAGCCTAACCCTGCAAGGGGTGCAGCTATGGCAGCAGCGCAAACCACGAAAACGCGGTAAGCACCGCAAGGACTGACAAAATAAAGGTGAGGGGTTCAAAGTAATCGAACTATCTTGAACCCCTCACCACCTAGCATCTCATGACTTACCCCTGGAAAGGAATATTATGGTGACCCGAAATATGACCGTATCGGCGCTTTCTTTGCTGATAATCGCTCTAGCAACACGGGTAACCGGGCTGCGCTGGTACACCTGGCTATTCATAGCAGCATGGCTAGCCCTTGCAGTCGCAGGGTATAGGCAGGACAAAGCCCGTGACTAAGCAACCAAAACGGTACCTATCCGCGCTATATGTGGCAGAAAGAATCGGGATAAAACGCAGAACCCTGTACTCATACCGCGCAAAGAATATGCTCCCACCCCCGGATGTAATCGTTGGAACCACCACTAACGCTACTCACGGCTGGCTACCCAAAACCATAGACGACTGGAACACTTCCCGCCCCTCCCGCTCGCGGAACTGTTAGAGCGCGGCGGGCATGTGGATGTGGAGGTTGCTCTGCGTTATCAGCACGCGACTATGGAGCGTGACCGGGCGTTAACGGCTCTCATGGATTCTGAGATTAAAGTAGCTGCCTTAGATTGCAACAGAGATAATGGGTAAAACAAGAATTATGTTTTCCTTCCTCCTGTTCTGATGAACATGTATATTTACAGAAAGAGATACGAGTAGATAAGGGGGCGAAAAATGGACTTGCAAAATGTAACTGATGAAGAGTTAGCAGTTCTAGCTTTACTTAGTCTAGATTCCTCTCCTGCTCATCTGAGAAAAATGATGCATGCGAATGGGGCTACTCCGTTGTCTTGCCTAAAAGAGAAAACTCCTGATTACTTCTCAAAGCTAGAAGAGGCTGCCAAGAGGGTTAGGGGCTGGCAATCTGATGGGATAACTCAGGTACATACTTTTAAATCCCCTACTTATCCTGCTCAGCTTTTTGAAGTCTACAACTATCCTCCGGTGGTTTTCACTCGCGGATCTTTGCCGCCTGGAGGTTTTGACCAGGCAATCGCAATCGTTGGTTCTAGAGATGCTGCAAGATGGGCGCTTAAAAGTGCTGCCTTTATATCTCGCGATGGAGTTAAAGCGGGCTTTACGATTGCTTCTGGATTAGCTAGCGGTGTAGATGCTGCTGCGCACTGGGCTGCGCTAGATGCAGGAGGTCGCACGGTTGCAGTGCTAGGTACTGGCGTTGACATTTGCTATCCGAGGAAGAATGCGGGGCTACAAAAACGCATTGAAACTGATGGTATGCTGTTATCGCAGTTCGTTCCAGGAGCTACTCCTACCAGATTTAGTTTTCCCATGCGTAATGAAGTGATGTCTGCTTATTCGGTCGGTACCATTGTTGTACAGGCCTCGGAAAACTCCGGTACTCGACATCAGGTAAGAACCGCGCTTAAACAGGGTCACGCTGTGGTCTTATCTGCCCAAGTTGCGCGTAATACCTCATGGGGTAGGCACTTGGCTCGGGAAGCTCCAAACAATGGGGTGAGGGTAGCAAATGCAGTCGAAGAAGTAATTCCACTGCTTAAAGACGCTATAGGAGCTAACTTGATTAACAGGCAGCTTTTCGAGCACCAGCTTTTGGCCTCCTAGGTGAATCATGTTTCAGAACACCCCTGGTTATAACGCCTCTAGTTATATGTTGATTAGGAAATTAGTATGCAACCCTCGTCAGGAAATGCTCGCTCAGATAACTCCAGGCGCTATACCTGAATTAAGTGAGTATAGGTTTTGTAGTTTTTGTACCACGCCGATAGAAAATGGATATAGGTATTGCTGGCAGTGCAGAAAATACAAGGATTTACTGGGGAACAAGTCATTTAATACGTTAGCGTGGGCTGTAAAAGGCTCACAGTACTATCAAGACCTATTAACCTATAAAAATCAGCCCAAAGCATCGTACTATACGCAAGCATACAAGAGGCTTCTAACGCTAGCGGCTTTTGCCCAGTCACATCTAGCGTGCCTTTACCGTAAATGGGGATACGTGGACAGTGTCGCAGTAGTCCCATCCTCAAGACGAAGAGACAATACCTACTTGCACATCCTAGCTGATAGAGTTTTCGATGCTCTCCCACATCTCAAAGTTAAATACGAGGGAAAGGCTACCTCTCTTGAAACAAAAATGCGCGGAGAGATACACCCTGAATTAATAAAAATACAGGAAAATGTTAAAGGGAAACACATCGTAGTTGTTGACGATCCTTGGGTTACTGGCTCTAGCGCCATGTCAACAGCGCAAGCTCTAACCCTGCAGGGCGCCGAACATGTAACCATAATAGTTTTCGGAAGGACACTGGAACCAAGCTGGAAAACAAACCAACCTTTCAAACAGTTCTTCTGCCCAGAAAATAGGGACTTATTTCACCAGGACATATGCCCGTTCACCATGGGCTCCTGCCCTCCCTGAAACTTTTAATCGATTCTGACGCTTAGATACCCGAACCATCCTACCCCGCCCCGCTCGCGGACGAAGCAGCCCCGGCTACCCGCGCCTGAGCCTCTGTAATCACTTGCGAGGGGCAAAGCGAGAGCGCGCCCGCTATCCGCGCAAGCTCATCAGCGTTAATCGCTGGTCCCTCATCGCGAAAGATAATTCCTACTCGATTCAAAGACATCCCCGCAGCTTCAGCGATACCCCGATAAGAAAACCCCGCAACCTTAACCTTTTCCCGCAGCACTGCAGCAACGCTACGCCCTAAAACCTCAACCGGCTTCTTCCGGGCAGACACGCGGTGGTCACTTTCCTTATCGCCAAACATAAATCTCTCAACCCAGTTCCCTCACGCAAAGGGCTCTAATTCTTCCAAATCCTCACTGGCAACCCTGCTCTTACCACGACCAAAATCCAGGCGCGCAACATTCCCAACACCCAAAGCAGTCGCTCCCTGCCCGGCTCCCAAACCCTCCGACCCCGGAGCGCTCGCGGATGAGGCTGAGGCGGGTATATGGCAGGCGGTGCTGGATCATAAGGCGTGCTGTGCGGCTTGTGACACGTTGCTGCAAGCTCAGGCTCATTTGACTGAGCTCATGCTTAGCGAGGAAGAGTAGCGCTATATTCGGCATTTGCGCTACCTCGCGCGGGTCGATGCCGTTTCAAGAGCCGTCGAGGTAGCGTGATGAGTGTGTTATGCGATTCTCGACCGGTAATAGGATTGAGCTCCCTGTCTGCTCATTCCAAGCAGTCCGCCGATTGCTTGCCAGGTCATTCCGGCTTGTCGGGCTTTAGCTACTGCTTGGGTGAGTTCTGTTTCGGCTTGTTCTTTACGGTCTCTGGCGACCTGGATATCACGGAAGGCATCAGCGTCCCAGATTCCCTTGGCAGATTTCATGGTTTCTTCTGGGTCGGTTTGAGTGAACTTGGCGGCGTATTCTTCGTCAGTGAGTTTAGTGTCGGTAATCATGGGTGCTCCTTACTGAAAGAATTTGGTTCTAGCGGTCATGGCGTGAAAACAGTCTCCGTCTCGGTTGGTAAGAACCTCGATTATGTGTCCATCGGGGGCAGGACCCAAAAACAGGGTTACTCCCTCGTCAAGGTCGAGGATGCGCCAGGCGTTGCGTATAGCGTGGGTGATTTCGGCTTGCGTGTATCCATGTTTGAAAGCGCTTGCCTTAAACCTCATAATGCAAGTTTACTTGACACACTCGCACGTGTCAAGAAATCTTGCTCGCTTGTGGTGGTTTTGATTTTCCCGCGCGCCAAATTTGCGGGTTAATAGGGCTAATGCCCATTCAGGTATTAACCCTAATAAACCGGGTGCGTCCTTCTGATGAGGTTGGGCGTAGCGAAATGGATGATGTTATCCCCTTTGCTGACGCGGCTTCTCGCTCTTTCACTAACCTGCAGGTTGCGCAAGAACTATTGTCGATGCCGCAACGCTACATTTTGGGTGGTAACTCGCAGAAGGTTACCCGCCCTGATGGTAGCCAGGTTTCAGAACTTGAACAGTATTTAGGTCGCTATATTCACGGGCCCGCAGACGGAAAAGTGGGGCAGCTCCCGGGCGCGGATTTAAACCCGATTATTTCGGCTATCAAGATGTATGCGCAAAATGTGTCAGCGGTGGCTGGAATCCCGCCCTCAATGTTGGGGATTACCACAGATAATCCCTCTTCTGCTGAGGCTATGCGCGCCGCTAAGGAACGTCTGGTGGCTAAAGCTGAGCGTAAACAGGCGCTGTTTGGTGACGTGTGGGAGCAGTGGGCACGCATTGTTTTAGGGCTTGGCGGGAGTCCAGTTAGCGGACTTGAGACCTTGGAAACCATTTGGCGTGATTCAGCTACTCCCTCCCAGGCAGCGAAGAATCAAACGGTGCTGCAAGCCTACGCCCAGGGATTGGTGTCAGCACCTACCGCGCGGGAACTATTACCACTCTCTCCCGAGCAGCGAGCCAGAGAACAAGTAGGACAGCTAGAGCCAGACGATTTATATCTATAAGGCGGTGCCGTGAATCCTTATGAAGCACTGCTGAACGCGATTTTAGCCTTAGCGAAAAAAGCTATTAGCTGGGAAACCAGTAAAGCCATACAGCAAGCAGATGGTGACGTTGAGATTACCCAACGGATTTTAGCTGACCGGCTTCCGCCTATCGTGCGGGCTTTCCGCCGTCTTGCCTACCAGGTAGCCATCTCCTATGTGCGCTCCGAGGGCATACAGCACGGGGTGAATCTCGACTACACTCCCGGTCTTGCCCTATATCCTGAGAAAGCAGTTCTCGACCCTATTAGACGAGCATTGCGGATAACCGAAAGCACCAATCCGGAAACTGGCGAACCCCGCAAACAAATCAGCGCCAACCGCTATGACATTAGCCGTATCTTAGGGAATATTCTTTCGCGGCATGTCCATAACGCAGCCCGCCAAACCGTGCGCAGATGCGCAACCGATAGCGAAGAGCAAGCAGAACTATCCCGGAAACTAGACCAAGAAACCGGTTCTACTACGACTGCCCGGCTCGCGGGTGGGGATTCCCCGCTTGATAGGGCTGCTGCTCGTATGCAGGAAAGTATTCTTGCTGAGCGCAGGGAAGCAGCTGACCAAACTGGTTTACCGGTTGATGATCCCCGGCTGCTTAAGGAGTTCGAGCGGCTTAAGGAACGGGTCGCTGATATTGATGATTTGGTGGATGATGAGCGGATAAAACAGGAACGACGCTTTGATTACGATAAGGAAACCAAAAAGCGCCTTCAATCTGGTAGACCGCGTGCTTGGGCGCGGGTGCTTAGTGGGGCTAGGTCTTGCTGGTTTTGCGTCATGTGTGCTTCGCGCGGTCCTGTTTACCGCTCAGCCGAGAACGCGGGAGATAACAAGGGTCCTTGGAATAGCTACCATGATCACTGTGATTGCAGGGTAGTTCCTGTGTTTGATCATCGTAACTGGGAGGGCGTTGAGCAGTACCGCCAGTTAGAGAAAATGTGGAGAGATGTCACCTGGAAGAAACGTGATGGAAAGCTGCGCCCCCAGGATGGCGAGATACAGCGCCAGTTGATACAAAAGTTCCTAAAGAGCGATAATGGAAAACAGCAGTTAAACGAGATTTTTAACTCTGGGCACGATAGAGAATACGTAGCTAGCTGGGAAGGTAAGCAGCGTTTACACGGTATTTTGCATGATAGGGGCTCAGAAGATTTTGGCGCGTTTGTAGGTTCTCGCTCTGAACTACAGATTCCTAGCCGTAGAAGATTGAATCATGTGCAACGGTTACATTCTTATTCTTCCCGTATCAATACTAAAGGTAGGGAAGGAATTAGGGATACCATCTTTCCTCCTAATTTCTTCGGTTCTGAGCCACCGACTATAGAGGCAATAGAAAGAACCGCGTGGCAGGTTCTAGCGCATGGGAAACCCTATAGTTCGGACGTTCATTCGAGTGCAAGAATACGATTACAAAAGAGCGGGATTGAGATAGAAACGCTATGGACTCGAATGGAAAATGGGGAATGGAAATACCGTTCTATGTATCCAGTTGATGGAAAAGGGTATTATGAATGGATAGATAACAGTTGGAAGCTGCAAGGAGGTGACTGGGATGGAGAATCGGCGTGAAGTCATGTCTGATGGTTCGGTTTATGTAGAACCAACTCCCGAAGAGGAAAAAGACATGGAAGACATTGCTGTCCGCTGGAAAGAGTTAGCCCCCGATTTTGCAAAGGATGTCGATAGCATCCGGATGGAAGTGCACGGAGAACCAACCACTGTCCTAGAAGCGCTCTTAGGTTATTGTTATTGGCATAATATCGAGGTTCCGCAAGAAATACGAGATAGATGCCAGCACTACATAGACCTGGAAATCTTAGAAGTCTAAAAATATAGCCCAAAAGCTAACTCGTATGCCTGGTGGTGAACGCAAGGGGCGGCGCTAGGATGACCGTTATGGATTACCATGATGAAGATTTTCTACCCAGTGAGGAAGAACTAGATGAAATCTGGGACTTCCTTATTCACCAGTCCGAGTTAGATACACCTTTCGGCAGGATTGTTAAAGCGAAACTGGAGAGTTTACCTCCGGAACCTACAACTGTCTTTTATACCAGCCTTGTAAGGGCAAGTAATAATAAAATTCCGGTTTCAAGAAGCATTATCGAGTATTACCGGGGCTTTATGGATAAAGACCAAATAGACCCTATGAATCTGAGCAAGCTGATTGTCGCTGACGAATAGGCGGGATGAAAGATGACTCGTAAGGATGAAGATTTTTTACCTCATGGAGGAGGGCGTACGAGATGGAGAATCGGCGTGAAGTCATGTCTGATGGTTCGGTTTATGTAGAACCAACTCCCGAAGAGGAAAAAGATATGGAAGACATTATCCAAAGCTGGCGAGATCTCGACCCTGTAGCTTATGAAGAAATCCAGAACATAAGAATAGATCTGCAAGGAGACCCCATAGGAGTCCTTGAAGGAGCGATTGCAACTATGGGAAGATTTGGGTCTATCCCGGAAGAAATCTCGCGACGATATCAAAAATATATCGACTTGGAAATCTTACAACCCTAAAAATATAGCCAACAGCTAACCCGCATGACCAAAGGTTATGCGGGTTTTCTTATACCCAAAAGTAAGGAGAAAACATGTTTAAGAACCGCTGTAAACCAAAACCCCGCAAACCCAATAAACCGGGTAAACCCAAGCGCCGCGCGCAGGGTGAAGATGAAAATGCAGATCCTGAAACCGAAGTACAGGACCTGCAACCGAGCGAGGAAGAAAAAGACACCGCGCCCTCGGAAAACAGCGAAGAACACCAAGCTGAACCGGGCGAGCAGGAAACCTCTAAAACTGACGAGGACAGTAAAGAGGAAACCCCCTCCGAAGACGCTAACCCGTCCTCAGAGGGTGAAGCTGATTCTGACGAAGAAACCCCTGCCGAAAGCGAGCAGGAAACTGAACCAGAACAGGACGTGACCGCTGAAATCGCCAAGTTACAAACCGAACTAGAAAACGCTCAGAAAGCGCTCGCGGATTAAGAAGCGAGGACGAATTCTGTGAAAGAGTCGGGCGTGCCCTCAAAGGAAAAATTACCCAACAATGCTGGAAAGTCCCAGAAATAGCTCGCCTAACAGGACACACCGAAGCAGCCATCTATAACTGGCTAAACGGCAAAAGCAGACTCCCCATGAGCGTACTCATCAAGATCTGCGAAATAATCGAAATCGAACCCCAACAAGTAATACACGAAGCCTACAACCTACTAATCAAAGAATGCGGAAACTGCCAAAAAATCCCAAAGTAACACCCAAAACCAGGACACACACCGCGATAATACCCGTCAATACATAAAAAAGCTAGCCAGGATGCAAAAGCGTCCTGGCTAGCTAAGGGCTAACGGCTAACGGCTGTTTACCAAACATTCCCCTCAGAATCTCCACCTATTGTAATGGAGCCGTCCTTATCCATATTGTTTTTATCAATCCATACTTCCCCGGGTTGGAGCTTGTATCCGTTGTTGGTCTTGCCGGTACTGGTCTTGCCGGGTTTGGGTTTTGGTTTAGAGCTGGTCGAGCTGGTCTTACCACTCTTACTGGTTTTCCCGGTTTTGCTGGTTTGTTGTTTAACCGGCTTGTGATTGGTGGCGCTCTTAACGCTTCCCTTACCAGTACTCGTGGTATTGCCTTTCACGCTTTGCGAGCTGGAACTATTAGAGGACTTACCACCATCAGCAGCCTTTCCAGCCTTGCTAGTATCACCAGCATTACTGGTATCGCTAGCATTACTGGTGTTGCTGGTATTGCCAGCGTCCCCAGTCTTGCTGGTATCCTTTGGGTCGCTATTAGCGGTCTGGCTACTAGATACGGCAGGTTTTACCGGCTCAGACTTCTTAACATCCTGACCATTACAGCCAGCAAGCCCTAACATTACCGGGATAGTGATAACACCGGTAAGAACCCGGTAACTCAACTTAGACAACATGATTATTTCTCCTCAACTATTAACTATGAAACAACAATCCGCTTCCTCATTGTTAGTTAATCGAATTTAAAGCTTCCTCAATTTGCTTTTGTAATTCACCGTAAGGTGGCTCTTTACCTTGGAAGTAGGTGGGATGAGTAACCTCTCTCACCTTCTGACTAAGGCTCTGCCATGCTTTAAGGATTTCTATATCTCGAGTTTCAGTAGATAAGAATGATTCTTCCAGAGCTTGATCTACACCTTCAGCATTGACAATTTGGTTGTAATTGTAAGTGTTACCACTGTGGTAACAGATAATTTCAGTGAGCTCTTCAATGTCTTTAACGGTTAGTGAATAAGCAACATTCGTTAATAAGGCAGCTGCTTTGGTCGCCTCTAGCCAGCTGTCTACAAAACGAAGATTATTGAATATTGCAGTCTTAAATTTTGCTTTGTTGTAAGCACGTCTTATTGCAGTTGAAAGGTATTCCCCACGGAGACTATTTAGGAGTTCAAGGTATTTTGTGTCAATTTGTTCATTTCCGGAGTCAATAGGATGGCCATCGAAAAAATCCATTTCTGCGAGTCGTCCAGATAACTCTGAATCTGACGTACCGTGCATGAGTGAGTAAATTTTCGCATGGATGCTATCTGAGAGATTCTCCCACATTTCTGGATAATCGCCAGCTAAGCTAATGAGACGGCAGAGATAGTCGCTGTTTACTTTTCCGTTGTCCTCCGCCCGGTCAGTGGCGTCCTTTAACACAGAGAAGAAAAGAGAATAATCAATTTCTTTAATCATCCTGCTCGCATCTCTAAAACGGAAAAAGATAGTGTCTTCCTGAACCTGAACGTCTGGTATCGATGAAATATCTGGGGGAGTTAGAGTACTCTTAATGAAAAGCTGTGTTAGTCTTGTTCGTCCAGTTTCTGTAAGGCGATTAAAATATTGCGTTTTAAGGTATTCCTTTACGCTTTTCTTTTGTGGCCAAGTCAAAGAGCAAATCTCATTTGAGAGTATTGCGGTCATTTTCTTTGATTTTTCTAGTGGGTGGCGAGTGAATAATTGAACATATGCAAAATCTAGGTGAGCGTAAACCTCAGGGCGTGAAGGGGTGAATTGCGTATTCAAGCTACCTTTGGGATGAGGATGAGCGCACCGATTTCGATCTTCATAGAGCCTTGTTAGGGCAATTTTCTCATCAGGATCGATAATTTCGAACTCCAGCGCTTTTTTAAGAATGTCATGTTCAATTTGCTACATCTTTTTCCAGCTGCCACTATCTCCCATCTTAGTTGCTGCTTCTTCGTAACTCTTTATGTAAGAACGGGCGTTATTGTTTGAATCAGCCATCAAGGTGATTCTTTCCAGGATGTCGAAGAATACTGCCACCCAAAGGGATAGCACCGCGGCTCTTTTTGCTCCAGCGTTCAAGGCATTAACTGACTCTTCAAAAAGTAATCGCGTATTAGGGATGATGATTTTATTGCTATTGAAGTCTAGTCGCAGCATTTACCTTGTCCTCTCTGTAACCTTACAGGTTGGTTATTTATGATTATTAGGTATGGTATCTGAGCTCCGAAGGAGGACGCGTATCCAGGCGAATAATCAGCGATTCGCGCATGTTCTGGAGGACTAAATCTCCAAGGTGAAGAAGTAAAATATACCCAAAGTATCTTGTCTCGTCCCCTAAACGTGCGTACTGTACCCAACAATGCTGGAAAGTCCCAGACATAGCCCGCCTAACAGGACACAGCGAAGGCGTTATCTATAACTGGCAAAATGGCAAAACCAAACCCCTATGAACCGTCTTATAGAATAGTGCGTCATTGGAGAGGGACTTCGGTTAGTTTAGCGCGTAAATATGTATGAGTGAGCAGATTAGTCACAAGGTGTCCATCGCGAGATGGTAAATCGGCTGTGTAAAAAGTTTAACGACGTCTCAAAGTTAGAAAAAGAATGATTATGGACAGGCTTCAGTACAAACTGTAACATCTGGCTTGAATCGTGCGGTATTAATATCCTAGGTATTAACTCGGAAAAGCTCTGGGGATTAGCTATGATTTTCCCGGGTTGGGAAAAATAAACTCTATCAGGCTTTTCTTTTGAGCATTACATAAATAGCCTTGAGCATTTTCCAAAACTCTTTAAACTCCGATGTCCAACAGGTGGCACCAAAAAACATTATTATACTGAGAGCAAAGGAAGCTATCCCTCTTAATAAAAGAGAAGTTAAAGTGGTGTTGCCAATGGGATACAAAAGGAACCAGACCAGCAATGCGCCACCTATAGTAGCTATTGAGTATGCGGTAATTTTCAAAAAGTAGCCACGAGATGACACTTTAAATCCATGTTTATAGAGCATATAAGCTTCAATAGCTCCGGAAACAAAGAAGCTGGTAAAGCAATTCGCAATTAGTATCCCAATAATCCCAAATAGTTGCGCAGCTATAATACTTAAACCGATTAATACGATAGTCTCGATAATCGCTTTCCAGCGAGTGAACCAATATAGTCCATAAGCGCTAGTAAAAGTTAATGCAGCGGTACGTATGGCTTTCAAATAAAAGAGGCAGACAATCGCTAGCTCGATTGATACTGGAAAAACATATTGTTCCCCGAAAAAGATATGCATAGCGTTGGTGAAAATAGCTAATAGAGGAATCGATACCAATGCTGCTAAACAGGCATTAACATAAAAAGTTAGATTGAAAACCCGCAGCTGCTTTTCTTGAGTCTCTTCAACCCCCAGATTACCTATAGACGCAACAGTGGCATCAAATACTCTGGAAATCAGGCGCTGTAAAGCGTTGGTGATTAGTAAATAATTTGCGTAAAGAGCAACGGTATGCAGACCAATAAAAACTGAAAGAATTACGTTGGTTGCCGGAGTTGAAGCTATACCAGCGATTTTATGAAGAACCAACGCAAAAGTATTTTTCTTTATTTTTGACAGTGTATCCGGGTCAATTTTCTGTACCGGCATTTTGCTCTTTAGGAATGGGTAACGACGATCGGTAACTATCGAAACTACGAAGTTTTGCAAGAAGGTACATACAACCATGCAAACTAAAAACCCAAAATAGGAACCTGTCGTTAAAAGTACGATGATTTGGCCGAGGGTCATGATTAGAGTGAATACATAGCGCCAAATATCCACGAGATATTGCTTTTGATCTGCTCCAATCAAAGTGCCCTTATAGGAGTAGAGATAAGAGACAGCGGTGTTGGCGACAAACAATAGGAAATAAAGGCGCAGGTGTTTGATATCGGGTATTTCTTTTATAAACCACTCTAGTTTTAGAGAGAAGAAAATCCCTAGAGTCGCTACTATGGCTGCAATCGTCCAGTAGGCGCGGCGATAAAGTTGCATCAATGCACGAATCTTTTCGCGATTATTTTTCGCTAAAGGTTCGTAGAGTGAGTAGATTATCGCTGATCCGATTCCCAACTCGGCCAGGGAGAGCATTACCAGCAACGAGGAAAACAAACCCTCAATTCCTAAATAGTCCTGACTCAGGGTGCGCACAAATACCATGCGTGTTGCAAAGTTGCAGGCAATTGAAAATACCTGCCCAAGAATTCCAACCGCTGCGTTTTGGGCGCTTCTTTTAAGCCGAGTCATGCTCGCTCGCCGTTCCTGGTATCCGAGCCTTACCGGGCTAGGGCGGCTGAAATGTTGTCTTTATTTATATTTGATAGCAGTGTGCGGGTATCCCGAAGTTCTTGGGGTTTAGCTGCACCTGCTCTAGTTGCTAAGAGAATTGAATCCTGGGGTGCGACCTTTAAAACCCACTTGGGGTTGGATAGTAAATCGTCAATTAGCTTTACGGTCACCATTGTGTTGTCTGCAATCTCAGTGATTGTTTCATAGACCTCAGCGCTGGGGGCATTTGCTCCTAAACCAGCTACCCAAATGGTCTTGGTTGAATCCTCTTTTACTGACGATGCCAGTGATACCCCTAGGATAGAAACCTGCTGATTTCTCTTGACCTTACTCTTGTTAGGCCAAGAAACCAGGGAACCGCGAATCCCTAAGATGTCTACAAAATCGCGTCTAGTGCGTAATCGGGGATTAATGAACTCAATAAACATACCGACAATCAAACCGGCGCACAGTCCGAGAATAGCAAATAGGATAATACGCGAGATTGATAATCCTGACTTGTTTTCAGTAAGAACAGTTTCTGTGGGGGCAGTGGCCTGTTGATAGATATTCACTGACACCCCAGGGAATAATCCGGCGAGATCATTTTTTGTTTCCTCTAGAGCCCAATCGGTTGCTTCTTTTACTAGTTTTTGATTATCGCCAGTAACGTTGATGCTGAGGATAGGGACATTTACTGGTGTGCGGTAAAAAGAGTCAAGGTATGGAGGGGAACTAAAGGAAAGGCTTTCGGCATTAGTACCAAAGTGGGTAACTGCTCTTTTTGAAAGGTCTTGTTCGATAATTCCTTTTCCTGCCTTAATTACAAAACTGGAATAGTCGGTTGCATCATTGGATTCATTGTCTGAGGTTGTAACTTTAGTGGGAATCCCGAGGGCGGCGGACGAAGAGTAACTGCGGGAGAAAGAAGTGGCGGAGCCTCCGCTGGTAAATACCGGGACAGCTGTGAATAACAGGGCAAAAACAATACTTAGCCACCAATACTTTTGTATGGCTCCTTTGGCAGAAGAAATAACTGCGTTAGGCATAGAGGTCTCCTTGTGGTTTCTTAGCTGCGAGTAATTCTAGTGGTTTCGAGGAAAGCAGAGCAAGGTTTAGTGGGTGCGGCTTGGGGTTATTTTGAGGTGAAGTGCTCAGCTTTTCCCCTCGAGTCGAGTAATTAAGGCTAGAAGTCAGATAGGGGCGGCGTGAAGATAAAACCTCAGCGAGCAGATAAACGATAGCTACTAGCAGCCAGAACTGTATCGAAACGATGAAGGTTAGCCATCCCAAGGCAGAGTCACGTGGTATCCAGAAAATAGATTCCAAAGAGCACAATGCCACTAATCCGCTGATTCCTCCCCGGTCAAACATTCGGGGCATAGCTGCCAAAACAACTCCAAGTATTAGTGATCCGCAGATAACGCCGAGCCAGCTATAATCTACAAACAGTTCCAGTAAATAGGAAGAACCGTAGCCCTCGCCTCCTAGATAGTTCTGGTGTTGAAAAAAACTGAGCGCATGAGCAAAAGAATGAGACTCGGTGGCCATCGTCTGGCTGTTATTTCCGGGTAGGGAGGGTAAGCCGGAGAGTAGTCGCCCGTAGGAGTCACGGGTTAGAAAATCAATGAAGGGTCCGAAGGTGTAGTTGTTTTCAAAGGAAGCTGTCTTATATGCAGCGTAGTAACCATGGGAAAGTACCTCAAAGGAAACTCCCTGTTTGTCAAAAAAATCAACAATACTCTCAAGAAAATTTGCGGTTAAATTTACTTTTTGAGAACGAATGTAGTTAATAGAATTCAGTATGACGATAGCAACGGGAATACCGAAAATTAGTCCTCTTTTTTCAAAACGTCCTATCCAGGTATCTTTACTGTCGTGACGAGCTCGTAAAAAGAAGTAAAGCGTCGCAAAAAGAACTGAAAACATAAATCTGCCACGCAAGCCCACAAGAAGGGTGGGAATGTTTAGCAGTATATTTGAGCTTAGCGCTACATAGGCGTGTCGTTTACGCGGCATGGTGAGTAGATAAATGCAGAGCGCATAGTCAGTGAAGGTCGCTAAAGTGCGCACTGGTAAAGGGGCACTTTCTTTAAAGTACAGAAAATAATCAGTGTACGATTTATCTACGATGAAAGAGAGTTTTTCGTAACCAAGATAGGCGGAGGCTAACCAGCAGATTATAAAAATAGTCAGGGAAACTGCGGCCAGGGCGTGTAAGTTTAGATTCACATCCCGGTATTTTTCTAGCCATTCAACTCGGTTACCGGAAAGGAAGCGGTTTCGAATAAAAGCGAATCGAGAAATAGTTTCGCTTCGTGGTTGTCTGGTAAACAGAGCAAATAGAATTGCTCCCACCCCTAATGAAATTAGCGCTAGGAATAATATCCATAGAGAAAACTCAACTGCGGGGACACCGCCAATCCACCACTTTTTCCCTTGTAAAATACGCACAAAGGGGCGACCTAAAAGGAATAAGAAAAACGCAAGTAGAAAGAAAATAGTAACTATTTGTTCTCGCCAACGTGCGCAGCAGTAAACAATCAGGGCTGCCCAAATAGCCCAAATAGTCTTAAAGGAATTTTCCCAATCGACTCTTCCCCAGGTAAAAATAAAAGTAATAGCCGCAATAAAAGCTACGAATAATGCAGCAACGGCAATAATAGAGCGAACCGAGAAGAAGGTGGGAATAGAAATTCTGGTTGTACTATTAGATATTCGTGCCTGATTTGCCATTATCGCCACCGCGCATTTAGCTCATGACTTTGTCTGTCGTTTGGTGGAGGGGGAGTCATATAATCGTCGCCATATTCGACCCGTAGGAACTCGTCGTATCGACGGGGAATCGGGTACATGGCTTCTCCAAATTTTACATAAATAGTTTCTTTAAAAATAGATTTACGATGATTCCGGAACAAATTATCAGATGCGAAAACCGTGGTCGCCTTGTCGAATGAATTGAACCATTTGCTAAGGAGTTTTGAGGATGCTATTCCGAAACGTTGGTATCCGATTAATTTTGCTAGCGGTGTCAAGAGAGGGCGTGCTATTTTACCTTTCCAGGTGTGTTTTGGGCGATTTGATATCGTGGAAATCTGCATACAGACCAGAAGTAAGTAGACTATGCTCTTTTCAAGCGAATTTAAGAACCGGGAGTTTTTTTCCCCGTATAGGGGAAAAATATCAATCCAAACTCCCATATTGTTCACTTTGGCCGTGGATAAAGCTTCAGAGGTAACTGTGCGGGTGTCCACGACTTTCCCAAAAACTGTATAGGAATTGCAGTCAGTTTCGGGGCAGAGCAGTTCCCGGTTTTTGCCAATGGGAGAGGTGACCTTGTTGGCTTTGTAATATGCGAGCATTTTGTAATAGTCATTTGCGGGCATCCAAATGTCGATGTCATCATCCCAGGGAATCATGTCGCCATGGCGCACCGCTCCCAATAGCGACCCATAGGCAATCCAATAGCGCCAGTTGTGAGCTTTGCAGAAAGAAGCAAAGTCTGCGAGAATCTCAAACTCCAAATCCTTGACTTCCTGAGGGCTCAAAGCCTCGCCTGGTTTAGGGACTAACATTTCAAGCTACTTTCTGTCCGGCAGTCTTATTTCAGCAGCCAGGCTTTCATCGGGTGATAGACACGTTCTTCGACCGGGGGAATCGTTCTGTAGTCTCCGTACATCATTGTGAGCATAGTATCGTAGTTCGCGGGGGCAGGGTATTTGCGATTCCCCAAAACCAGAGGGATGGATTTTTGGAACAGCGCAATCGGGAATTCCCGTTCAGGGCGTGCGCTACAAAAGACACTTCGGGCTTTTTTAGTGGTAGGAAAGCAGAATTTTAACCATAGTTCTAGGGATTTAGCGAATGCCGCATACCCAATCCGCTTAGCGAATCTCCCGAAAATCGAGGCAACTAGCTGACCACGTTTCCCAATTCCGGGAAGTCTCTTCCAACAGGCAATTCGCATTAGTAAATAAAGGAAGTCAGAAACGGTAGTTGCGCCTTTTTGTATGAATTTCTGTTTATGAACTCCGTACAGAGGGAATATATCGACCCATAGTCCATTAAGACTGGGAATCGAATCGATATCTAAAATCTCTTCTTCTACCAGAGTATGGGTATCTATTACTTTTCCCCAACTAACGGGGCAGCGCGAGTCGATTGCGGAGCAAACAAAGCGGTATCGGTCATCAATAAAGCCGTTAGTTTCTTTTAGTAGCTCGATAAGTTGAAAATAATCATCCGCTAACATCACCACATCGATGTCGTCATCCCAGGGGATTAAATCTTTATGCCTTACTGCTCCCAGCAGACTTCCGTAGGCAAGCCACATTCGGATTTTATGTTTCCGGCAGTACTGCCAAAGTACCTGAAGAGTTTCTTTCTCGTGCGCCTTTATTTCTTCAAGTGATAATAGGCGCTCGGTGCTGTCACCAGAATCAAAACTCATTTCTACTCCGTTTTGCCCTACTTATATTAGAAACCATGGGAATGTATCTGTTAATAATACAAAACTAGCAGATAATAGGTTCTCCAGATTTAGGAAGATATTTACCCGGCCAGTTCAGATAAAAATCTTCTCCAGAGAGGAGCGATTTTCTGCATAGAAAATTTTTCCTTAACTAATCTCTGCCGCTTCGAAAACTCCTCTCGTAACTCTTGGCTAGCCATTAAATGCTGAAGGTTGCGCGCATAAAGGTGAGTATCAAAAGGTTTTACCAAGAAACCGTCCTGACCATCAGCAATGATTTCATTAGGACCGGTAACTACGTCAAAAGAGACGCAAGGTAAGGAAAAAGCGGTAGCTTCTAGGAGGAACATCGGCATTCCCTCCATATCCGAAGTGAGAGTTCCGATTGAATATTTCGGGAATTCTTCATAGAGATGCGCGGTTTTTCCCCGTAAAAATACCTGGTTTTCCAGGCCGTACTCACGAATTTTCTTTTCCAAAGCTTCGCGTTCCGCACCGTCACCAAAGATATCCCATTGCCAATCAGGGAAATTGGGGAAAATTTCTTTTGCAATCTCGGGAATCCGCAAGGGACCTTTCTCTGCTGAAAGCCTGCCTGCCCAAATAATTCTTTTTGCGCTGATATCTGCCTGCACGTCCTCGGGGTTAATCTCAGGATCAATCCAGTTTGTTATAACCGCTAACTTCCGCCGCGGCATTTTAAGAAACTTTTGATAATCCGCGGCGCTGCGCTTAGTAAGCACCACAGTCCGATCACACAGGCGGGCAGAAATCTTACGAATGGTAGTGATATCTTTTTGGCTTAGCTGCGCTGCCAGTGCCCCATGGTCATGAAACACAAACTTGCAGCGATTTCTGCCGCCAAATAAGCGGCTCCATAAAACCACCGGGGCGGCGATAATTCCCATATCAGTGGTTTGCAGGAGGCAAACGTCAATCTGGTTTTGTTTCAGATACTTTCGCAGGGGATTAAAAGATTGCACGATGGTTTTTCGAAGTCGCGGCATCGTGCCTTTGCCTAAATAGGAAACTGTAACCCTGGGGTCAATGGGGATAGAGGGGCCGCGTTTTTCCGGATAGCCATAGAGATTAACAATGTGAACCTCAAAGTCAGCGCATAAGGCATTAGCTACCAGTCCGATTACCCTTTGTGCGCCTCCGACATTACCGATATCCCATATCGCAAAGGCGATTCTAGGCTTCCCCAAGAGTGGTTCTCCTTTGTTTAGCCTGGACGAGTAGTTTATAAAGTGGCCAGCCAAAAAAGAGTGCTAGTGCCGCTATCTTGCGAGTGTAGTGAAAACCGGACATTTTTATAACTGCCCAGGTGTGCGCCCGTAAGTCCTTTATAAGCTGAGCTCTGATAGTGTTTTCGGCTGGCGAATGAACCTGTAACAAACGGTCAAGTACCACAAAGCGGGCAGAAATCCAGCGAAAAGTTGCAGCCTCTTTCACCTGAGGATAGGACTGCGCACAAATACGGTGAGCCAAATCCGCCGCTTTTATTAGATCCAGGGAGCTGAAGCTGAAGGGCTGGGTCGTAATCGAGCTTTCTCGATGTACATATACATACAGAGGTTCAAGGTTTACTGAAACCTCTCTGAAATGTCCTAAACCGTCAATCGTGAAAAAAGAATCCTCATAATAACGCCCTACCCGGAAGCGTAGCTTATCGAGGGCGGAACGCCGGTAAAGCCGATTACATACGGATCCCGGAGCGCGCCCTAATAAAGTAAGTTTAAAGAATTCTTCGTAGCTCAATGTCTCGCGTAGGGGACTGGTATTTACCCGGTCTTGGCTGCCGTAACGGTCTACTATCCCCACCACGGCTATCTCAATCGTAGCCTTGTTGAACTGTTGCAAAAGTGCAGCAATAAAATCTGGTAATACCAAATCATCGGAATCAATAAACGAAATGAATTCCCCAGCGGCTCGGGAGATTCCAATATTACGCGCAGCCGAAAGACCGGCATTTTTTTGGTGAACTACACGGACACGGGAATCTTCCTCAGCTAGCAAATCGCATAGTTCTCCAGAGTCATCCGTAGATCCATCGTCTACTAGAATAGCTTCCCAATTTTCATAGGACTGCGCCTGAATCGACGCTACACAACGCCGGAGATGGTTACCGGTGTTATAAACAGGTAGAATCAGGCTTACCAGGGGCTGCTCAGTGATAGCAGCATGGAGGGGGTTAGCATTTGCCATAACGATTAGATTTCCCAGCTAAATGCAGTTTTAAAGGTACTGCTGAGGTCGTTACCAAAAACCCGGTGGATTCCATCTACATCTCGTACTGGGGAATCTTCAAAAATGATTCTGCTTATTCTGGCGCAGAAGCTGTCTTTTTCCCACAGAGAGGCGGCTTTTTCAAAATCTAAGCGACCAGAACGAGAACTACCTACCAGGGTAAGTCCCTTTTCTAGTACCGTGCGGGTAGCTATCCCCACCGGATTCTCGGTAACTCCCATCAAGGTAAGGACGCCCTGCGGTTTTATAACTTCAACTATCTCATTGATAGCAGAGACAGAGCCTTCACCTCCGGCACATTCAAAAGCATAATCTACCGAGAAATTCTCGGGAAGATTACCGGCAAGATAGGTGGCATTTGCCATGCTGAAATAGTCGAGTTTAGGGGGATTAACCCCGATTGCTATTATCTCTAGCTCTGGATGAAGTTCTCGCAGCACCGAGGCGAGTATGTATCCGACTGACCCGTCTCCCCAGATTCCTACGGTGGTGCGACCAGTATCGGCAAACGCCTGCCAACGCGAAATTGCGTGGCACGCAACCGAAGTCATTTCGGTTTGGGAAGTAAGGGGGCTTGCCTGGGGAATCTGCACCAGTTGTCTGGCCGGCAAATCCACGATTTCGCGCATGAAACCATCGGCACCTGAGGATAAAAAAGTAAAGCCAGGCGCGTAGTTTTCGTAAATTCCTGCTATGGGTTTTCCGGGGATATTTGGAATCATAGCTACCGGGGTGCCCGCCCGGAAAGCACCAGAATCATCACGAACCACAACTCCGACAGCTTCGTGAATCAAAGCCATAGGGAATTTTTTTTCTAAAATAGCCTGAGGTCGTTTTCCCTGATAATAGCGTTGATCTGCGTGGCAAATAGACATATGGGTAGGACGTACCCACACTCGATTCTGGGCGCTTATCTCGTGAAATTTTACCGCTACAGTGCGCGGAGCAGTTACCTGGTAGGAAGCGGTAATCATACAGCTTCTCCTTGGGGACTGCTTTCCCCAGGTAGACGGTCAATGAGAGCTTGAGCTATGCGGTAATCCATCACTGTGGTTAGCTTGATGTTTTCGGGTGCGCCTGCCACTAAGGCTACGGGAATATCGGCTAGAACTAGTGCTTTGCAGGCATCCGGGATGCTAGCTTTTTCTTCTTCACAAAGGCGCGCATAAGCATCTTGGAGTAAGCCAATCTTAAAACTTTGCGGGGTCTGCCCCTGATATAGCTGGCTGCGATCGGGGATTTCTGCAATTAAGGCAGCATCTGTGGAATTAACTATAGTGTCGGTCGCGGGTATAACGGTATCGCAGGCGCCGTGCTCTTGAGCAGCGCGGATATTGGCGGTAATAATCGCCAGAGAAACAAAGGGGCGGACTGCGTCGTGGGTTACCACAACCGAGTCAGGGTTATCTCCGTGGTCTTTCTGAATGTGATTAAGGATGTTAGCAATTGTTCCGTTACGGTTTGAGCCACCAGTAACCACAGTTACTTTCTCACTCAGTCCCTCGCGGCTAAGAATATCCCTCGTGTAGTCAGTCCAGTCTTTATGTACGCCAACGTATATTGAATCGAACTCGGGAATAAGTAAAAACTTTTCAATGGTGTGGAGGATAACCGGCTTGTCGCCCAGTTCTAGGAACTGCTTCGGCATATTCGCCATTTTCATCCGCGAGCCGGTGCCGCCCGCCAAAATCGCCGCATGTATCATAAACGCTGTGCTTTCTGGTTGTTTAGAGGCTTACGTAATCCGAATTATAGCTGTTTGTGATTTTGGGAGCTGAACATTTGTCGAGTGGCGCTGGAGTTCATATTTATAGATAGGGCAATTCAGTTAAAAATCATCCTGAGGAAGTTCTATTTCTTCCCTCTGAAGGCTCTATAGGCGCCTTCAACTATTCCTTTCCAAGTGCCGATGCCGTAGGCGATATGGAGGGCGGGGAAAATCAAAGGCAGGGCGGCAGCTTTACTGGTGGGCGGATTCAGGGTTGGAAGCGATAGCGCACTTAAAGCCAGGTCGGCGGTTCCATAGCTGGCCGCTAGCAGCCGCAACGGTAGCTTAACTCCTCGTAGTCGCAGCGCGATTCCCAGGGCAATTGCCAATACAAAAGCACCAGGTACCAGATGGTAGACCTCGACACATCCGGGTTGTACGAACAGGGTTCGCCCTATCCAGTAGCCGTTATGGTATTTCTGTCTAATCATTGCAGAAAGTGAAGGGCGAATTACCTGTTCAGAATGGATTCTAGAATCAAAACGAATCTTGTATCCGGCCTTGCGAATGCGGTAGGAATAGTCGTTGTCCTCAGTGCGAGTGAGCTCCTCGTTAAAAGAACCCACTTTATCTATCACCGAGCGGCGGTATCCGGGGTGGAATACCGATTTTACGTACTGAGGTGCGTTAGCATCGGACTTTGATTCCCCTCGATATTTTGCAATTGAGGCTCCAAATAAAGATTCTTCGACCGTATGCAATACCCGTTGCCAGGCGGTGGCATTCTTGGGAGTGACAGTAGGTCGAGGTCCGCCGACCACGTCCTCTCCTTCATGCAGAACCGTTACCATTTGGCTCAAAAAATTATTTGGGATACGGGCGTGAGCATCTAGTCTGACTATTATCTCTCCGGTAGCAGAGTTAAGGAATAGATTAAATCCCTTAGGTAGGGTTTTACCGGGGTTAGGGAGCAGAGTAATGGATTCAAAGTCGGTTGCCTGCGCGGCAAAGTCCTTCATAATCCGGGGGGTAGCATCTTCAGAACTGCTATCTACCAGTACCACCTGGATAAGATGGTGTGGGTAGTCTTGAGCCTGGATACAGGAGAGCATATCGGGAAGATATTCCTCTTCGTTTAATGCAATAATCCCCACAGATATTTTCGGTTTTTTTACAGACTCCAAGTGATTCATACTATTTCCTGGGTAGGACGCCAATAGTTAGTGTGTCTATACTATCCTTGCTCACCGCATGGTTTGTCCAAAACACACTGCCCGGATAACAGAGTAAGAGAGTTGCGATTCGGTATCATTAGGGAATTAGAAACCGAACAAAGGCTACCGATAGATAGAAAGTTGGTCTCATGCAGGCACTTATTTTGGCGGCAGGAATGGGGTCTCGCCTTAAAGATCTCACTGCAGATAACACCAAGTGCATGGTGAAAGTCAATGGGGTAACTATGATTGAGCGGATGCTCAATCAGCTTGAAAATAAAGCTTTTTCCAAAATCATAATTGTGACCGGCTATGAGGGGCAGAAGCTAATCGATTTTATTGAAACTCTTGATATTTCTACTCCGATAGAGTTCATCAATAACCCGATTTATGACCAAACGAATAATATCTATTCACTTTGGCTAGCCAAGGACAAACTTCTTGAAGAAGATACGGTGCTACTAGAGTCAGACTTGATTTTTGAAGATAGCATCCTAGATGCCCTCCTTGACGATTCTCGTCCTACGTTGGCGCTGGTAGATAAATATGAGTCCTGGATGGATGGCACAGTCGTCAAACTAGATGAGGACGATAGTATTTCTGCTTTCGTCCCCGGCAAGAAATTTGTTTACCGCGATATTGATTCCTACTACAAGACTGTCAATATCTATAAGTTTTCCAAAGAGTTTTCTACCACGCATTATGTTCCGTTCCTAGATGCCTATACCCAGGCTCTAGGACGTAATGAATACTATGAGCAAGTCTTGCGGGTTATTACTTTACTAGATGATCCCGCGATAAAAGCTAAACGTCTAGATGGGCAGAAATGGTACGAAATCGATGACGTGCAAGATCTTGATATTGCGTCCTCGATATTCCATCCTGACACTGCTCAACGCAAGAAATTATTTGAATCCCGCTATGGCGGATATTGGCGTTACCCCAAGATGCTCGACTATTGCTATCTGGTAAATCCCTATTTCCCTCCCCAACGCATGAAGGACGAGATGCGAGCAAACTTTGATTCCCTGCTTGCTGACTATCCGTCCGGTATGGGAGTGAACTCTTTGCTTGCCGCCAAGAACTTTGCTTTACGCCCCGAACAAGTAGTGGTTGGGAATGGGGCAGCAGAGCTAATCAAATCTCTAATGGCGCAGCTGCCAATGCCTTACGGAGTGGTTAGACCCACCTTTGAAGAGTATCCCAATCGGTGCTCGCAAAAGCCGGTTGTATTCCAGGCAGATAACCCAGATTTTTCCTACACCGCAGATGACTTAATAGAGTTTTTCGGGAACAACGAACAGGGGAAAACAGACAGCGGGGAGCGGGTGAAAGCCCTGATTGTGATTAACCCTGACAATCCTTCGGGTAACTTCATCCCCCAGGCAGATGCGCTCCGCCTGGCAGATTGGGCGGAAGAAGAGGGGGTAACCCTAGTTCTCGACGAAAGTTTCATTGACTTTGCTGAAGGCCAAGACAATTCACTACTAAGCCAGGAAATTCTGGATTCCCATCCGCACTTATTCATCATGAAATCTATTTCCAAGAGTTACGGGGTTGCCGGCTTGCGTCTGGGAATTTTAGCAAGTTCGGATACGGCCGCTATCGCAAGTTTCAAGAAAGATGTTTCTATCTGGAACATTAACTCTTTTGCCGAGTTCTATCTGCAAATAGAAGAAAAATACCAGAAAGACTATGCAGCTGCCTTAGAGAAAATAAAAACGGTGAGGGCGAAGTTCGTAGAAGATCTGAACCAGCTGAGCTATCTGCGGGTAATCCCTTCACAAGCCAACTTTGTAACCGCGGAAGTGCTGGCTCCCCACAGCTCAAAGGAACTTACTATCTCCTGTCTTGAAAATGACTTAATCATAAAAGATTTATCTGAAAAAGAAGGTTTTGATGGCAAGCAGTACATTCGCTTAGCGGTTCGTTCCACCCAGGATAACGCCCGCTTACTGGAAGTATTACGTGCCATCCAAGATGCAAAACACTGAAATTAATTCAAGAATCTGCAGCTAAGAACGGGATATATGAAGCTCATCGGGCATAAAGAGATTGAAAAACTTAACCTGGATCCTGCTGTTATGTGGGATTGGGTTGATGATGCTTTAAGGCATAAGACTGAGATGCTTATGCCGGCAAAGATAAGCATTAATCCTGGTAAAGATTGTTTCTGGAACACTATGCCAATAGTGATGCCCAGTGTGGGGATTGCCGGGGTTAAGCTGGTAAATCGCTATCCCGATAGAAGCCCGGCGTTAGATGCCAAGATATTGCTTTATTCTACCGAAACTGGAAAACCTCTGGCTCTCATTGACGGCAATTACATAACTACTATGCGTACCGGAGCGGTGGCGGTTCATAGCGCTGACATACTAGCGGTTCCGGAGTATCAGTCAATCGCTATGGTTGGCTTAGGTAATACTGCTCGGGCTGCAATGCTAGTGCTTGCTCACAGGCATCCTGACCGAGAATTCGACGTCAGACTTGTTAAATATAAGAATCAGCATCATCTTTTCTCTGAGCGATTTAGCAGTTATCCAAATCTCCATTTTTCCTATTACGACTCGCTGGAGGAAGCGGCGGTTGGAGCGAAAGTAGTGTTTTCGGCGGTGACTGTTTTCCATGAAGATGTAGTATCCCCGGAGGTTTTCGAGCCTGGAACTACTCTAATTCCCATTCACACTCGGGGTTTTATGCAGGCGGATTTAGTTTTTGACCGGATATATGGTGATGAAACCAGCCAGATAGAACATTTCAAGTATTTTAATCAATTTCCCAATTTTGCTGAGGTAGCAGAGGTTTTAACCAAGAAAAAACCGGGAAGAACCAGCATGGAAGAGAGAATTCTGGTTTATAACATTGGAATTGTGGCTCATGACTTCTATTTCGCCAATAAGATTCTGCAACTCATTCCGGATTCGGCTCAGATAAATGTTAGCGAGCCAGCAGGAAAATTTTGGTTGTGAGGCTGTGGTAAATGGTGATTAGCGAGCACTGCCGGATTGCCAACTAACTCGTCCTTTTTGATTGTTCAAGGAGACTGATAGCTCATTTCCCCAGGTGTGCTGCTGGTTACGATAGTTGCTCTTTATTCGCGGGGGGGGGGGTAGCATATTTTGCGAGAATAAAAGGGGGAAATAGATGTTTTCAAAAGCAAAATATTTTTGCGTGAAATTTGTGACGGTTTTACTCTCTTCAATTCTGCTGATGCTTTCCGTCAATGGGGCAGCTTACGGCGAAGAACTGGAAAACACCGGAACAATAACTAACGAAGAATCAGACAGCAAAGCGGCTGATACGGTCGACTCCTATTCCCCTGAAAAGGATAAATCCACACGAGAAAGCTCTGCCGAAACATCGAATCCCGCTTCCTCTCCGACTAATGCAGACTCGGACACTTCGGTCAGCAGGCAAGAAGCTGCGAATCAACTTCCAGTGTTGTCTCGTCCACAAATTCTGGTATCCCATGTACTTTGGCGCGGTGAGTGGAGTAATGAAGTTAGAACCATGCAGTTGGGGTTGGCACATTACTATCCTGAATGTGTCGATTTCGCTCCCGATGGCGGGTTTGGTGGCAAAACTGAGGCCGCAGTCAAATGTGTACAACGCAAATTCGGGGTATATGCTGATGGAGGATTTGGGTACTATACGACCGCAAAGTTGCGCCAGGCGGGGATAACAGCTGCGATTGTTGGAAAAATCAACACTAAGTTTAACTTGGTTCCGGGACAGACTAACAGCGATTACGTGCGCAATTTACAAACTTGGATGATGATTAAGTATCCAAATGAATGCGGTATTACCTGGCCGGATAAGACTTTTGGGGCTGGCACGGCTAAATGTGTACGTAATATCCGAGAAAAGTTGGGTTTGCCAGAAAGTGAAATCGCAGACCGGGCTTTCGCGGACGCCATTCGTGAGGATTCATCTACAGACATTGTTATCAAAGATGCCCCAGAGCCAAGTCCCAACCACTGGACCAGTGCCACCATGTGGTCTGGTTCTCGCGTAGCCAGTGTGCTCGTCTTGCAGCAAGGATTAAATAAATACTTTCCACAATATGCCGGATTCTGGGCTGACGGAGTATATGGAGGGAAAACCACGGCAGCTGTGAAATCTTTCCAGAGGGCACATGGGATTACCCCAGACGGTGGTGTAGGGATGAAAACTGCTAAAGCCCTACGAGCAAAGGGGATTCCGGTCTGGGTTATCCCGTCTACCGACTTCATCAGTGTTATGGGTAATGGATCTTGGAATCACAAAGTTGAAGTAGTGCAAACGGCTCTTACCCATCTGTATCCCTCATACTGTAGCTTCACACCAGACGGAGGATACGGAAAACTTACAGAGCAGTGCGTTAAAAACTTCCAGAGAGCCAATGGTATTTACCCAGATGGCAAAGTCGGGATGCGCAGTATCAAAGCGCTCCGGTCTAAGGGAATGTATTTTAACTACCTTGGCTCCGGGGATGCTCAACTAGACGCCACCCTAGAATCCATAGTTGCGCGGTATGGTTCCTTATCCAGTGCCTATGCGTATGTGGTGAATAACTATCATTATATTGGTGCTCATGGGAAGTCCCATCCTAGCGGCAGTAACTGGGATATCCGATACGCCAAGGAATTTTTTGCCAACGGCGGGGGTAACTGTTACAGCTTTGCTGCTGGTTACAAATGGATAGCTAAGGCGCTAGGGTATTCGCAGGCAACTATCCGCCTGGGATATGTTGCCAACGCACGCGCCCCCCATGGTTGGAATGAAATCAAAATCGGTGGAACCACCTATATTTTCGATACCGACGAAGATATGGCTTACAAGCGTTCTAAAGGAGGCTGGGCGTTTTACTACAAGACCTACTGGAACGCTCCTATCTACTATTGGGATGCCAATAAGAGAGCTCTTAACTAGTGGTTTTTAGTACGGTTCTTTTCATTTCTTTCTTCTTACCGTCTGTTTTTATCCTCACCGCGATAATCCCCTCGGTAAGGGCAAAGAACGCAGTACTGATACTTGCGAGTTTGCTGTTTTATTCCTACGGCGAACCGATTTATGTACTGTTAATGCTGGTGTCTTGCCTAGCGAACTGGGCTTTAGCCTTAGCCTTGGATACCGGTAAAGAAGGCAGCCTACCAACCAGACGCAATATCGTTTTAACGCTGGCGCTCGTCCTTAACCTAGGGATGTTAGGGTTCTTCAAATATACAGGGATGTTAGTACAAACCGCAGATTCCGTGCTGGGTCTCAACCTAAAAATCGGGGAAATATCTCTACCGATTGGGATATCTTTCTATACTTTTCAGGCACTCTCTTACGTAATAGATGTCTATCGTAAGAGAATTTCCGCTGCTCGTGATCCTTTCGTGGTCATGCTTTATATTTCTTTCTTCCCGCAACTTATAGCGGGACCAATCGTGCGCTACCGCCATATCGAAAAACAGATAGCACATCGCGAAATCACCCTTAACGGGGTAGCTTGCGGTTTACGTAGATTCATAGTTGGACTAAGCAAAAAAGTGATTATCGCTGACACTTTGGCAGTAGTGGTAGACGGGATTTATGGAAGCCAAAGTGGACAAGTAGATGTTTATGCTGCCTGGCTAGCAGCTATCTGTTACGCCCTCCAGATTTACTTCGATTTTTCCGGCTATTCGGATATGGCAATTGGGATGGCCGCAATGTTCGGCTTCCAATTCCAAGAAAACTTCACCTACCCCTATATTTCGCGCTCGATGCAAGAATTTTGGCGGCGTTGGCACATCTCGCTATCCACTTGGTTTTTGGAGTATCTCTATATTCCTCTAGGAGGAAACCGTAAAGGCACAACCCGGACGGTTATAAACAAATTCACGGTTTTTCTGCTTTGCGGTCTTTGGCACGGCGCTGCTTGGACTTTTGTAGTGTGGGGACTAATCCACGGGATATTTTTGATGCTCGAGGAAATCCTGCCCGTCAAGAAACTTCCAACTTGGATTGGACATTTCTACACGATGTTCATCGTGGTGACATCGTTTGTAATCTTCAGAGCTGATAGCTTTTCCCAAGCTTTGCATCTCTATGCCGCCATGGTTGGGTTAAAAACTGATTCCACGGTGAGAGCCGGTTCTTTAGCACTGTCATACCTAGATCCGTGGACTGTAACCATTTTCTGCATCGCTTTAATCGCAATGCTCCCAGTTACTCAAATCTTGGCTCCAAAAGCGCCCTTTTGGGAAAAACTAGGGGTTACTAATCCCTCCTCGACCTATAGCCCGGCAGTAGTAGATACCAGGATATGGAGCTTCGCCCTAACGCTGCTACTGCTAGTAGCTAATCTGCTAATCCTGGCTGCCGGTGGCTATCATCCCTTCATTTATTTCAGGTTTTAGGAGGTGCTGGCAGTAGAAATGAATGAAAAACGCGATTTATCCGAAGCAAAGAATACCCCGCTAACAGAAAAAATGAACAAACACCTCATGCGTATTTTCGTGACTGTAACTTTATGCCTGATGCTGATTCCAGCGGTATCACACCTGTTCCCGGTAGAAAAATGGCAAGAACCCTCGCAAGCCTCAAAACTAACTTCGCCCTCATTAACAGCATCTTCCGGAGGGCTAAACATCAACTATTTGCGGGATAGTGGAACTTATCTCGAAAAAACTTTCCCTTTTCGAGGAAAACTGATTGGAACTGCTGCCGCCCTCAAACGTGGGCTGTTCTCGTCCTCGATAACCAACCAGGTTGTTATAGGTAAAGATGGTTACCTGTTTTACCGGGATACCCTTGATGACTACCTGGGATTTAATCGGCTATCCTCCCGCGGGATAGACAATGCTGCCACTAATCTAAAGATTCTTTCTGAACAGGCTGAAGAACGCGGAATCAAATTTACGGTAGCTTTAGCGCCAAATAAGAACACCCTTTACGGCAACTATATGCCAAATCGATATTTAGCAGCAGATTTTGAGCATTCTAATTTGAACCGTTTGCAGAGGCGATTAGGTGATTTAGGGGTTCCCTATGTTGATTTCACCAAAAAACTAAAAAGCAGCAAAGAGGTTCTCTATCAGAAAGCAGACACTCATTGGAATTTCAAGGGTGCGTGCGTTGCTGCCGACCAGCTACTCGAACATTTGCAAGTAGATAACCTCGCCAAGAATCCAGATTGGAAACTAGGGGCGGGATTCGTCGGTGATATAGAGAAAATGCAGAATCCGACCTCTACTTTGACAGAACCGAACTGGCGAGCTGAAGGAATAAACGACCTAGAGCAATTCCAAGGTGATCTCTGGGAATATGCAGACGATAACCCCGATGCGACAGCGGATTTAGTTCAAACAACGGGACAAGGTGAAAAGAATCTGTTTATGTTCCGGGACTCTTTCGGTAACTCGCTAGTGCCGGTACTTTCTCCCAGTTTTGCCGCTGCCCAGTATTCAAAGCTGATTCCCTACGATATTACCTATGCGTTTTCCCAAGAGCCAGAAGTGTTAGTTGTAGAACGAGCCGAAAGATTAATCCCTTTTTTCGCCACCGAGCCTCCAGCTCTCGCGAGCCCCGCAACTAATCTCAATGCCTATGAACTGGTGGATAGTACCGATAAAGAGAAAGTCAAGCTAGAGAAGAATGGGATATTCAAAGTAATCGATGGAACTATTCCCGCCGCGCACCGCCAAGGTGATGTTGAAGTATTTGCCAGAATCACGACCGCAAAAAATGAATCACAGGATACACAGATACGAGATTACCAAGGCTACAGAAAATCAATTACAAACAGGAACCAGCAAATAGTTAATGACTATGGGTATCGATTCTATATACCGCAATCAGATATTACTGCGAACACCCGTATAGAAATATATGCAGCCAGTAAGGCATTCGGTGTGCAAGTAAGAAAAATAGGTGAAATACAGGAGAACGGTAATTAGCTAAGTGAAACCAAGTGGGCTTCCTTAAGCTCCCTTTACATTATTTATAAATGAAATGCGTATCTCGAAGAATAGGAAAGGTAAGAAACAGTGTCTGCTCTTCAAAATATGGTGAAAAAAGTTATTCTGCTCTTGAGTGCCTTAGGTCTAATGCTTGCTTTTAGCGGATGCTCCGCGAGTGACGCTAGTAAGCAAAAAGCCCCAGAAAAGGTTACCAATATAGCTATTGGTGCAGATGGGGTAGATGCTACTCAGGTATCACTCACCAATAATACGGGCAAAAGTATTAAAGAAGTGTCGATTAAAAAAACAGGTGACGAAGCGTTCTCTAAGCTAGCCTTTACAAAAGGTACAGAATTTAAAGATAAAGAGATGGCGACTCTTTACGTTCCTGCCGAATATGTGAAAGCTCCCGCAGACGAGGTCGAAAAAGATGGTGATCCAGATGCTGCGAAAGTAAACCATAGACCGCTTATCGATTTATTGCTTAATGCATCTGAAGAAGAAAAATATGAAGTTAATCAGCTCCCGATTGAAACCTTGAAAACTTTAAGTAAGACAGAACTTAGGTTTGATACGGATTTAAAATTAATCTATTTCGCAGGCGAGACTAAAGATGGCGAAAAGTTCGACACTCTCGAATCTCAAAAAGCTCTAAAAGCTGCCGCCGAAAAGGCGGAGGCTGAAAAGCAGGAAACAGATGAAACAGACAAAGCTGCCAGCGAACAAGAAGCATCTAAAAAAACTGAATCAGGGAAGAAAGTAACAGAAAAATCTACCACCCAGAAGGCTCCTAAAACCACTCGTACTCAAAAACAGAAAGCACCAGCTAATAAGCAAAAAGCAAAACCAGCCGGAAAAAAATCTCAAAGTAGTAATATCAAGCAGGAATCTAACCCCTGTAAAGGTGAAGGCGATCCCGGATGGCGATAGCCAGAATCAGCGACGCCAGATAAGGTTTTGCTGGTTAAGACAGTAGACTGCTTTTTTTAGGGCGCGACGGTCGATTTTTCCGCTTGGCAATAAGGGGAAGTCAGGAAGAATGGCCGCCGCCCTTGGCAAATGCGAAGCCGGCAAGCGCCCGCGCAAAGCGGCACGTAGTTTTTGTCCCAGGTACGCCGGATTTAAGTCTCCAATGCTTAAATCTGCCGCATTTATCTCATCTATCCCATTTATCCCACTCGAAGGCAAATCTCCCGAGCTTAACTCTCCCGGATTTAACTCACTTGAACCTACGTCTTTCGGATTTACTCCGGCGAAGTTTAGCTTTGCTGAAACCGGAGATTTCGGATTCAGCATTGGGGAAGATGCTTCATAGCCCCTCAACCTTTGCCGGGAAAAAACTGCACACAACACCTCGCCCCACTCCTCATCAGGCAGACCGCACAACTCTATCCCCGAAAAACCGAACTTCTCAGATGCTTCCTTTACTAGGGGAAGTGAAACATTGACACCCCCACAAATAATAGTGTCGTCTATCCTCCCTAATACCTCTAGGAGGGCAGAAGAAATATCATCAATGATTAGCGGGGCAGTTCGCTGGGCATAATCCTCGGAGCCTATCTCCTGATTTTGCCCCACATCGTTGCCCTTTTCGCGAAGTTCCAGCCCAATAGGCGCACTTTCTGGAGATGGCAGCGGGAATGCTAGCGATGTGCCCTTATTCCTGCCAGCGCTGGAGCCAGCAGCGTTTTCGGTAATACTGCCCCCATGCTCGTCCTTAACAACAATCCGTCCCCAATCATTCGTTCTAAGCCAGCGCTCCCCGTTAAACACCTGGATTTCACGGTCGCATTCTTCCTCTAAATATCCACTCATCAACCCAGGAGTGCAAAGCCAAACCCTCCCCGCATTAACCGCAACTTTCACCCCCGGCAGCGGCACTCCGTCATAAACGCATCCGCCACAGGTTTCAGTCATGCCGTAGGTGGTTACCAGATTTAACCCTTTCCCGCGTCCCTCAGCCAGCAGAGCTGGGGAAATGCGTGCTCCTCCCACCAGGATTGCAGCGCATAAACGTAAAGCTGAAACCGCTTCCTGATTGGCGAGGGCGCGACGCAGCTGAGTGGGTACTAACGACAAATAAAGTGGCAAGGCGGGGGAGGGGGATAGTGAGGAAGTAAGTTCCCTGGCCCGCAGCAGAGCATCCGTAAGACGTGAGACCTTAAACCCGCCGGTCATGTCGATAGTTAGTGCTTCGCTACCGCTGGCAAAGGCGCGAGCAATCACTTGAAAACCGGCAATATGATCGCGGGGGAGAGCCGAAATCCAAATCCCGTCTGTACCCAGGCGCTCGCAAGTTGCCTGGTGGGAGGCTTCCAGGGCGGAGAGTGAAAGTCCGACTAAGCGTCCTCCGGGTTTAGTTGAACCTGAAGTTGAAAGCAGGAAAACTACCTCTTTAGGCAATCGTTTTAGCCTTAAAGCCTGTTGGCGTGCCCAAATAGGGGTGAGACGTTCAGCGCGGACGGGAAAGAATATCGGCTGGTAGTTCTCTAAAATCTGTAAGGCGGCAATAAGGTCTTTATGTTTGCTGTCCTGAGAGGTTTCCATATTGACCGGTGCTGCCGGTGCTGAGGGTTTTTCGGCTCGCAACCTGGTTTCTAGAGCGGTGAAAAATAACGCGTCGTGCTCTGGGTTATCGGATACTGGCAGGAAAATCAGGGGGCGAGGCGCGGTATCTTCTGTGGGCTGTCCTGGAGAGTTTTCCCTATTTGGTTTCGGCTGCAGCCAGATAGTTTGCGGAGCGTGTTCGGTTTTCTCAAGATGGTAGCTTCCTGCGCTGATGCTATCTGCAGAAGCTAAAATTTCGCATGCTTGCCTGGCTGTTGTGCTAGGTGGGGGAACAACGCGCAAATCCGACCTCCGATAGTAGGCGCTATCGTTAAGCTTATCGCGCCGGTGGGCAGTAGCTGTGGCTGCTGGGATTGGAGGGCAGTTATGTCTGGTTAGGGAGGGTGGTTTTGTATAGGGAGGGTGGTTTTGTGGCGTTAGTGGTGGATTTTTCGCCCTCCCGGTTGCGGGTCGGCATTACATTTCTGCCCTCCCGAGACGTAATCGCCCTCCCAGTTCAGGTGCAAACCCCCTTTTTAAGGTCTTAACTGCAAATCGGGAGGGTGGTTATGTATAGGGAGGGTGGTTTTGTGGCGTAAGTGGTGGTATTTCCGCCTTCCCGTGACGTTTCCACCCTCCGCAGACAGTATCGTCCTCCCAGTTCGCTTGTAAACCCTCTTTTTTAGGTCTTAACTACAAATCGTGAGGGCGGTTCTGCACAAGGCGGGCGATTTTACATAGGGAGGGCGGTTTTGCATAAGGAGGGTGGTTTTACTTAGGGAGGGCGATTCTGTGCCATTAGCGCTGACATTTCCGCCCTCCACAGACATAGTCACCCTCCCGGTTCGCACACAAACCCTCTTTTTTAGGTCTTAACTACAAATCGTGAGGGTGGTTTTGTATAGGGAGGGTGGTTTTGCGGCGTAAGTGGTGGATTTTTCGCCCTCCTGTGACGTTTCCGCCCTCCGCAGACAGTATCGCCCTCCTGGTTTTAGGTCGGCGTGACGTTTCTGCCCTCCCGAGACGTAATCGCCCTCCCAGTTCGCTTGTAAACCCTCTTTTTTAGGTCTTAACTGCAAGTCGGGAGGGTGGTTTTGTATAGGGAGGGTGGTTTTGTGGCGTTAGTGGTGGATTTTTCGCCCTCCCGGTTGCGGGTCGGCATTACATTTCTGCCCTCCCGAGACGTAATCGCCCTCCCAGTTCGCTTGTAAACCCCCTTTTTTAGGTCTTTACTGCAAATCGGGAGGGCGGTTTTGCATGGGGAGGGTGGTTTTGTGGCGTTAGTGGTGGATTTTCCGCCCTCCCGTGACGTTTTCGCCCTCCGCAGACAGTATCGCCCTCCCGGTTCGCGTGCAAACCCTCTTTTTTAGGTCTTAACTGCAAATCGGGAGGGTGTTTTTGTATAGGGAGGGTGGTTATGTGGCGTTAGTGGTGGATTTTTCGCCCTCCCGGTTGCGGGTCGGCATTACATTTCTGCCCTCCCGAGACGTAATCGCCCTCCCAGTTCGCGTCCAAACCCTCTTTTTTAGGTCTTAACTACAAATCGTGAGGGTGGTTTTGTATAGGGAGGGTGATTTTGCACAGGGAGGGGAGGAAAAACTTCCTGCCTTATGAGGGCGAGTGCAGAAAGGAAATGATGTCGCTTTGCGGGGTAGTGGCTAAGGAGGAAACTTAGGTAAGAGCGACCTCGCGATAAGGTAAAGCTATGAGCCAGCTAGCAAATATATCTGACACTTTCGACGCGCAGCGATGGATTCCGGTTCCCGGATTTGAAAACTTAACTGACCTCACCTTTCATCGCGCAGTAGTGAAAAGCAGAGGCATGAACGGTTTAGCAGCTGCCGAAGATGCCCCAGTTTCAACTCCCGCCCCCTCCTCCTCAATATCGACCTCGCCCTCGCCCTCAACATCATTCCCAACTCCATCCTCGCCCTCGCCCTCCCCCTCGTCCTTATCCCCATCCTTGCCGGGTGAAACTACCTCCCACCCGGTCAAATCAAGTAGAAACCCAAAACCCTACAAGCCCGGGCGTGAACGCTACCAGCTAACCAACCTGGAAGCTACCGAACTGGCTGATTGCGGGGAAAATGGCGCTAAACTTCCGGTTTTGCGCATTGCCTTTGACCGACCACAAGTGCGCAACGCTTTTCGTCCCCACACCGTAGATGAACTGCTGGCGTGTCTGGAATATGCCCGTAGTGCCGCCGATGTGGCAGCCGTAATCCTCACCGGGAACGGTCCTAGCGATTCCGACGGGGGGTACAGTTTTTGTTCCGGTGGTGACCAGCGGATTCGTGACCGCGGCGGGTATAGATATGAACAGGCAGGTGCCGACCCGGACGCGGAAGTTTCCCAGCGCCGGCAAAATCTAGATTTAGCGCGTACCGGACGCCTACATATTCTAGAGGTACAGCGGATAATCCGGGCAATGCCGAAACCGGTGATTGCGGCAGTTCCCGGATGGGCAGCCGGGGGTGGACATTCCCTGGTGGTGGTGTGTGACCTGGCGTTGGCCAGCCAAGAATATGCTCGTTTCAAACAAACCGATGCCAATGTCGGCTCCTTCGATGCCGGATATGGCTCGGCACTGCTGGCGCGGCAAGTAGGTGACAAGCGGGCAAGGCAAATCTTTTACTTGGCAAACACCTATGATGCGCGGCAAGCCGAAGAATGGGGGGTAATCAACGCGGCAGTACCTCATCAGGAACTAGAAGCCGTAGCGCTAGAATGGGCACTAACTGTCGCCCGGAAATCTCCCCAGGCTATCCGGATGTTGAAATATGCGTTTAACCTGGCAGACGATGGGTTATTAGGGCAGCAACTCTTTGCGGGAGAAGCTACCAGATTAGCCTACGGCACCGATGAAGCCGAAGAGGGGCGCACCGCATTCTTGGAACATCGGGAGCCTGACTGGTCAGCATTCCCCTATTACTATTAGATTTATAAGAGAAAAGTAAAATAACCGGAAACATTAAGCTCAAAAAGCTAGCGGCAAGCCCAAAACCGCTTAGCTAAATGGGGCGATAACAACTTACTTTAAAGGGAATCGTGATGGTAGGAAACATAAACACCCCGATGTTGGTTGAGGTGTCAAAACCTGAACTTAGTGAGCTAAGCAGTCTTTTTGACCATAGCGAGTTTCCCCCTATCGAAATTGACCAGGCCTTGGTTTATTCCCTCCCGTTGGTGAACCGTTTCCGCCGGATAATTGTGCGCGAGGGCGTGCTGTTGCGTCGTGGGGATTGCTGGGGAGAGTTCGCGCCCTTTTGGGATTATGGACCACATGAATCAAAACGTTGGCTGTGGGCAACGGTTAATGCTCTGACCGAGCCCCTGCCAGACCCGGTACGGCAAAGCGTGCCGGTGAACGTGACCGTTCCGGTGGTATCTCCCGCGCGCGCCACCCAAATCGTAGAGCAAAGCGGAGGTTGCCGCACAGCGAAAGTCAAAGTAGCTGATAGAGGCACTGAACTTGCTGATGACGTGGAACGGGTAAAAGCCGTGCGAGCCGCCCTCGAAAAACAAATCGGCGGGGATTACCAAATCAGGGTTGATGCTAATGGAGCCTGGAATCTGGAGGAAGCGAAAACCGCGATTGCAGCCTTAAATGAGGCAGCGGGGGGTTTGGAATATGTAGAGCAGCCCTGTAAAAGCGCCGAAGAGCTCAGTGAACTGCGTAAAACCGTCTCGGTGCCGATAGCGGTCGATGAGCTGATTCGCCGTTTCCCCAATCCTCTAGCTGAACTGTCAGAAGATTGTGCCGATGTGATGGTGGTGAAAATCCAGCCTTTGGGCGGGGTGCAAGCGGTACTAGATTTAGCTCAGGAAGCTAATAAACGCGGTATGGAAGTGGTGGTTTCTTCCGCAGTCGATAGCGCTATCGGTATCGGCTTGGGGGTGCGTGCTGCTGCCGCCCTGCCCCAGCTTCCGCACGCCTGTGGCCTCGCCACCAGCCAGCTGCTCAAATCGGATATTTCCCGTGAGCATTGGCAGGTCAAAGGCGGATGCTTGGAGGTGCGAGCAGTCGAAGTAAACCCAGATTTAATTCAGGTGGCTGATACGGAACCTCGCCGCGATTTGGTTAAACGATGGAGTCAGCGGATTCGAGATGTGGCGGAGGTAGCGACTAGGTGACTGACGCTTATCTGCCCTCCCACTTGCCCGGCGATAATCACAATCGTCAAACCGCTGATGCCGGTGAAAATATGACCGAATCCGCTACCATCCTCGCCAGGGAAACCGTCAGCGAATTGGTGCGGGCTGGAGTGCGAGATTTCGTCATTAGCCCCGGCTCGCGCTCTGCGCCCCTAACCTATGCTTTAGCTGCGTTAGAGCAGGTCGGTTTGGTACGTACCCATGTTCGTCTTGATGAACGTTCCGCCGCTTTTTTTGCTTTAGGGCTAGCGAAATCTGGCATTTATCTACAGGATTCAGTCAAATCTAGAACAGAGACTACCGGTTTTGAGGACGGCAGTCGCACAACCCTGGCGGCTACCGGTGATAGCGCCACAGATTTAAGCGCTGAGAGCTGCAACAATGAGGGCTTTACAGAGAGCTACACGCCAGTAGCTTTGGTAGTGACTTCTGGTACCGCGGTCGCCGAATTGGGGGCCGGAATTATGGAGGCCTTCCACGCAGGTATCCCCCTGATGGTTTTAACCGCTGATCGTCCTCGCGCCCTGCGCGGCACCGGTGCCAATCAAACTACCTGGCAGGAGGGGATTTATGGTCGCTACTGTCCGGTTGCGCTAGATATTGATGCCACAGAAGATGTGATTGAAGAATCTGTTGAAAAGATTCGTTGCGCCGTGAGGCGAGCCTGGGCTAACGTGTCTGGAAGAATACGGCAGTGCTGCCCGGTGCATATTAATCTTTGTATCGCCCCTCCGCTGGTCAGCAGCGAAAACTGGGAGATTCCGCAAGATTTGCTACAGGCAGAATCTGGCGAGGACGCTGCTATTTTCCCGAGTGTTGCTGGGAATCTAACCCCGACCCACCAAAGTGCCGGCTCGTCCTTAGGAAAAGAGAAAACCCCAGGTGGAAGTGGCTCCGTGGGGCAAGCTGAGGGGCGGCTAAAGGGCGCACTCGCGGCTTTAGACGAGGCAGATAGAGTGCAGGAGGAATTCTCTGCTCCCAGGCCGGAAGCAAAAACGGTGGTAGTTTTAGCTGATCAATGCCCGTTAGCGGTGCAAACGGCCGCTGCTGCTTGGGGCTTGCCGATGTTAGCGGAGCCAACGGTTCGGGTGGGGATTGGCAGTGCGGTGCAGATAGCTCACGGTCCGCAGGTTTTACCCGCTATGGCTTCTGAAATCCGGCAAGTTATAGTAGCTGGTCATGCCACGTTATCGCGTTCGGTTGCGGCGTTGCTTTCCCGCATGGATATTCCGATTTATTCTTTGCCCAGTTTGGGAGCGAAAACTAATCTCACCGGTAAATATGTGGAGACCAGTGTAGAGCGGGTTGGGGAAGTATTTCCTAAAGCCGCTGATACCAGTTGGTTGCAACGTTGGCAGCGCGCCGCCCACGCAGTTGAGGAAGCCTATCGGCGCTGCGTAGATTCACGAGCGGTAACGGTTTGGCAAAATTCGAAGTATGCGGCTCTTGATTCGCGTCAAAGCTCTCCAGGGAAAACTGCTGAGGAGGTAGCTTTAAGTAAGTCTACCAAGGTTGTGTTTGCAACTTCTGGGGATACCGCTAGAGCATCTTTAGCGAGCGAGGTGGCGCATCGGCTGCGGCTGTCCCATTCGGATAATAACGCTGAACTTGAGGAGAGTCTGCGGGAGTTAGAAATGGGAATAGACCCGTTTGCTTTTGCCCGCATTTATGAGGACGTGTACGCGCCGGAATCCAGTCAGGGCTGCACGCCGCCCTTGACGATGTTGGGGGCTTCTAACACGATTCGGGCTTTTGATTTAGCTGCTCGGGGAGGGCGGGGAATCAGGTATTGCGCGAATCGGGGACTGTCCGGGATTGATGGGAATATTTCGACCGCCTTGGGGTTGGCTGCCGGAACTGGTCGGGCAGTGCGTCTGATTGCCGGGGATTTGACCTGTCTGCACGATTTGACGGGTTTGCTGACGGGGCAGCTGGAAAAACAACCAGTCGTTCAGGTGATGGTGTTAAACGATGGGGGTGGCAATATCTTTGCTACTTTGGAGCATGGCGAGCAGCGCTACCGGGAGGTATTTCCGCGTTATTTCTTGACCCCGCAGCGTTTTGATTTTTCTGCATTGGCTACTGGGCTGGGCTGGGATTATCGTTGCGCTCAGGACGCAGAGGAGCTGAAGAAGATTCTTCGGGAGACTCCGCGCCGTGAAATCGTTGAAATTAATGCTTACCTGCCGGATTTGCGTTCTCGCAGAGCTTTACTGGAATCCGCCATTTCTAACGAATTATCTGTGTAGCCTGCTTGGTTGCAGACTTGCTGTTAGTGGATTCAGATTTTATTCCTCTTATGCTAATCTAAATCTGTTGGAATTCCTTAATATAATCCTCGGTTCTGGTCTGTAAGTCGAAGGCTAAGGAATCGGGGGGGGGGAGATAATGTAAATGAAATTATTTAAGAAAATAGCAGGTGCAACTTTAGCGGGTGCTGTTGCCCTGTCTTTTAGTGCTGTTCCCGCATTTGCGGCAGCTAAGGATGACTATCCAGCTAAACCTCCCGCAGAGAAAATCAAGGTTTATAATCCTTGGGATTTAACTGACCAAGAGGTCAAAACCCTTCAAGAAAAAGTTAAAGCTGCGAACCCTGAGGCGTTAAATGTAACGATTGAGGGTGGGGTTGCAACCTTGCTCTATAAGGACATTTCAACCAATACGTTGGATGTTGCAGATATTACTAAATATGCCTGGACTACCGATAACGACTCCCATGATTTTCCGCAGCTGCCACTGTGGCAAAACAATGGCAACACCGTTTCTGCCCCTGATTACCCCTGGGATACGGTAAATCTTTACTTCTTCCGCGGTGATACTGCTGGGTTGGTAAACCACAAGATGTATTTAGAAAATCTGGCATTACCGGGTAATCCCAAGAATAAAAAGGGTGAAACCATCCGCACGCCCTCAATCTCTCAAGTTAAGTTAAATGCCGATGGTAGACCGTACGTGGAAGTACAGGAATTGCCGAAAGGTCTACTTCTGGACATGGCAGATAGTGGACAGGTTAAGTCTGATGCTGATGGTAGTTATCCTCAGTATGAAATAAAAGTACATGGCACAGTTGCTCTTGATGCGAAATTAGGTGACCATAAAACCACCTATACGGTTTACCGTGCCTCCAACAATCAAGATAAATCAGTTGGCAAGATGTATTACGTCGTTAAGCCGCTTAAGGATAAGTACGAGCCCGTTCTTGACCAGACTTTGAATAACGTAAATAAACCCATTGAAATTTCGAGTCTCACCGAATTAACCTCCGATAAAATTAACGAGGCAAAAGCGGTAACTTTTAAAGCAAAATCGAAGGCAAGCGACGCTGATTATAACGAGACAGATTTGCAGCTTCCTGAAGGTACAAAACTTGTACCCGATTCTATTGATCCTACAAAGATCGGAGTTGCCCAAGAGATTACCGTAAACGTCAAATACAAGGACGATCAAAAAGGCGACTCCATTGACACTGTCAAGATGTTCGTAAAAATCAACTTCGCAGATCCGGTTGTGGTTGCGGTTGATGATGTTGCTAAGTTGACTGCTGGTGAGAAGGATGCTGTTAAGGCTGCGGTTAAGGCTGCTAATCCTAATCTTCCTGATACTGCTAAGGTCGAGGTTGCTGATAACGGTAAGGTGACTATTTCTTATGCTGATGGTTCTTCGTCTGTGATTGAGCCTGCTAAGACTGTTCGGGCTAAGACTGCTGCGGAGAAGGCTAGTTTGGTTGATCCGGTTGTGGTTGCGGTTGATGATGTTGCTAAGTTGACTGCTGGTGAGAAGGATGCTGTTAAGGCTGCGGTTAAGGCTGCTAATCCTAATCTTCCTGATACTGCTAAGGTCGAGGTTGCTGATAACGGTAAGGTGACTATTTCTTATGCTGATGGTTCTTCGTCTGTGATTGAGCCTGCTAAGACTGTTCGGGCTAAGACTGCTGCGGAGAAGGCTAGTTTGGTTGATCCGGTTGTGGTTGCGGTTGATGATGTTGCTAAGTTGACTGCTGGTGAGAAGGATGCTGTTAAGGCTGCGGTTAAGGCTGCTAATCCTAATCTTCCTGATACTGCTAAGGTCGAGGTTGCTGATAACGGTAAGGTGACTATTTCTTATGCTGATGGTTCTTCGTCTGTGATTGAGCCTGCTAAGACTGTTCGGGCTAAGACTGCTGCGGAGAAGGCTAGTTTGGTTGATCCGGTTGTGGTTGCGGTTGATGATGTTGCTAAGTTGACTGCTGGTGAGAAGGATGCTGTTAAGGCTGCGGTTAAGGCTGCTAATCCTAATCTTCCTGATACTGCTAAGGTCGAGGTTGCTGATAACGGTAAGGTGACTATTTCTTATGCTGATGGTTCTTCGTCTGTGATTGAGCCTGCTAAGACTGTTCGGGCTAAGACTGCTGCGGAGAAGGCTAAGCCAGGAAAATCTCAGGACTCGAAGACAAAGCCAGGTAAGGGATCTGTTTCCGGTCGTTTAGGAAATACCGGCACTCAAGCATATGTAGCACTAATCTGCTTCATCACAATGCTAGGAGCCGGAATGGCATTAGTATCAGTCCGTAAAAAGGCGAAAAACTAAAAAAATAACTAAATAACCATTTGAGCTACAGCTAGTTATCGGCATTAACCTGGATAAGGGTCGATAACTAGCTGTAGCTTTCTTATAACTAACGGCTAATATGCATAGCGCTTTAAGAAAACACGCCAAGTTCGCGTTTTTAGATATCTCAGTATACTTACGCTGTTAATGCCCGAATCATTGGTGACATTTTGGTTTCAGTCTCGACCAGTTCGCGCTGAGGATTAGAATCCCTCATAATGCCAGCACCAGCAATAACTCGGTAAATATCGCCACGGGAATGATGCCGCTGCGCGCACCGCAACGCGATTGCCCATTCGCCCTCGCCACTGGCATCCATCCAGCCTATTGGGGCAGCGTAACGCCCCCGATTCATTGCTTCTAGTTCGCTAAGGCGGGCTGCTGCAACTTCGCGCGGTTTGCCGCACACAGCCGCGGTGGGGTGTAAAGCTCCAGCAGCGCTCAGCGAGGTTACGCCCTGGTCTGCTAGGTTTTCGGCAGTAATATCGGTTGCTAAATGGGTAACATACCCTAGGCGGAGTAGCCGCGGGGAGGGGACTTGCAAATCGAGACCGAGGTTCACAAGTGATTCTTCGGCGCTTTGCACCGCTAATCGGTGTTCTAGCTGCTCTTTAGGGTCGGTAAAGAGATAATTCTCCTTGGTGGGAATAGCCGAGCCAGCCAGGACGCGGCACAGCAGTTTCCCGTCCAGAACGCTGGCTAGCATCTCGGGGCTAGCTCCCACCAGGTCGTCTATCGCATATGTCCAACAGTTTGGGTATTGATTTGCGAGGTAGTTTGTGACTCTAAGTAAAGAAATCTCCTGGTCAAAGCGAAGTTGTATGTCGCGGGCGAGTACGATTTTCTCGGCTCTACCACTTTGAATTTCGCTTCGTGCTCGCCCTACTGCCTGCATCCAGGCTTGCGGATTTAGATGAGGATAGCTTTTCTCGATACAGACTGGAGCGCTTTCCCCGCCGTGACTGGGCATTTTTGCCTGCAGGGTCGCTGGTTTCGCTACGGCTAATGTGGGGTCAGAGGAACACCCCGTAGTTATTGTTTGGCTGGAGTTAGTGGCTAATTTGTCGCTTCGCGTTTGGAAGGAAACTGGCTCGCATCCTTGAGAATTACTATTCTCACCTTGTAAACGCGCCTGCCAAAGCCAGGTTCCACTATCAGTGCTTACCACCGCGAGGGCTGGTATTAGCAAAATGGAGGGAGTGGAGGGAGTGAAACCGAAACTACCGAATACCAACGGCCAGGTAGGTGTCGAATCTGCCTTGTATCCATCAAACTGAGCGCTAGTTTCTTTCCGGAAAATAGGATTATCGGTATTGGCGGCAAGGGGTGCGGGCTGAGAGTCCGGAAGATATTCCTGATCCGCATTGCCATTTGGGAAAATAGCGGTGTTATATATTTGGTTTCTAAGGTTTTGACTGTGTGAACACAGCTTTTGCCAGGTGGTTTGGGCTTTAAGGAAACTGTCTGTCCCGCTAAAAGATTCCTGCCACGCTATTCCTATTCCGGCTATCTTCAGGCGCTGTCCGCTCCATACGGTCAGGGCGTTTTCCGCGGGTAACTGCGCGGAAAGTCGCTGCTGATTTTGCTGTAGATACGCAATTAGCTGGTCGAACTGGCAGCCGTGTTCGCTCAGCCGGCATACGTGATACTGCAAAACTTTGCTTGCGGATAGGCTGTATGGGCACACGATTCCTCATGATAAGTCAGGAAGCTGCTAGAAACGAACCGATTCGCTGCATGAGGGCTTTCTTCGGTGAGTTACTGGGGTGTTACATCTTTCGGGCCTGCTTGATTCTCACGTTAATGCCCTCCGCAGGCGAAACTGCATCCCAACACAAAACCACCCTCTCTGTGCAGAATCACCCTCCCGATACGAAATCGCCCTCCCTAACTAGCCATAACTGTCTCCTAATCCCTCAAATCCCAGCCAATCTGCACCTATAACCGTAACTGGGAGGGTGCTTTTGTCTGTGGAGGGTGGAAATGTTACGGGAGGGTGAAAAAGTTGCGCCGACCTGAAACCGGGAGGGTGACTATGTCTGCGGAGGGTGAAAATGTCACGGGAGGGTGAAAATGTTGCCACTAACGCCACAAAATCGCCCTCCCTGTACAGAATCACCCTCCCGATTTGTAGTTAAGACTTAAAAAAAGAGGGTTTGCACGCGAACTGGGAGGGTACTTTTGTCTGCGGAGGGCGGAAAGGTCGCCTAGACCTGGAACTGGGAGGGTGAAAATGTTATGCCGACCTGAAACCGGGAGGGCGATATGGTCTGTGGAGGGTGGAAATGTTGCGGGAGGGTGAAAATGTCGCCGCTAATGGCACAAAACCACCCTCCTTGTGCAGAACCGCCCTCCCGATTTGTAGTTAAGACCTAAATAAGAGGGTTTGTACGTGAACTGAGAGGGTGCTTTTGTCTGTGGAGGGTGGAAACGTTGCGGGAGGGTGGAAACGTTGCGGGAGGGTGGAAATGTCAGCTCTAATGCCATAAAACCACCCTCCTTGTGCAGAACCGCCCTCCTGATTTGTAGGTAAGACTTAAAAAAGAGGGTTTGCGCGTGAACTGGGAGGGTGCTTTTGTCTGCGGAGGGCGGAAACGTCACGGGAGGGCGGAAATGTCATGGGAGGGTGAAAAAGTTGCGCCGACCTGAAACCGGGAGGGTGAAAATGTCACGGGAGGGTGAAAATGTTGCCACTAACGCCACAAAACTACCCTCTCTGTACAAGAACCACCCTCCCGATGTAAAACCGCCCTCCTGATGCAAAAACCCCCTCCCAACACAAAAACACCCTCCCGATCTAAAACCATCCTCCCTGTGCAGAATCGCCCTCCCGATTTGCTGCTAAGACTTAAAAAAGAGGGTTTGCGCGTGAACTGGGAGGGTGCTTTTGTCTGGGGAGGGCGGAAATGTCATGGGAGGGTGAAAAAGTTGCGCCGACCTGAAACCGGGAGGGTGAAAATGTCACGGGAGGGTGAAAATGTTGCCACTAACGCCACAAAACTACCCTCTCTGTGCAAGAACCACCCTCCCGATGTAAAACCGCCCTCCTGATGCAAAAACACCCTCCCAACACAAAAACACCCTCCCGATGTAAAACCATCCTCCCTGTGCAGAATCGCCCTCCCGATTTGCTGCTAAGACTTAAAAAAGAGGGTTTGTGCGCGAACTGGGAGGGTGCTTTTGTCTGTGGAGGGCGGAAATGTCATGGGAGGGTGAAAAAGTTGCGCCGATCTGAAACCGGGAGGGTGACTATGTCTGCGGAGGGTGAAAATGTCACGGGAGGGTGAAAATGTTGCCTCTAACGCCACAAAATCGCCCTCCCTGTACAGAATCACCCTCCCGATTTGTAGTTAAGACTTGAAAAAGAGGGTTTGTGCGCGAACTGGGAGGGTGCTTTTGTCTGTGGAGGGCGGAAACGTCACGGGAGGGCGGAAATGTCACTGCTAATGCCAAAAATCGCCCTCCCTATGCAGAACCACCCTCCCGATGTAAAACCACCCTCCTGAACTAGCCATAACTGTCTCCTAATCCCTCAAATCCCAGCCAATCTGCACCTAAAACCGTAACTGGGAGGGTGCTTTTGTCTGTGGAGGGCGGAAACGTCACGGGAGGGCGGAAATGTCACTGCTAATGCCAAAAATCGCCCTCCCTGTGCAGAATCACCCTCCCGATACGAGATCCCCCTCCTTGTGCAGAATCGTCCTCCTGATTTGTAGTTAAGACTTAAAAAAGAGAGTTTGTGCGTGAACTGGGAGGGTGCTTTTGTCTGTGGAGGGCGGAAACGTCACGGGAGGGCGGAAATGTCAGCGCTAATGGCACAAAAACACCCTCCTTGTGCAGAACCGCCCTCCCGATTTGTAGGTAAGACTTAAATAAGAGGGTTTGTGTGTGAACTGGGAGGGTGGAAATGTTACGCCGACCTGGAAGCGGGAAGAGCTTTTGTCTGTGGAGGGCGGAAATGTTGCGGGAGGGTGAAAATGTCGCCGCTAATGCCACAAATCACCCTCCTTGTGCAGAACCGCCCTCCTGATTTGTAGGTAAGACTTAAAAAAGAGGGTTTGCACGCAAACCGGGAGGGTGACTATGTCTGCGGAGGGCGGAAAGGACAGTAATCCGTCGCCATCGACAAAGCATGAGAGAGCGCAGCTTGAACAAACCCATGGAATCAGTCACAAAAGTGCAAATATTTCGTAGTCAGGTTTGACCCTTCGCCGCTCCGTAGCTAATTTTAATAACGGTGCCCGCGATACCGGGCTCCAGAGATGCGTTCGTTACGCAAGCTCCTGGGCAACCAGTTGCAGCCGCCGGCTTAAACTGTAAAAGTCCAGTTCGCTCAGTTACGGCGCAAACTAGCCAGATTTTCTGGCGCGGGCTCTTCTGCTTTGAGCTCCGGACGTAAAGGGTAAGTCAGTCAGGCGTAATCCGCTGACCACCTAGGCAAGCATCCTGCAGCCTTGACCTTGCGGACCGGCCCCAGCGGTGGATTATGCCCGATTCTGGGGTCAGATATTTCGGTACCGCGTGGCAATAGTTTAGACATTCAGTAACAGGAGAAGTAGTGCCTACCATCCAACAGTTGGTCCGCAAAGGACGCTCAACTAAGAAGGCGAAGAGTAAAACTCGCGCGCTAAAGGGTTCCCCTCAGCGTCGTGGCGTTTGCACTCGTGTTTACACCACCACCCCGAAGAAGCCGAACTCGGCATTGCGGAAAGTGGCACGTGTGCGCCTATCCAGCGGTATTGAAGTAACCGCTTACATTCCCGGCGAGGGACATAATCTGCAAGAACACTCCATCGTGCTGGTGCGCGGTGGACGTGTAAAGGATCTGCCCGGTGTGCGTTTCCACATTGTGCGCGGTGCGTTGGACACTCAGGGTGTTCGTGACCGCAGCCAGGGTCGATCCAAGTACGGCGCAAAGAAGGAGAAGAAGTAGTATGCCTCGTAAAGGTCCAGCTCCTAAGCGCCCTTTGGCAGTTGATCCGGTTTACAACTCGACCATTGTTACCCAATTGGTCAATCGGGTGCTGCTAGATGGCAAGAAATCATTGGCGGAACGTATTGTTTACGGCGCACTCGAGGGTGTACGTGAACGTACCGAGCAAGAACCGGTCAGCGTCCTCAAACGGGCTATGGAGAATGTTCGCCCCGCCCTTGAGGTGCGTTCTCGCCGCGTTGGTGGCGCCACCTATCAGGTACCGGTAGAGGTTCGCCCTGCTCGGGCAACCACTTTGGCTTTGCGCTGGTTGGTTGATTATTCACGCCAACGTCGCGAAAAGACTATGACCGAACGCCTCATGAACGAGATTTTGGATGCTTCCAACGGCCTGGGTGCTGCGGTGAAGCGTCGTGAAGACATGCACAAGATGGCGGAGTCCAACAAGGCTTTCGCTCATTACCGCTGGTAAACCTAACCGGAAGGAACGATTGTGGCATTAGAAGTGCTTGCTGACCTCTCTCAGGTTCGCAACATTGGCATCATGGCTCACATTGATGCTGGTAAAACCACTGTAACCGAACGCATCCTGTACTACACGGGCATCAACTACAAGATTGGGGAAACCCATGATGGTGCCGGAACTATGGACTGGATGGAGCAGGAAAAAGAACGCGGTATCACCATTACTTCCGCGGCTACTACCTGTTTTTGGAACGGTCAGCAGATTAACATTATTGACACCCCTGGTCACGTTGATTTTACCGTAGAGGTAGAGCGCTCTCTGCGCGTCCTCGACGGTGCAGTTGCTGTTTTCGATGGCAAAGAGGGCGTGGAGCCCCAGTCGGAAACCGTTTGGCGTCAAGCTGACAAGTATGACGTTCCCCGTATCTGCTTCATCAACAAGATGGACAAGCTCGGCGCGGACTTCTACTACTCGGTAAAGACCATTGAGGATCGTTTGCACGCCCGCCCGGTAGTTATGGTGCTGCCGATTGGCGCGGAAGCTGATTTCAAAGGGATTGTAGATTTGCTGGAAATGAAAGCAGTCTACTTCCCCGAGACTTTCAGTGCCGAGCAGGCTCAAAAGGCTGGCGGCAAGGTTAAAGAGGGCGACGCTACTCTAGGTGCGGTGCTTGAATACGCCGAGATTCCGGACGATTTGAAAGATCGCGCCGTTGAATACCGTGAAAAGTTGATTGACACCGCCGCGGAAGCTAATGACGAATTGATGGAGGCTTACCTAGAAAACGGTGAGCTAAGCAATGAGCAGATTATTGCCGGTATCCGTGAGCTCACTTTGAAGAGCGAAATCTACCCGGTATTTGCGGGCAGTGCTTTCAAGAATAAGGGCGTACAGCCGGTTCTAGACGCTGTTTTGCGTTATCTGCCTTCGCCGTTAGATGTTCCCGCTCTTGAGGGTCATCTGCCAGGAGACGAAGAAAAGACGGTTCTTTGTCCTCCGAAAAACGATGCTCCTTTCGCTGCCTTGGCGTTCAAGATTGCAGCTCATCCTTTCTATGGCAAGCTAACTTATGTCCGGATTTATTCCGGGCAGATTAAGGCTGGCTCTAACCTGACTAACGCCACCAAAGACAAGAAAGAGCGCGTTGGCAAGATTTTCCAGATGCACTCTAACAAGGAAAATCCGATTGAGGTCGCGCACGCAGGTAATATCTATGCGTTCGTGGGGCTTAAAGATGTTACTACTGGTGATACCCTTTGCGAGAGTTCTCATCCGGTAGTGCTAGAGTCTATGAACTTCCCTGATCCGGTTATCCACGTCGCGATTGAGCCCAAGACCAAAGCCGACCAAGAGAAACTAGGCATTGCTATTCAGCGTCTGGCGGAAGAAGACCCGACTTTCACGGTTCGTCTCGATGACGAAACTGGTCAGACCGTTATCGGTGGTATGGGTGAGCTACACTTGGACGTGCTGGTAGATAGGATGAAACGCGAGTTCCACGTGGAAGCAAACGTGGGCGCACCGATGGTTGCTTATCGCGAAACTATCCGCAAGACGGTAGAGGATGTAGAGTACACTCACAAGAAGCAGACTGGTGGTTCTGGTCAGTTCGCTAAAGTACTGGTTACTTTCGAACCGCTTCCTTTGGATGCGGAAGAACCGTACGAGTTTGTAAACAAGATTACTGGTGGACGTATTCCGCGTGAATATATTCCGTCGGTCGATCACGGCATTCGTGAAGCCATGGAGGGAGGCGTTTTGGCTGGTTATCCTTTGACCGGTATCAAAGCGACTCTGACGGATGGTGCTTACCATGACGTAGACTCTTCGGAAATGGCGTTCAAGATAGCTGGTAACATGGTTTTGAGGGAGGGTGCACGTCGCGCCAAGCCCGTATTGCTCGAACCGATTATGGCCGTTGAGGTCAGAACTCCGGAAGAGTATATGGGTGACGTGATGGGTGACCTTTCTTCTCGCCGCGGATTCATTCAGTCCATGGATGACGTGAACGGAGTGAAAGAAGTCCGGGCAAAGGTTCCGTTGTCGGAAATGTTTGGTTACGTGGGTGACCTGCGGTCTAAGACCCAGGGGCGTGCGGTATATACCATGCAGTTCGACAGCTACGATGAGGTTCCGAAGTCGGTTGCTGAGGAAGTCATCGCTAAGACCCGAGGCGAATAGCCCTCGCGGGTGCCTTTATTTTATTAAATATCACAAATAACCCGTAGGAGATCATTCGCGTTGGGTGTTAGCCTTAACAGTGACAACCAAGCGATAGATAACTACCCGAGTCCAGGAGGACATTAATTGGCTAAGGCTAAGTACGAGCGGACTAAACCGCACGTTAATATTGGTACTATTGGGCACGTTGACCACGGCAAGACTACCTTGACCGCGGCTATCACCAAAGTGCTGCACGACACCTATCCGGAACTGAATGCGTTTACTCCTTTCGAGGACGTAGACAACGCTCCGGAAGAGCGTGAACGCGGGATTACTATTAACGTTTCCCACGTTGAATACCAGACCGAAAAGCGTCACTACGCACACGTAGACGCTCCTGGTCACGCTGACTACATCAAGAACATGATTACTGGTGCTGCTCAGATGGACGGCGCAATCCTGGTGGTTGCCGCTACTGACGGTCCTATGGCTCAGACTCGCGAGCACGTACTGCTCGCTCGTCAGGTGGGCGTTCCGGCAATCCTGGTTGCTCTGAACAAGTGCGACATGGTTGATGACGACGAGATGCTGGAACTGGTTGAGGAAGAATGCCGCGACCTGCTCTCCAGCCAGGACTTCGATGGAGATAACGCTCCTATCGTTCGTGTTTCCGCTTTGAAGGCTCTTGAGGGCGACGAACAGTGGGTTGGTCAGGTTAAGGCGCTTATGGATGCGGTTGATGAGTTCATTCCTGAACCCACCCGCGATTTGGATAAGCCCTTCTTGATGCCGATCGAGGACGTGTTCACCATTACTGGTCGTGGCACCGTAGTTACCGGTCGTGTTGAGCGCGGTAAGCTGCCTTTGAACTCCGAGGTTGAGATTCTGGGTATCCGTGATCCGCAGAAGACCACTGTTACCGGTATCGAGACTTTCCACAAGTCCATGGATCAGGCTGAAGCTGGTGACAACACCGGTCTGTTGCTGCGTGGTATCAAGCGTGAAGACGTTGAACGCGGTCAGGTTGTGGTTGCTCCTGGTTCTATCACCACTCACACCCAGTTCGAGGGTCAGGTCTACATCTTGAAGAAGGACGAGGGTGGTCGTCACAAGAGCTTCTACTCTGGCTACCGTCCTCAGTTCTACTTCCGTACCACTGACGTGACTGGCGTTATCACCCTGCCCGAGGGCAAGGAAATGGTTATGCCTGGTGACACCACTGAAATCTCGGTAGAGCTGATTCAGCCTATCGCTATGGAGGTTGGTCTGGGCTTCGCTATTCGTGAAGGTGGCCGTACCGTTGGTTCCGGTCGTGTAACCAAGATTGATCTGTAAACTAATCTGACGATTAGTTTCTAATCTTTTTAGTTGTGCCTGGGAGGTTAGCTCCCAGGCACAACTTTTTTTATGTGCGCCTTTAATTGAGGTAATGCCGGTTAAGGCTTTCCTCGAAGTTATGTGGACTCTTTTTGGGATTATTCCTACATAAGACCGGGTTGAGCGGGAGTATTAGAGGAGATAGCTAAAGATAGATAGGCAGGATTACAGCCCCCTTGGTATCGCTCACTGGAGACGGAGAATACTGCCGGGCAAACCGTGAGAACTTTTCGATGGGCGTAAAGTCCTAGTGGTGACGGCACAATCTGAGTTTTATAAAAATAGCCGATTTTTCTTCGTTAAAATCTTGTTATCTAGATTGTGGTAAAGCTATAATAATACTTAATTGACGGTAGTTCCCTCTCTCACTTTGTTGGGGGGGGGGGGATTACTCATATGCAAAGTATGAAGATTGTTAGGTGTAACGTGGCAGGACATAACAAATCTCAGAAATTGGTAGCGGTGCTAACCCTGTTAGGGCTGGTTATTGCGTTAATTCCGGTGGCAGTGTTGGCGTTGCCACAGGCGCAAGCAGAACCTTCCGACCCTAGTCACCCGATAATTGGAGGAGCGGACGACCCGTGGCCGCTAGATTCTCCCCGAGAGCTAGAATCTCAAGACATTAAAAATGCTGGCTCGGTTGCGCTAGTCTTTGAGTTTGGGTCTTGGTACGGTTATCAAACTATGGGTGGCGCTATCCCAGGAACTGCCGGTAGAGCCTGTCCGCACGATTATCCCGAAATACCAGCCTCCCGAAAACGCCTAAATGATGGTCAATGGAACTCTAATTGCCGAAACTGGGATCAGAATCAGGCGGTAGCCAAGGTTATCGAAGGGCTCAAAGGATCCCCCCTGTCGGTCGGTATTTACCACTATGCCCGTAAACAAGACCAAGGAAGATACGGCAATAACACCCCCGACCTGAAAGCCACGTCACTGGCAGATGCGGCTGGTTATCAGAAAGTCATGGATAAGGTCTGGTCATTGGATGCCACCAATGGCAAGGGCGGAAACATGGAAACTGGATACGGCGGAAACAGTGAGTGGGGTTTAGGTAAACTCTACCGGGATATGTACCTGTACAAGCAAGAACAGTTAAAAGAACACGGGGGGGAACCCGGATTCGTTCCCCGTCCTCTCTATTCCAAAATTATTATCATGTCGGTTTCAGATCCGCACTGGCATCTGAGTAAGTCGGTAACCACCACGGATAATATCTGTAAAACCAATTATACAGAATGGGCGGTCGTTCACGACGCAGAGGGACGTTTCGTAGATGACCCCGAGAACCTTGATTCACAGTTTTTACATCAATGCCTGTGGAATGGTCTGCCGTTAGAAAGGAATCCGGGGCGGGCAGGGATGCTAGATGTTGCCCGCATGATTCGCGGTATGGGAGCCGATATCCGCACGATGGGTATGGGGGACTGGGTTGATAGATTCCCCAATTCAACTGGTGGTGGTGAATCCACTCGCCATATGTTCCTGAGGGCTTTAACCGGGGTGCAGGACTATAAACAACCCACTAGCAACTATCAATACATTCCTTTCCCCTCTGATAGTGCTGGGGCTCCAAACGGTCACTTTGCTTACCCGAACGGTAACTATTATCGGAATCCCGCAAAAGACGGTATTGCCAACGGTACTTTTGAAAAATCTATGCGTGGGTGGATGTGGGAGGATACCCACCTTTCATTAACCTCTGACCTACTTGATGGGGATTTCCGCTATGTGAAACCGAATTCGCGGCAAATCATTAACTTTAGCCCTCTCAATGCCTCAACTACTGCCCAGAACCATACCACCGGCAGTGACGGGCGAATAGTTATCAACCTAACCAAGGCGCAAATGACCAGGGGAGTTGATGTTCGCCAACCGGAACGAACCGACAAGTATGTCTTTACCCAATTCCAAGGGCATAATGCCCGCTGTCGCGGGTTAAACAGAACAGATGGACAATCCGAAGATTTCTTCCCCGAAAATCTTGACAAAGATGCTAGTGGTAGAACTGGATTTAGAATAACGGCAGACCAATACAACAAATTCTTCTCCATTAAATGTTCTAGCTATTCACGACCGCTGCAAAAAATGCAGCTAATCAAGAAAGCTGGAGTAGAAAACGAACAAATTCGTTACGAGATTGGCGGACAGCCCACCGCCTACCAGGGAGGCGTCAGCTATGGTTTCCAATGGAAGTGCACCGATCCCAAGGCAAAAGACCCCCAGGCGGTAGTTGCGCAAGGAACTGCTAACCGCCAAGTAAAAGGGCTAAACGTAGCTGTTACCTTAGACCCGATAGATATTTCCGATGTCGCGATGCCGGTCGGCACGCAATGCACAATTAACGAAACCCTGAACCTACCGGCAGGGTACACCCTGGCAAAAGCGAATTCACTTTTCACTTCCAACACTGAAGTCAAAGGAACCAACTTCAAGCTAGACGAAACCCAAACCCAGAAAACTAAAGACGGTGGACAATCTGTTTCCAACAAGATAGTGGGTAATGTCCAGTTATTTAACCCGGACAACACCACTACCGAGATTTCGCAATTAGTTTCAAACACCACCTATTCGTCGCTGCGAGCGCATATCAAAATTGATGTAAAGTTCTCTAACTCTGGTAACGATGCGGCGATAGCAGCAAAAATCGCTAACGGTACTTTACCGAAGAAGATTCCGGTTTACTACAATTGCCGTTTCATGCCTGACCCCACTAAACCCCCGGAACTTCCCGAAACGAACGTGGGTTCCTATCCTGGTTTCGTCGGAGTGGACTGGGTAGGAGTAAACACTGATGGGACCGCCAGTATTACCCTCGGTAAAGACCAGAAAGGAAATGATGTCTGGCCGGTTGGGACTCACTGTTTATTTGCTACCACTCCGCCAAATGCTAATATCCACGGACCGAACCCGGCAATAGGGCAACCGGTAAAGATTCCCGGAGTCGTAACCAAAGACAGCTACAGCTCCACGATTTGCGCCGAAGATGCCATCAGTAAACCAAGCGCTGCCAAGAAATGTAAAAACAATTATTTCTGGGTTCATTCCGGCGGAGAACAAGTCATCCACCTCACCGAGGATTTACAGCGCCTGAAAGGGAAACTGCGGGTGACTAAACAACTCACCGGCGAGGCCGCTAGCCAGGGGATTGGCAAGGACTTCCCTATGCATCTGTCCTGTCAAGACGAAGGAAATAATCTGCCGGTAAACGGTAAAGAAACCTACAATTTCAGTGTCAAACGTTCAGAGCCGCAAATAGTGGAGAATGTTCCTGCCGGAGCCTCCTGTACCCTGATCGAGGACGCGCAAGGCAGCGCCCTCCAAAACGCTGAAGTGGCAATACCAGCACCGATAAAAATCACTCCCATTGCTGACACCACCGTTATAAAAGATGTCACCGTCACCAATGACCTGACCTATAAACGGGCAAACCTGAAAATTAATCACACTGTAACCTGGAAAAACCCAGAACCTGAGGCAGCAACCCAGCAGGTCTTAATGACTAAAGATAATCTGATTACTGCCTCCTGCCGGGTTCCCGGCGAGGCAGCACAACCAGATAAAACCGTTACCATCACTGGAAATGGGGCTCAAACCCTGACGGATTTACCGGCTGGTTCAATCTGCAATATCCAATCAGTGCCGCAAGACATCAACGATATTGCCGTAAACTATGAAGCTGCCCCGAAACAAGTCACCATTCCTGCCAGCGGGACTGCAACTGTGGATTTAACTACCACCTATTCCTTACCGGCGGCGGGCAGTTGGTATCTGCGCCCGGTAATTCATTCGCGCCCTGAATATCAGGCGCTACGCAGCTTAATCCCCGATAAGGTAAACGCTACCCTTAAATGTGAGGGCGCGGCTGATACTCAAACAGTTGCCATCGATTTGAAGAATGGTAGTCCCACCGAGATAGCAACCGCAGGGATTCCCTCTCAAGCGAACTGCACTCTCAGCGGACAACTAATCCCGCAATCAGAAGAAAGTAAGTTTGAGGTACGTTACGCCATTAATGGTGATAACTACGAGCAGGCAGAAAAGGGAGCAAAGCTAACGGTGAATGCGGTAGCTCCCGAAAGCGGAAAGAGCAGAACCCAAGCTTTACACCTGTGGTTCAAAACCAAAAATACCAGCGTAAACCTGGCTTCTAGCTCTAGTATGTGGACCTCTAAAGCAGCGAACGCGACCGCAACTACAGACAGAATCCCGGTACCCGATCAGTGGCGTAAAGCCGCCCTCGGGATAGCTGCCAATGATGCTGATAGCAAAATGGTTCCCCTAAATGTTTCCTGCAAACTAGGTTCCGGAGCCAACGAATCCACGGTGACCTATCCGCTGCACCTATCCAACGGGGGCAGCGCGAAATCCCTGAGCGTACCTAACGGCTGGAACTGCTCTGTGAGTGCTACCCAAGCCGCGTTAAAGATTCCGGGAACTACGTTACAGAAACCGGAATGGGAGGGCGCAAACGGCACGGCTGCCACTAACGGATACCAATACGATTGGACTTCCGGTGACGGGCAAAGCATTACCCTAAAACGTGACTACCGGATGCAGCTCGCCTCTTTCAACCTCAAAAAGAAAGTTGGTGGTGAAGGGGTAACCATTATCTCCGGGGATAAACAGTTCCAAATGGACTGGACCTGTACCCTGAACGGGAAAGCGATTAACATTCCTGCTCCGCGTACCATTGATGTAAACACCAATGCCCAGGCAAGCTTTGGTGATGACCTGGCTTCCCGGCTGCAAAACCTTAAACCCAGTGGTAGAGCCACTATGGGACGTTTTTTGCAAGGTGAATGGCACGTGGTTGATGCCCTGCCGGCGGGAGCGGTCTGTACCCTCACCGAAAACTCCGATAATGCACAGGTAGAAAACACCGTTTGGGATCACTACTGGGAGATAACTGACGGCTACCGCAGCCGTGAACCTGCCACTGCTTGCGAGGCCTCCTCAGATAAATGTCGCCCCGCAGATGAAGGGACTACGGTTAAAGCCCAAGTGCTGTTACCGCGGGATAAAGAAGCCAAAGCTAATCCCTACTTCAACAACGAAAAAGACAACCCCAAAGATTCGCAAGGTAAGCCCCGCAACCCGGTAGTTCCCGATACCTTGCCCGAGAACTTTGCGGGAACTATGGTTCCTTGGAACAACTACACTTTCCAAAAAACCCAGGTGAAAGCTAGTTTGAATAATAGTGGTAACGGGGCTGCGCTCGCCCACGGGAAAACCTTTAGCGCCCGTTTGTACTGCGCCCCGCCTCCTCTGATTGGAGCTGAAGGGGCAGAACTCCCCGGCAGTGCTGCCGCGATTATCAATGTTGAACTCACCTTTAAAGAAAGTGAAACCAACCCGGGAACCTGGGAGGACGCGGTCGCTAATCAGTTGATTCCGGTGAATTATCGCTGCGTATTAGCGGAAGCAAAATTCCCGCAACTAGATGCTAAAGTCACCACCACCATTACAAAAGATGCGACCCAACCAACTGTGACTGCCGATAAAGACGGATTGACCGACCTGTTCGCCTACAATAAAGGGAAAAACTCGCAGGCGAAAGATGATTCTAACCTGAACTTGCAGAGCGGCGATCAGCAAATCCTCGGATTTATTGTGCACCCCCAGTTGGTAAATGATGCTCAAGAATCACAAAAGCAATCCCTGTTCACTATCGAAAACAAGTTTGATCGCCCGGCAGCGAACGTTAAAGTTGCGCAGGTGGTGCGCAAGGATAGTACCGACACGGATATGTCGTTCGGGCAGGTATTGGTCGATAAAGGGCAGGTAGGATACCGGGTTCACTATCGGTGTACCGACAAATATCTAAAAGAGACGGGCGGCGACCCCAAGGTTTACCAAGGATCGGCAGATTTAGCTGCTGACTCTACGGTGAGCTTGTTGTCCGGGCAAGAGGGCGCAAACTTCGTACCCGCCACCTCCAAATGCGTGTTCTGGCATGAAAACCAAGACGGCAAAGACCCGGTAGCAACCTATGCGCCCCAACTGTCCCTAAACCCCAGTGCCACGGTAACAACCGAGGGAACGCCAAACCAAGAAGAGAAATCCGCTAACCAGAGCAAACCGGATTCCCTAAAGGTTAGCCCCCTAAATCTGGATAAAGAGGGTAAGAAAGTAACCACTATTACTTTTGAAGATTTCTACTTTGCCCCCTACGCCAAATACGAGGTAGGAACAGCGGTAGAGGGCGCGCGTCGCGATGAAGTGCTACCCGCTGACATCAAATATCAGTACAGTTACTCCTGTTCCTACCCCGAGGGGCTTCCAGTACCCGCTGCCTATGCGGATGGGAAATATCCCAAAGTAGAGGGTACAACCGACCAGGCAGAGCGAGGCAAATTCGTTGCCCTACCGAAAGTGCCGGTCGGAAGCACCTGCGTAGTCACCGGTAATAAACCCGATACTTCCGCCACCCCCTATTTGAAAGTGGCAGGAAACTGGGTGCCTTGGGACGCAGATAAACTAGGGTTCTTCCTAGAAGACAGCACCAACTTTAACCAACCGGGTTTGGTAAAGAACGCCCTTAGCAGTTCGCCCTTTACAGTCACCTTAAATCAGGATACGCAGCGCGGGGTAGTGCTGTACTCGGTCTATACCAACGGCTCCAAAGTGCGTATCTATAAAGCTGACAGCCCCAAAGGAAACGTTATCCCCGATGCTTCCTTTAAGCTGGTCAAAGCAAACCAGAACGGCAAGCCAGGGGAGGAAATACCCCTGAAAGCAGTTGCGGGACAAAACGGGGTTTATGAATCCGCAACGGAGCTGGCTCCTGGAAGCTACCTGGTGGCAAACATTAATGCCGGTAAGAACGCCGGAGAACGATTCCCATTCGACTGGAAGTTTGACATCACCCTTGACCCGGTGACCCAAGCAGATGCCCAAGACACCCAAGTTGGGCTGAGCGGGGAAACTCAAAGTTCCGGACTGGTCGCCGTCTATAAGCCGACTACCCAGATTAACGCCTGGCAGATAGAGCTAGCCGATGTAACCTTCGGGAACCTGCCCTTAACCGGCGGGTATTTGCCGTGGCTCTGGGCGTTCGGCATATCCCTAGTGTTGGCATCGGCAGCCGTAATGTGGAATAGGAGGCGCGAATGAAAAAAGTACACCGCGCCCTCTTGCCGCGCCTCCCCGCTGGGTGGATGCTGGCTGCCTGGAGGAGGTCTTTGGTTCGGCAAAGATTCTTCCGCTCCGGCATTGACCCTGGGTAATAGGGGGTAAAACGTAAATCTTGAAGACAAGCAAATAAGGAAATAACCAAACTGGAACGTAAACTCCACAGAACACGAAGAGGTAACCATGTTTACGACAAACAATAAATTAGTTCGCAAAGGGATGGCGCTAGCAGCCGCCCTAGGGATGAGTGCCCTGGGATTGGTAGCCATTGGCGCGCCTGGCGCCAGCGCCGCCCCCGCTATTGATAAAGACCAAGAATTCACCATTTCAGTAGAACCCCAGGTAGGAGAAACTGGGGTAACTGCTGATGGTAAGAGTGGCAAATTTGATGAAAATAAAAAACTATCCTCAGGTACTTTCAAGCTGGAAAAAGGTGACTACGATGTGACCACTACCGCTGGTTACAATGAAGCCACCAAGGCGACTACCGCCACGTTCAAACTGGCAACCTCGCCAGCTCCAGAAACGAAAGACTTGGATGCCAGTGGTAAAACTTCGTTTACGGTCAAGCCTGGTTTGTACCGTTTGACCCAAACCAAGGCTCCTACCGGATCTAAAGCGGCGCTTCCGTCCTTAATCCTGATTCCAATGACTGATCCGGATACTGGAACCTGGATGGATACCGTGACCGTATATCCCAAGAACGGTTCCGCGGGGAAGATCACCAAGAAAGACATCACCGCCAAAGACCAGGTAGTTAAGCCTGGTTCCGAGATGAAGTTCGAGATTGAATCTCCGATTCCTACCTTGACCGCGAAGGCTGACGGTGACAAGTTAAAGAGCTACAAAGTCACTGATACTCCTTCGGGACCGCTGAAGGTTGATAGTACCAACTCCAAGATTGAGAAAGTGGAAATTGTAGATGGCGCTACAACAACAGCGCTTGTGACTACTGACTACACCGTTGTTGAGAATCCTTACGGAATTCAGCTAACTGCTGATGGACTTGCCAAGCTAGATGACAATTCAGGCAAGACCCTGCGAGTGACCTTGACCGGTAAAGTTGCCCCCAAAGGTGACGAAGTTTGGCAAAAAGAAGCCAGTGAATGGGTTATTAAGAACAAGGCTGCCTACAACTACGACTCGGAGAAAGGTGAAAACGGCGGCAGTGAAACTGATCCTCAAGACCAGCCGGATATTCCGATGGCTAAGCTGAAGGTAAATAACAAAGATGGACAAACCTCAATCAACGATAAAAATGCGGAGTTCAGCGTCTACGCTTGTGACGATGCCGCTACTGGTGATGCTTCCACCAAAGGTGAAGCCATTTTGACCGGTCTAAAAGCTGGCAAAGTCAGCGACGAGCCCCTAGCGGCACGTGACAACAATCTGTGCATCGTGCAGACTAAGGCTCCTGAAGGATACGAATTGGGAAGCGCCGTCCAAAAAGTCGGTTTCGATAAGACCGCGGTTAAAGCCGCTGCTGATGCCAAAAAGGCAGTAGAGGTAGAGTACCAGAACACGCTAAAGAGTTCCGATATCCTATCTAAGCTGCCGCTAACCGGTGGAGCGGGCATCGCCCTCTTCCTGATTGTGGCAGCCGGATTGCTAGGCGGAGCATACTACTATGCTCGTCGCAACCGGGTACGCGCATAACTAAAATAGAGTGTCGGGGAGCAAATCGCTCCCCGACACTTAATAGCAAGGCGAAAATTGGGGAAAAAAGAGACAGCTAATAAAGCAAACGGTCAGCGGGAGCAAAACAGCAAACGCAGCCGCGGCTCTACCTTGATTCCCGTAATCTTGGCGTTGGCGGGTATTGCGGTGTTGCTCTACCCCGTGGTAGCAACCCAATGGAACAATGCCCGCCAACTCCAAATCGCCTACGAATACTCAAAAGCAGAAAAAAATCTAGATAGGCAACAGCTGTCTGAATCCTTCAAGGCAGCGCAGGCATACAACCAGCACACGCCAGGAGCCCCCATCCTAGACCCCTGGCTGGCGCGGGTAGCCAAAGACAACAACCCCTATCAGGTATATTTAAGACAACTAAATATCGTCCCGGAAATGGGGCGTCTAGTAATCCCCGGAATCAAAGTAGATTTACCTATCTACCACGGTTCCCAGCCAGACACCCTAGAACGCGGAATCGGGCATCTGTACGGATCCTCCCTCCCAGTGGGGGGAAAAGGAACCCACGCGGTACTCACCGGGCATAGCGGACTTTCCACAGCCACTTTGCTAGACAACCTCCCTGAGGTTAAAAAAGGTGACGCTATCTATATCCAGGTAGCGGGGCAAAAGCTCAAATACCAGGTGAAATGGATTCAAGTAGTACGTCCCAATGAGGTCAAAAGCCTGCAGCGGCAAGAAGGCAAAGACCTCCTAACCGTCCTAACCTGCACGCCCTACGGAATTAACAGCCACCGGCTGCTGGTGACCGGGGAGCGAGTACCGATGGATAAAACCGACCCCTTCGCCGGAGCCGGAAAGCTGGAATGGCCATGGTGGATGGGAGCCATAATTTTTGTGGCCTGCCTGGCCGCCCTGCTTCTCGGCTGGTGGCTGTGGAAACAGCGCCGCCGCGAAAAGGACGAAGAAGATAACCAGAAAGCATCCGGGGAATCACCCCCGACACCTCCTGACGGAACGACCGTCAGGAGGCCAGAAATAACTAAACACTACCCACCGCGAAACGCAAGGAGAAAACAGTGAACAGTAAGCGACACAAGCTGACAGCAAGCTTGGGGCTACTGGCTGCACTAATGCTTGCCCTGGTACCAGCATCAGCGATAGCCTCACCGCAATCCGATCAACCAGTAGTAGTGGGAGATATCGCCGGTCTCGACCCGGCAACCATCAACCCGGCACGCCTAGGGAAACTAACCGTTAATAAGACCGCTGCTAATCCCTATGATGACCCGACGCCCGGGCAAAAGCCGAACGGACCGGCCGGCGGGCAAGTAATTCAAATTAACCGAGTCAAAGGGGTAGATTTAGTAAGCGCCGACTGGGCGCAGCTACAGAAAATGACGGTTAAGCAGGCAAAAGATAAAGGTTTAGAAGCTGCCAAGACCGCAGTCACTGATGAGGGTGGCAAGGTTACCTTTACCGACGTTCCGGTAGGGCTATACCTGGTCAGCGACCAGAAGCCGGCGGACACCACTCATAAATATGGTCGTATCAAACCGTTCCTAATTACCATGCCCGCTGGCAATCCTGACCTGCATGTATGGACTTTTAATGTCGAAGTAACTCCTAAACTAATGAGCGAAGCTACCCCGGCTCCCACCCCTAAACCAACCACCCCACCATCTCCGCGTATGCCGAGGACAGGTGCGATGGTGACCGGCAGTCTGCTGCTTGCCGCCATGCTATTTAGCACCGGTTTCTTGATTGCTGCTTCGCGGCGTCGCCAAGACGAAGAAACCCCCGACGCCGCTTAAAGAAACCCCCGCCGCCACTTTAGGAATTCCGGCGCAACTGAATACTCCTTTCCCCCGCACGGTATCCAAGGCCGCGCGGGGGATTACTATGCGCCGAACCTACTGCGAATCGTGCGCCCGGATGCCTATCGCAGTCAGGTGCACGGGAGCTTATCCCGATTGAGTCCGCGCGGGGAAAGGTTTTTCCTCCCGCTATTTCTGCGCGGCTCTGGTTCGCTAAAAGCACTCCGAGATTCTGCGGTCGGCTTTGTGGGGGGCGGGGAGGAGGTTTTTGCCTCCTGCCCAAAGACTTTGAAAAGACTAGAGTCTTTTCAAAGTCTTACGCCCACCTAGCCTAATCGGCATAAAACCTCCTCCCCGCTGTATCTAGTTAGCGTGTCCTTTCCATATGTATTACCGGCCGCGACCCGCGCGCACTCGGTTAAAACTTTCCTCCCGCGCTCAAACTAAATGAGGCACCACACCGCCTTCGCGCTCAAAAAACATAAGGTACGCCGATGCTTTGCAGTAAAGCGCTGTAGTCTGTTATTGTTGAGCTATAGCTCCTCGCCGTCCTCCGGGATTGGCGAGGTTTATTCTATCTATGGGTGCGAAATGGATAAACCAGTAAAAAACATGGCGCTGGTCATCGACTATCAGAATGTACACCTTAGCGCGCACGAAATCTTCGCACCGAGCAGTCCCATAGAAGATTCCCTGATCTGCCCCGTGAACTTTGCCCGCCAGCTGCAAAAGGTAAAGAATACGGGTTCTCTGGAAAAATTGGGCTGCTCTTTTCTTATTAGCCGAGTCGAAGTTTATCGAGGGCTGCCCTCTTCGGAAGCCAACCCGCAAGCAAATGCTCGAAATCTAAAGCAACGAGAACAACGGATGAAGTCCGCTAAGTTGCACGATTTATCATTGGAAGTTGTTTATCGTCCCTTAAAGTACAAATATCTTCCTTACCCTGAGCGAGGTATCGATTTGTCGGTTAGTCCCCAGGAGAAAGGGGTGGACGTACTTTGCGCGCTCGCGCTCGTCCGACTAGCTTCTTCTGGGAATTTCGATGGTGTCATCTTAGCCTCTAGAGACAGCGATTTAACCCCAGCAATTGAGCAAGCTCACGAATACTGCCAGGTGGAAGCCGTAAAATGGCTTAATAACGACTTGCCATATACGAGGGGATCGTTGAGCCCAGACGGATTCCGGCTTTGGACCACGAATATGAGGGCGGAAGATTACCGCGCTTCTTTGGATTTACACGACTACAGCCTTAAGTAACATCACACAACTTGCATGGGATACTTAGCGATCCGTGGTGCCTCATGTCAATTTGGGTATTAACCCCAGGAATACTATGAAGTAAAGGAAAGGGGAGATTGTATTATGTCTGTATCTATTAGTTTGACTGACGAGGAACAACGTTTAGCCTCCAGCTATGCGCGCATTCATTCAATCTCTCTCGGTGAAGCCTTTAAACAGGCGTTCTTTGAACGGCTTGAAGATGAATACGATTTACAGATAGCGCGCGAAGCTCTTGATGAATACGAGCGCGATGGCCGCAAATCACGTCCCATTGAGGAACTTTGGGAAGAGTGCGGTCTATGAAATAGATCCGCAAACATTGCCAAACACCTGTTACTTAACCGCGCCAGTTCACGCGCGGGAGCTAACCTCGACTAGGTGCGCGCGGGGGGAAAGTTTTTCCTCCTGCCCAAGACTTCGGGAAACGTAGCGGCGTTTTCCGAATTCTTATGCCCACCGCACCTACTCGGATAAAACTATCCCCCGCATGCGGTACGGTGTCACACAGCCGCAAGTGCTGAAGTTGCGAATTGGCTGGCACGGTAAAAGATGCGAGAGGGGGCTTGAGTCGAGCGAAGCAAGGCTCACTGGGGTCCCCCGAGCGCTTTTACCGCGGCAGCCCCGCTGCGTCAGTCGTGGAGGACCCTGCTGTCGCGCGGAAGGGAGGAAAAACCTAGTTTTCGCGCAGGACGTTACAAAAGCAACCCTTGCGCGGCGGAAAATGAGTGCCGCGATACGACTGACGCAACCGCTTCGTAATCTCAACACGCGTACCCAAACAAACCACTCCATCATTCATGCCAACAATCCATTTCGCGCTCAAAATGCATAAGGTACGCCGACCTATTGACTCTGGATCAAATATTAGCCATAATTTTGCTAAGTCAAGAAGGGGAATGTCGATGCCTGCATTTACAATGGGTCTAGCGGAAGCAAAAAATAATTTTTCCCGGGTTACGGCAGAAGTGAACAGGACGGGGAAACCCCTCACCATTTTGAAGAATAATCGGCCGTGGGTAATTATCCAACCGGCACACGGCGCGACCGATGTAGCCGACGTTGCAGTCGATTTCATGGATGAATATGCCGACGTATTCCAAGAACTGGCCAAATGAACGGATTTGCGTTTTCGCAGCAGGATGTCCTCGCTATTCATGCTGCGGCAATCGTTCGGTTCGGCGGACTCGATGGAGTTCGCGATGAGGGGATTCTAAAGTCGGCGCTCGCACAGCCTTTCCAGACCTTCGGTGATGAACATTTGTACCCTGACCCAATTGAGAAGGCGTGCAGATATGCATTTGGAATTATCTCCGGTCACCCATTCCTAGATGGAAACAAGAGAACTGGTGCCGCACTGTTAGGCACATATCTCAGAGTATCCGGTATAGATTTCAAACCTGATCATGCTTCATTTCTCGAGACTATTCTGGGTGTGGCGGATGGGGCTGTTGGATACAATGAGCTCGTACGTTGGGTCAGAAATGTAGTGGAGTGACCAAACCTCAGTTTTCGTGCCTGCGTAGGGGTATTTCTTGCCAGGTATGCTCGGGAACTAGGTTATCCTCCGACCCACGAACTTGATAATTACAAGGTCATCTTTCGAGTTTTGCGCCCGCCTAGCAGACTGGGATAAAACCTAGTCCCCGCGCGGAGATGTGGAACGTGACGCGTAAAAGCACGAGGGCGGATTTATGCCGAAGGGTAGGCTTCGGGCACTAAATCCGTGAAAATGCCAGAGCATTTTCCGGATTTCGGGGCGCGAGGCAAAATTCGCCCTCTTGCGTGCGGCAACGAAGTCCAGTGGGGCAGGGGAACACACGCGTCCTCGGGCAGCAAAAATCGGCAAAATGAACGTCGCGACACGCCCGGACGCGGGTACGTGGGGTCATTCACATGAGCGCAGCTTGAAAGGGTGTTTGACAGCGCGTTAAAGTAGTTTACTGGCTCTAGTTGAAAGGTGCGCTTGCGTACCCGCTCTTCTAGTGTTCGGCAGCAAGAATGCAGGAATCAACGCGTGCCCGGCGGAAAATATCGCGGGGAACAGCTAAGAGACCTCCAAGTAAGTTTCAAAGATACTTACCTGCTTGTCGCCGACCAGATTCGTTCAGGCTAATCTGGTGCAAGCAAGGGAATGAAATCCCCTGGTAGGCCCGGGAAAACCGGGGAAACATCTACGGAAAAAGAAGAGGTAGACGGAATGGCGGGACAGAAAATCCGCATCCGGCTGAAGTCATATGACCACCAGGTCATTGACTCGTCCGCAAAGAAAATCGTGGATACGGTTCAGCGTGCGGGCGCTACTGTGGTAGGCCCAGTGCCGTTGCCGACCGAAAAGAACACTTTCACCGTGATTCGGTCGCCCCACAAGTACAAGGACAGCCGGGAGCAGTTTGAAATGCGTACGCACAAACGGCTCATTGACATTGTTGACCCCACGCCCAAGGCAGTTGATTCGCTAATGCGTCTCGATTTGCCCGCTGACGTAAATATCGAGATTAAACTCTAAGGAAATAAATTATGACCACGCAGACCCAGCCGGCTGCCGCAGTACCCACCAGGGCACTTCTCGGCCGCAAGCTAGGCATGACCCAAGTTTGGGATCAGGACGGAAAAGTCGTTCCCATCACCGTCGTGCAGGTCGACAAGAACGTGGTGACTCAGGTTCGCAACCAAGAAACTGACGGCTACAGCGCCATCCAAATCGGTTTCGGCGAAATCGACAAACGTAAAGTCACCAAGCCCCTTGCCGGCCATTTTGAAAAAGCAGGAGTTACCCCCCGCCGCCATCTGGTAGAGGTACGTACCGCCGAAAACGAGGAATTCGCCCTCGGACAGGAACTTGCCGCTGACCTTTTCGAGGTCGGGCAAAAGGTAGACGTTACCGGAACCACCAAAGGTAAAGGTTTCGCCGGGGTTATGAAACGTCACGGCTTCGCCGGCGTTTCCGCTTCACATGGTGCACACCGCAACCACCGTAAGCCCGGTTCAATCGGCGCTTGCGCCACCCCCGGACGCGTATTCAAAGGTTTACGCATGGCCGGACGTATGGGCGGAGATCGTCGCACCATCCAAAATCTTAAAGTTCAGGCTCTTGATGTCGAAAAAGGCATCCTCTTATTAACCGGGGCTATTCCCGGACCTAAGGGTGGTATTGTCCTGATTCGCAGCGCAGTGAAAGGTGCGTGATTATGACTAATCTTTCGCTAAGCATCACCGATCCCGCTGGCAAAGAAACCGGCACTATTGACTTGCCTGCCAGCCTATTTGATCGTGACCCCAATATTCCCTTGATGCACCAGGTAGTTAATGCCCAGCTTGCCGCTGCTCGGCAAGGGACCCACGCGACCAAGACCCGTGGTCAGGTACGCGGCGGTGGCAAGAAGCCGTGGCGGCAAAAGGGAACTGGTCGGGCTCGTCAAGGCTCTATCCGCGCTCCGCAATGGCGTGGCGGTGGGGTAGTACACGGTCCGCAACCTCGTGACTACTCGCAGCGCACCCCCAAGAAGATGAAAGCAGCGGCTCTCGCCTGTGCCCTATCCGATCGGGTACGTAAAGACCGTATGCACCTGGTGACTGCGCTAGTTGATGTGGAAACTCCCTCGACTAAAGCGGGACGTAAACATATCGAATCCCTAGTAGAGCAGCGTTACGCCCTAGTAGTGCTTACCCGCTCCGAAGAAGAACAGGTATTGTCGGTGCGCAACCTACCTCAGGTACACCTGCTGATGGTTGATCAGCTCAACACCTATGATGTGCTCAACAACGAGGACATCATCTTCACAGAGGCTGCTATTCGCCAGTTCATCTCCGACAAGACCGGACAGGAGGCGTAACAAAATGGCACTAGAGGTTACAAAGAACCCGCGGGATATTATTTACCGCCCAATCGTCTCGGAAAAAGCCTATGGGCTAATGGATCTCGGAAAATATACTTTCGAGGTAGACCCGAAAGCTAATAAGACCGAGATTCGGATTGCTATCGAAAAAATCTTCGATGTAAAAGTAAAGACCGTAAATACGATTGCGCGCAAAGGCAAGCGGGTACGTACCCGCACCGGCTATGGCAAACGCAAAGATTGCAAACGAGCCATCGTTACCCTAGCCGAAGGCACAATCGATATCTTCAACGAAACGACTGCGTAAAGGGGTGAACAAGTAATGGGTATTCGAAAATACAAGCCGACTACTCCCGGTCGCCGTTTCGCATCGGTATCTGACTTCGCGGAAATCACCCGCGACCACCCGGAGAAGTCCCTGCTGCGTCCTATCCACAAAACTGGTGGACGTAACAATGACGGTCGCATCACTTCCCGCCGGCGTGGCGGGGGACATAAGCGCCGTTACCGCGTGATTGATTTCCGTCGTCACGACAAAGATGGGGTGCCCGCAAAGGTTGCCCACATCGAATATGATCCGAACCGCAGCGCAAATATCGCCCTCCTGCACTATGCAGATGGCGACAAGCGTTACATCATTGCCCCGAATAAACTGCATCAGGGCGATGTCATCGAGCAAGGACCGACCGCGGATATCAAACCCGGCAACTGCTTACCGCTAACCAACATTCCGTTGGGTACCGTGGTTCACGCCGTAGAGATGCGTCCAGGCGGGGGAGCGAAAATCGCCCGCAGTGCTGGGGTATCTGTGCAGCTGGTAGCCAAGGAAGGTAAATACGCTCAGCTACGTATGCCCTCCGGTGAAATCCGTAACGTTGAGGTTGCTTGCCGCGCCACCATCGGCGAGGTCGGTAACTCTGATCACGGCAATATCACTTGGGGTAAAGCCGGGCGTATGCGCTGGAAAGGCAAGCGTCCCAAGGTACGTGGTGTGGTAATGAACCCGGTTGATCACCCCCATGGCGGTGGTGAAGGTCGCACTTCTGGCGGTCGTCACCCGGTTAGCCCCTGGGGTAAGCCCGAAGGTCGTACCCGTCGTCCGAATAAAGCTAGCGACAAACTTATCGTGCGTCGTCGTAAGACCGGCAAGAAGCGTTAGGCAGGAGATAAATCATGGCACGTAGCCTAAAGAAAGGTCCTTTCGTCGACGACCACTTGATGAAAAAAGTCGACGCTCTGAATGACGCCAATAAAAAGTCGGTTATCAAGACCTGGTCACGCCGCTCTATGATTACCCCCGATTTTATTGGACACACCATTGCGGTACACGATGGACGCAAACACGTTCCCGTGTACGTAACTGAAAACATGGTTGGGCACAAGCTGGGCGAATTCGCTCCCACTCGTACCTTCCGTGGACATGACAAGGACGACCGTAAGGCACGCCGCCGTTAGGCGCGCCGGAAGAGAAAGAAGGCAAAGATGGAAGGCATGGCGAAAGCGCGGTTCGTGCGCTCTACGCCGCAGAAGTCGCGTCGCGTCGTGAACCTGATTCGCGGCAAGAACGCCCTCGAGGCCTACGACATCCTGCGTTTCGCTCCCCAAGCGGTCGCAACCGATGTTCGTAAGGTACTTCGCAGCGCAATGTATAACGCCGCCGCTAAGGCAAATCGGTCTGGTGAAAAAGATACGTTTGCGGAACTGACCGTTTCGCTAGCGTACGTAGATGAAGGTCCTACGATGAAACGCTTCCGTCCTCGTGCTCAAGGGCGCGCAGGTCGGATTCTCAAGCGGACCAGCCATATTACGATTGTAGTTTCTGACGGCAAACAGGAAGAGGAGAACGACTAATGGGACAAAAGGTAAGCCCTACCGGTTTTCGGTTAGGTATCACCACCGATCACCGTTCCCGCTGGTTCTCGGACTCCACTAAGCCGGGACAGCGTTACAGCGATTTCGTTAAAGAAGATGTGAAAATTCGTCGGCTCATGGAAAAGAGCTTAGAGCGGGCGGGTATTTCAAAGATTGATATTGAGCGCACCCGTGACCGGGTTCGTGTGGATTTGCATACCGCCCGCCCCGGTATCGTTATTGGTCGGCGCGGTGCAGAAGCAGATCGTCTACGTGGCGATTTGGAGAAACTCACCGGTAAGCAGGTGCAGCTGAACATTCTTGAGGTTAAGAACCCCGAGATTGATGCCCAGCTGGTGGCACAGGGTATCGCCGAGCAGCTGGCTGCGCGCGTGTCGTTTAGGCGCGCAATGCGCAAAGGTATGCAGTCGGCGCTGCGCGGTGGTGCTCTGGGTATCCGGGTGCAGTGCTCGGGTCGTCTAGGCGGGGCAGAAATGTCGCGTTCAGAGTTCTACCGTGAAGGTCGAGTTCCGTTGCACACGCTACGCGCCCTTATCGATTACGGTTTCTATGAAGCTCACACTACTTTCGGACGCATTGGCGTTAAAGTATGGATTTATAAGGGCGATTTGACCGAGACGGAGTTCACCCGCAAGCAGGCTGAATCCTCAGGGCGTTCCGGACGCGGTTCCCGCAGAGGACGCGCTGGTCGTGATGGCTCTCGTTCCGGTCGGCGTTCGGCACGCACAGAGGGTCGCCAAGAAGGCGCTCCCCAAGCGGAAAAAGCCGAGAATGTAAGCTCGGAGGATAAAACCGCCGAGAACGCAGTAAAAGACGATCAGGCTTTAGCCGCTAATAACGCTGTAGCTGAAGAGGCTGTGAAGCCCCAAGAAAACGGAACGGAGGAGTAACGTGTTAATTCCTCGTAGGACTAAATGGCGCAAACAGCATCGCCCTACTCGAAAAGGTGTGGCTAAGCGCGGTACTGAACTAGCATTCGGTGAATACGGGATTCAGGCTCTAGATCACGCCTACATTACTAACCGGCAGATCGAGGCCGCTCGTATCGCTATGACCCGCTATATTAAGCGTGGCGGTAAAGTGTGGATTAACATTTTCCCGGACCGTCCGCTGACGAAGAAACCGGCTGAAACTCGTATGGGTTCCGGTAAGGGTTCTCCCGAATGGTGGGTAGCTCCGGTTAAGCCCGGTCGCATTATGTTCGAATTAGCGGGTGTTTCTGAAGATGTAGCTCGTCAGGCAATGAGTCGTGCACAGCACAAGTTGCCGATTAAGACCCGTTTCATTACCCGTGAAGGCGGTGATCAGTAATGGCAAAGGGCTTGAAAATGTCCGATTTGGATATGCTGGATGAAGAACAGCTGTCCAAGAAACTAGATGAAGCTAAGACTGAGCTGTTTAATCTGCGTTTTCAGCTGGCCACAGGTGCTGGTGAAGATCGCGGACAGATTGGGCAGCTACGTCGCGATATTGCCCGCATTTACACTATCGCTAGAGAGCGGGAGCTCGGTATTCGTACCGCTCCGCAGGCTGAGGAGTAGGATTTATGAGCGAAGAAACTGAGAAAACTGCTGTTGTAGAGCGTAATCACCGCAAGGTGCTGCAGGGCTACGTGGTGTCCGACAAAATGGACAAGACGGTTGTCGTGCAGGTAGAAGATCGCGTTAAGCACCGCTTATACGGCAAGGTGATTAACCGTCGTAAGCGCTACAAGGTACATGACGAAAACAACGAATGCGGCATCGGTGACTTGGTACGGATTATGGAGACTCGTCCTTTATCCAAGACTAAGCGCTGGCGGGTCAGCGAAATCATCGAGAAAGCTAAGTAGCTTTTTGCGTGCAGGTAATCGAGTTTGTTGCTTTAAAACGCGCTGATGAAAACCAGATTGGTTTAGATGGCTAGCGTTTATAGGGGCTAATTAGCTCGATTTCCCTTAGCCGTAATAACTGGGGAGTTTCGTGGATGTTATCCACGAAACTCCCCTTTTTTATCCCCACAGTTACTAAGAATGTTTGTATGTTAGGTCAAATGCTAGACAAGGAGAATACTTTTTGCTAGATTTTGGGGGTGCGGAACTAATCGCTGAGTGACATTAGTCCTCGCCCCTAAAAACAGCCAATGGAGGCTGAGTAAGGAGTATTTATGGCAAATGCCAAAGAAATCGGGGTAGGGGTAATATCCCTAGGATGGATGGGGCGTCTACATACGCGTTCCTATAAAGCCATGTCGGAACTATTTCCCGAACTGGGCGCGAAGGTGCGTCTAGTCGTAGCCTGTGACCCGATAGAAGAAACCCAAAGATTAGCGGTAGAAGTCCTTGGGTTCGAGAAAGCAGTCGCAGATTACCAGGAAGTCCTTTCAGACCCAGACGTCGACGTAGTATCTATTTGTTCACCCAATTTCCTGCATTGCGAAATTGCAGTAGCTGCCGCTAAAGCCGGAAAACCATTTTGGATAGAGAAACCAATGGGTGTAAACGCTACCGAATCTCGTGAAATTGCGCAGAAAGCCGCACAGGCAGGGTTAAATACCGCGGTTGGTTTCAACTATCGCCACACTCCCGCAATTGAACAGGCGCGCCAACTCATAGCCGAAGGTAAACTAGGACGGATTACCAACGTTCGCTGCTGGTTAATAGCCGACTATGCCTCCAGTCCTCTCGGTCCGTACACCTGGCGTTACGACCGAGAAAAAGCCGGTGCTGGGGTAGTTGGTGACCTAATGAGTCACGGAGCTGACCTGGTGCAATACATATTACGAGACCGCATCAGCGCAGTTTCAGCTCTGAGTGACACCTTCATCAAAGAACGTCCTATTCCCACCAAAGCCGGGGTGGGTCACAGCGGCTGGGAAGTTTCAGACGAAAAGAAAGAAGTTGGAAACGAAGACTATGTCGCCATGATGGTGCGCTTTGACTCTGGCGTAGTTGGCACCTTGGAATCTTCCCGGGTAAGCGTAGGCCCGAGAGCCGAATATGTGGTCGAAGTATATGGTACCAAAGGCTCAGTTAGGTGGAATTTTGAGCACCTCAATGACCTAGAAGTATGTATTGGGCAAGACAATGGCGATATACACGGCTATGTCCGTTCCATGGCAAACCCACATTATCCACACTTCTCGCGGTTTCAACCCGGTGCAGGAACCTCAATGGGCTTTGACGATATGAAAGCTGTCGAATGTTACCAGTTCCTTTCAGGAGTTCTAACTGGTAAACAGATAGCCCCTTCGGTAGCAGACGGCTGGTCAGCAGCAGAAATTGACCAGGCAACCGTCTCCTCAGCGGCAGACGGTCAATGGCATGAAGTAGCCAAAGTAAGTGGCGCTACCACCTTTGATAAATAATCCTTTTCAACCGCAACCAGAAAGCTAAATCCGTGAAAGAAACTCAAAGAAAAACTCCTCTAAATGAGTTGAGTAAAGAAAAACTTGATGAAATGTTGCAAGAAACGCCGCCCTCGGGCAAACGGCGGGGCATTCTTGCTATTGCCGGGGTTGCTACCCTCGGGTCACTGCTATTCGGCTACGACACCGGAGTGATTTCCGGGGCACTGCCCTATATGTATATGCCACACGGAGCCGGTGGTATGGGTATTACCCCCGCTCAAGAGGGCGCGATTGGGGGAATCTTGACCTTGGGTGCGGCTTTTGGCGCACTATTTGGAGGGCGACTTTCCGACCGGTATGGTCGCCGACACAATATCATTTTGCTAGCGATACTGTTTATTGTGGGTGCAATCGGGAATACATTCGCCCCCAATATCTGGGTAATGTATCCGTTCCGGCTAATCCTGGGTTTAGCAGTAGGGGGAGCCTCCGCTACCGTACCGGTTTTCTTGGCAGAAACAGCTCCAAAGAGAATCCGTGGCACTATCGTGGCCGTAGATCAGCTGATGATTGTGACCGGGCAGCTACTTGCCTTCTCGATGAACGCGATTATTAACTCTGTGCATGGTGGCCCGCAAATCACCGTAAAATCTGATCCCGCTGGAGTAGTCACCGCCGGTGAATACTCTTGGGATGTTCTGAATGATATGGTTGCTAAACATTTAGGCAGCTCCGATACCCAAGCCATCCATGAATTCATCTCCAATATGGCTATTTCTAGCGGTAACGGTTCCGCTTGGCGCTGGATGATAGTTCTGTGTTCCGTTCCGGCAATCGCTTTATGGCTGGGAATGCATTTTATGCCGGAATCTTCCCGCTGGTACGTGTTACAACAGGAAGTATATGCCGCTATCGGTTCGCTAAAACGAGTACGCGACCCCCAGAAAGACGGGGACATTAGTGAAGAAATGTACGAGATGGTGCGGGCACGTCAAAGCCAAGCGAACGGACCTAAGGGTACATTCCGTCATGTTATGAACACGCCCTGGCTGCGAAAACTGTTATTTGTTGGCATATTCTTGGCAATCGTAAACCAGACAACCGGCGTAAATACGGTTATGTATTACGCACCTAAAGTGCTAAATATCGCCGGAATGGGGACTTCTGCGGCGATTACCGCACAGGTAGCAAACGGGGTTATGAGCGTAGTAGGTTCTGTATTCGGATTGTTGCTGATTACCAAGTTCCGTCGGCGCACGATTTTAATCTGGGACGTGACCCTAGTGGGTATCATCTTGCTGGGAATCGCGTTTATATTCCACTTTATGATTGCACCTCATGCGTCTGTAGCAGAAGTGCCGACCTGGGCGGGATACTTAGTATTAGCCATGATGGCTGTATTTATGCTGGTTGTGCAGTCCTCTAATGGTACCGTGGTTTGGACAATGCTTGGCGAAATGTTCCCGGCAAATGTTCGTGGCATTATGAACGGAACCGCCATCTTCTGTATGTGGATTATGAACGCTGTCATTACCTGGACATTCCCCCCGATGATTGCTGCATTTGGCGGAGGACTCACCTATGCGCTTTACGGGGTGTTAAACCTGGTTATTGCGGTGGTTCTCTTCAAGATAATGCCTGAAACTTCCGGGCGTTCCCTTGATGAGATTGAAACCTATATGGAGCGTATCTACAGTAAATAGGCTAAAAATATAAGCTTAAAGCGGTAAATCTGCGGCTTATTATTTGTGGCTGAATACGTGATGCGGGGGCGAGCTAGCTCGCCCCCGCATTTCCTGTAGGTTTCTGCCTATTGGGTCTGGGTGCGGGGGTTTGTGGGTGTCTCCCACATCGGGGCTGGCTCGGTAAAAGCACTCCGGGGAGGAGGTTTTTGCCTCTTGCCCAAAGACTTAGAAAAGACTCTAGTCTTTTCTAACTCTTACGCCCACCTAGTCTAATCGGCATAAATCCTCCTCCCTACTCTCGCTAATTAGCGTCTTCTTTCCATTTGTATTACCGGTCGCGCCCTTGCATGTTTGGAAGCTGTGGGGGCGGGGGAAAGTTTGTCCTTCTGCCCAAGACTTTGGAAAACGTGGCGGCGTTTTCCGAATTCTTATGCCCACCGCACCTACTCGGATCAAACTTTCCCCCGCCCTTCTTGTCAGTGCTTCCGCTTCTCTCGCTGACCGTGCCCTTGATGTTCCAAAATCCTGCCCTTCGGCATAAAACTGCGCCCCGCATCTGCCTGGTTGAAACTTTCCTCCTGTTTTTCCTGTCTTTACTCCTACATCTTTTCCCGCCGTGCCCCTTTTTTGGTGGCGTTTTGACCCTCCCGGTGCGGTTGCGCCCTCCCGAGATGGGAAATGTGGCAGGTATTGGGGCGGTTTGGCGGTATTGGGAGGGTGGTTTTGTCTTGGGAGGGTGAAAATGGCGCGCAGACCTGACTTTCCTGCGCTTGCGACTGGTCGTGCCAGTGACGTACTCGCACTTAGAACAGTAATAGCAGAGCCGACAAAACGGTCAGGATGGTGACAATGGGGTCGAAGATTTTGTTATCTATACGTCCTATCCAATGCCGCCCCAAGAGGGCTGCTCCAAGGACCAGGGGAGCTAGGCACGCAGAAACCAGCAAAAGTTCACGGGTAATCAGACCAATTCCGGCAGAAAATGGCAATTTAATCAGATTGATAATAAAAAAGAACCAGGCTTGCGTTCCCATAAAACGGCGTACCTCGAAACGTGAGGCTAGGAAATAGAGGGATACTACCGGTCCTCCCGAATTTGCTGCCATCGTAGTGAATCCGGATAGCGAACCGTAAAAAAGGCGGGCAGGTAGGGAAGTACTCATCGCGGTAGCAAGGTCGCCTCCGCTGCGACGTGCATACCAGATTAGCCCCAAAGTAATAGCGGTCAGTATCAAGATAATTATCCCGATAGAAACTTTCATTACCTGGTTAGAAACTGTTGCCAGAAAAGCTGCGCCAATCAATACCCCGATTACTACCGGTGGAAAAAGCGCGCGCAGAACTTTCCAATCCACGTCCTTGCGGTAAGTCCAAACCGCCAGTAAGTCTCCGGTAAGCAACATCAGCAACATCAGGGCAGTGGAAGTGCGGGGCGGTATTACGGCGGCGAGGATGGCTACCGGTATGCACGCCAGACCAGGGAGAGCAGTTTTTGCGAGTCCACACAGCAAAGCGCAGATTGCCAAAATGAAGATAACTTCGGGGCTAAGAGTGGACATTACCCTCCTTTGTGCGCAGCTCGGTTAAAAACGTGGCGGGATATTTAGCTGTGACCACTTAATAAATACTGCCGGCTTCTAGGCAGGTAGCACCTTAACGTGGTAGCTGGTTTGACCAAGAAAAGCCAAAAAGTTCTATTGTTGGCACATTTTTATAGTAGCGCTAATTAACTGTTTAGTGTTCTTCGGGTTGCCAAAAAACAGCTATTTTTAGTGCTTAACCCGCTATATCTCTAGCTTCTTTCATGGTTGCAGTCGCCAGGAATAGATTATTTGTTAAAATGTATAGACAAACATCTAAAATTGTTTCATACTGGAACTAATTGACTAATTGGCAGGGTCGGCAATTAAGCCAAAGCCTCCCGATAAAAAGGTGTCACCCTAAAGCTAGCAAAGGAGCAGAAAATGACGATTCCCGAGACGATGAAAGCCGCAGTTCTCCGCGACATTGACAAGGGACTGGAAGTGAATGAGATTCGCACTCCTCACCCCCGAGCTGGCGAGGTACTTATCAAAGTTGCTGCTTGTGGGCTTTGCCATTCCGACCTACACGTAATCGGGGGAGCTATTGATTTCCCTAAGCCCTGCGTCCTCGGACATGAAGTTGCCGGACAAATCGTGGAGCTAGGTGAAGGCAATGAACATACCGGTCTGAAAATAGGTCAGTATGTTTCCGGAGCTTTTCTCATGCCCTGTGGTCAATGCGAAGCCTGCGCATCAGGGCGTGATGACCTGTGCGCACCTTTCTTTGAGCTAAATCGTTTACAAGGAAAACTCTATGATGGGGCTACTCGCCTGGCTGACCTAGATGGTAGGGAAATCGCAATGTATTCCATGGGGGGATTGGCTGAATATGCAGTTGTACCTGCTACTTCCGTGGCTGTTGTGCCGGAAAGTATGGATTTGGTTTCCTCGGCAATTATCGGGTGTGCAGCTTTGACTGCCTATGGGGCGGTACGACGCAGCGCTGACCTGCGTTTTGGAGAATCGGTGGCAGTAGTTGCAACCGGGGGAGTAGGTTCAAACGTTATCCAGATTGCCAAGGCTTTTGGAGCTAGCCAAATTGTGGCAATAGATGTATCCGATGACAAGCTCGCCAGCGCTAAAGAACTGGGTGCTACCGAGGTGATTAACTCGCTAACGTCTAATGCGCGAGAAGAAGTATTGAAGATTACCGGAGGGCGGGGCGTTGATGTGGCTTTCGAAGCGCTCGGTCGTCCCGAAACTTGGAATACTGCCTTGGATGTAATTAAAGACGGAGGGCGTATGGTTCCGATTGGGCTGGGCGCAGGCGTACAAACTGCCCAGGTAGAGATCAATCGCCTGGTGCGCCGCTCGCAGCGTATCTTGGGGTCTTATGGGGCTCGTACCCGCCAGGATTTGCCGGAAGTAATTCGTATGGCTGCTAAGGGTTTGATTAGTTATCAAAAAATCGTTACCAAGCGAGTTCCCTTAAATGAAGCAAACGCGACCTATAAATTGCTTTCTCAGGGCAAAATACAAGGTCGCGCGGTTGTAGATATGTCGCTGTAGCTTATTTGTCTTGTAGACCAAAATAGATGGTGGACCAGCCAAGAGCGAAACCGCTGGCGGCGGTTAGTAGTCCGCCCAAGATGGTGGTGATGGTAAACCCAGCAAATACTCCAACCAGGGAAACTGCTACTCCAAAAATCATTAAGGCGACAAAGGAAATGGTGGCAACCATCTTTGGGTCTTCGAGACGAGTGGAGGCTCTAGAGATTGAGGGGGCAAGTACGCTAGCCATTTTTATTCTCTCTTTCTGTTATCGCGATTCGAGAAGTTTCTGAAACTTCCCTCTTCGTGGAAACGTTTACATGAATACTATAGAAAGCTTGATTTCATGTAGTCAATACGAGGGCGTGAAAAATTAGAATCCCGGGTTAGGGGCTGGGTTCAAGGTGGCTAAAACTCCTGGTAGAAGGGGTGTAATTTAGATTAAAACCATTTTTATGAAAACGGTTACATACGCCCATTTTGCACGGGGAACTACTAAAACTCGCGCCTTCCACGCCGTTTCTTAGGTGGTCAAACCCGAGGGCGCGCCCTCGAAAAAGAATAGAAACCGCATAGGATAAGCGGGGGAAATCTAGGGTCATAGTGCGCCCTCGAAAATAGACCCGCTCGTCCTTAAAAAACTGCCTCAACCAGCAAAGGGGTACACTAGGCTGCTCTTTAGGAGCAAGCAAATGCGCAAGCTGATAAAGGCTCGACGGTGCAATGCTGACAAAACCTCTAAAATAGCTACTTGACTGCTAGTATCCCCATTGATACCAGTAAAGCCGGGCGAGAGAAAGGCGCACAGTGAACCAGATAAAAGCCATGATTTTTGATTTAGACGGAACGCTCTCGCCCTCAAAACAGGGAATGCAGCCCGAAATGGCAAAAACATTCGCCCAGCTAACCCGCGTCCTCCCTACCGGGGTAATCAGTGGGGGCTCGTTTGAACAGTTTTCACGGCAACTGCTAACCAGTATTGAACCCCTAAACTATGAACCGCAAAATTTGCACCTAATGCCAACTTGTGGAACCCGCTATTACCTGTTTGAAAACGGTGATTGGTGTACCCAATATCTGCTCGAAATGCCGCCCGAACTGGTTGATAAAGCGACAAAAGTGATAGAAGAAGTGGCGCGCTCCTTAGGGTACTGGTGCGAAAATCCAGTCGGTGAAATTATCGAAAACCGTGGTTCTCAGCTGACGTATTCAGCTCTCGGGCAGCAAGCTCACCGGGAAGAAAAGGACGCTTGGGATCGCGAAGGGGTAAAACGGGCAGAAATCGCGTCCCAGGTGGGAGCGCGTTTGCCGGAACTAACTGTGCTTTCTGGTGGGTCTACCTCGGTTGATGTAACTATGCGGGGGGTTGATAAAGCCTACGGGATTGAAAAGTTTTTGGAACAAACTGCCCTTCAACCTGGGGAAGTCTTGTTTGTAGGCGATAGGCTCGACCCGGATGGTAATGACTATCCTGCGGTGCGTACCGGAGTGCAGACCCGCGCAACTTCCGGTCCAAAGCAGACCCAAGAAATAATCGAACAGGTGCTTTCCTCTCTAGAGGGCGCGGATAGTTGCGGATAGCTAAGTATTGGCGACGTGTATGTTGCGCAAGGAGTGCGCGAGAGAATCGCGCCCTATTTAAGGTTGCTCAGAGACTCTAGATGTGAATATCGGTCAGTGCCCGGCAATAATGCATTATAATCAGGCACTGACCGATAGCGGTCTAGGCTGCTAGCAATTAACGCGAATAGGACGGTTACTCACAACGTGTCGGCGGATAGCAACCCCAGATACAAACATTGCCGCAGCGATTAAGAGCGAAACCACTCCGACACTACCGGTGCTAGCTAGAGCATTTTTACCGGTTTGCCCATTTCTCTTTGGTTGAGAAATAGTTTCTGTCTTGTGTGAAGTAACCGGCTTGGCGGAAGGTTTTGCGCTTCGAGCTGTATTAGCCGGTAATTGACTGTGAGCTTTGTCTTTAGGCTCTGAAGTTGGGTTGGCACCGCTTGAGGAGGAAGTTTTTGCCGGGGTGGAGGCATTCCTCCCGTTAGTGCTGGGTGCGGTTTCGGGTGCCACCTCTTTTTGGCTACCTGCCTTAGCGGTTGATGCCGCGGGGCTGCTCGCGGGCTTGGAGTCTTGCTGGGGTGAGGACGTGGCGCTGCCTGCGTTAGCGGCCGGTTTAGTGGTAGTGGAATCTTTGCTATCTTTTGCCGGGGTGGCGTTGGTATGCCCGGTAGAAGTCTGGGGGTTGGGTTTACTTGCGTTTTGCGCCGGTTTCTGGTTCTTTCCTGAGGGCGCAGGGCTGGGTTTAGCGGGCTTGTTTTTTTGTTCAGCCTCAGCCTGAGCCTTGGTGTTACTGCTGGTTCCAGTGTTTCCTCCTGCTGGGACATCAACTTTGTTTTTCGCAGGGGTGGTGGGGGCGCTTCCGCGAGGGTCTCCAAACCAGCGCTTGTAGGTGTTGAAAAAGTTATAGTTTCCGTAAGCAGAGCACGAATCAGGGTTACCGGACAGAAGGGCCTCGTTAGGTTGGTAGGGAGTGTAGTTGTAGAGGCTAGCGGTTGCAGCGTTTTCGATTTTCACTTTGCTTGATCCGCAGTCGGAGTTGGGGGAGAACTGGATTGTAGCGTTTTTACCAGCGCGGAAAGTGTAGTTTTTGGGCAGTGCCCGGTATCTTTGGAACTGCCTGGCTGCTCGGTAGAGCTGATTTTGTACCCCATAATAAAGCTCATCGCAGGGGCCTGTATCCGGGCAACCATAACCGAGGAGCTTATTTTGGGTAGTTTTGGTTAGGTTTTTGGTGACTCCCGATTGTTCTTTTTGGATAGTAACTAAAAGGACTTTGGGGTTAATCTTGCAGGATTTAGCTACTTTATAGATTATTTGTGAAACTGGCTCGTTCTTTGCGCCTTGGTAACTTTGGCAGTATTTGTCAGCTGCGTAGTTACGAGTATCAAAGCGTAAATTCTTTAGGCAGCCATTCCCTTTGCAATTTGCTCCTTGTATTTGAAGGAATTTTTGAATCTCGGCTTGAGTCATGCTGGGCGAGGACTGATACATATTGGCATCAGAAATAATATTTCCGGGGCGAAAACCGGACTCGCCAAAGGCGGCTGACAGTGGTATCAGCGTGATTGCCATTACGAAGGTAAGGATACCAGCTGCTATTTTATAGATTTTTTTCTTACTAACCATCGGGAACCAACTTGTTTTAGAAGTTACTGGTGTTACAGAAGTTTCAATTGTGATTAAAGTATATTTTGAGGGTTTTGTCCAGTTTTCCCAAAAATCTTGAACTTTTAAGGTTGCTGATGCTCTAAAAACCTAAAATGCTGGATATTATCCCCAGAGCGCCGGTATCCCCAGATAGAGAAAACTACGCAGTTTCCACAAATAGTTTTTAGGATCTAGCGTCACAGAGTCCTAAATGGGAATCTTCCCCTATGGATACACAAACAAAGCCCCCAAACAACCTGGGCAACCTAGGAAATAAAGCAAAAATTCCGTCTCGAATCAGCGCAAAACGACACCGTCATCGCCGATATCGGAAAACCTTGAGCTTAACCGCTGTAGCAGCAGTATTAGCTATGCTCTCGGCAGCTATCATAGTCACCGGAGAATCCCCCTCACAGGCAGCAGATATCGGAGCCGTATGGATAAACTACGGGAACTCGAAAATGCAGCTAAATGCCCGCAAATCAACAGATGGAACCAAAGTTGCGGTGTGTGCTACTGACAGGCAAATCAACTCTCCGCGCGGAAAATGGGTCAGCTATCAAGGGCGTCGAGCAGTTAGTGCTGGTAGCGAATATCGCTCCAATGCGGCAACATTTGAAATCAGCGCTAAGAAAAAGGGTGCAACCACAGTTTTTGCGGCAGAAAAACAGTATCAGGTCGCCTATCTGGCAGGCCAGCTTCGAGGTGCAATAGAAAAAGGAGAAAAAGAACTCGGGGCAACCGTATATGCTATCCATTCCCTATCTGGCAGGCTGATGCCCCAGCAAACTCAATCTGCCGAGATTAAAAGTCGAGCTAACGAGCTATTGTCACAGGCAAAATCCTATGCAGGACCTTACAAGCTAGGAGGGGCAGAAATAAAACTATCGACCGGATCAACTGAAGGAACACTCAAGTTGCCCATAGTGCAAAGCTCAGCGGGAAACGCTATCTCAAACCTAAATGAAACGGTATCCCTATCTGGTCCCGCCCGCTTCAAAGGAACAAAAAACGCTAATACTATTAGCGTCCTCTCCGCGAATGCCCTCAAAGAACTTCCCATAGAAGTGACTGGTCCGGGAAAAGTTGATGCTCAAATAAACGTGCGAGGACTGCCTCCAACAACCTTTGAAATCTGGGAGCATCAGCGTTGGCAAGATTTACTCATAGCCGGTCCGTTGTCTGCTCTTAGCGCTAACACTTCTATAACGGCTGAACCTCGCCAGTTCTTTAGAGTAAAAACCCAAACCCAGGCAGAAATACACAAACAAAACCAGGGTAACCAGCTTATAGATAAAATCACGGTTAAAGCGGAAGGGCAGTGGGGTAAAAACACTGGTAAACAGACATGGCAAACTGTAAAAATTGATTTGTCGCTATATGGTCCCTTTAGTGAAGCACAAGGGCCTGGGCAAATTCCTGCAGATGCTAAACCAGTAAAGACCTGGCAAATACCTGCCACCCCCGCCAGCCTCGAAGAAGCGGAAAACGGGGTCGCCATCTCTAATGAAAAAGACCCATACCTGGTTGAAAAGCCAGGATTCTATACCTTTGTAGCAGCCGCGCATCGCGCCCTACAACCAGCAGACACCTATTTGAAAGACGACTATGTGCCCGCTTTCTTTGAAGAATCCGAGACTCAGATAGTGCCCTTCACCCCAACAGTGAAAACTCAGGCAAAAGTAGTAATAGATAAAGAATCGAAGATACTAACCGACCAGGTAGAACTCAAAGGTTTTCCAGACAATCATCCCGAATTTACCGGTAAAGGCAAATGGAAAGCAGATGAAAAAACAGTGCGAAATGATCTGTACTGTCTACCGCAACCAATTAAAAATATGGACGCAAATAAGCGAAAACCTCTCGCTCAAATCGAACTGCCTGCCAAGAACGGAACCTATACCGTGGACAAAGATAAAAAAGGTAAACCTCTCAGCTTAAACGAGTTTCCCTGCAAAGATACCTACGTATTCGTTACTTCCTATGCCGGGGATTCGCGTACACAAGCTATGCGCAGTTCAGAGACTGAAACCAGTGAACAGTACCAGGTTCCGCCGCCAACCACCCCGCCAACCACCCCACCCGCAACGACTCCGCCACCCCCGACAACTCCCCCAGAGCCGCCAACCGTGCTCTCGGCAACCGGCGCGAAAGTATCTGGAATGCTGGGACTGGCGTTAGTTGCACTGGGAAGTGGAGGGTTGCTGGTTTTCTATCGGGCACGTCGGCGTTAAAACGCTGGTAGTTAAGGTAAGAAAGTAGCAATAGCTGCTGGTTAGAGCAATACTATTCTGTTCTAGCCAGCAGCTAATCCGGTAGGGAATGGGCATAATTCCTAGGTTTTACCTGTTAAAGGGCGAGATGCATTAAAATTGAGAGGATGGTTTTAGGGAGCGAAAACAATTGCGAAAGTGGCGTTCAAGAAAAAAACTTGGTTCGCCGCGGCTCCCAAGCACCCTTAGCAATCATGGCAGATAGGGCGAGCGCAGTTCTGGTAGGTCAAGCCAGCGGCAGTGCCCTAGGGGTGGGGTATGAGTTCAAAACCCCTCCTTTGGTGGGAAGTCCCAGAATGCTGGGGTCAAACTCCGGTCTCAAACCCGGAGAATGGTCAGAAGATACCCAAATGGCAATCTGCCTGGCAGAAGTAGCAGTCACCGGGATTGACCTGACCACCGAAGAAGGACTCGATGCGGTAGCCTCACGTTATCTAGCGTGGTATCAGGGAGGAACTCGCAAGGTTGATTCCCCTACGAGAGTAGTACTAGAAACTACGATTAATGACATTTCAAATATCAATTCTGCGCGAAAAATGCGTTCCGCTGCCGCCTATTTCCATCGGCGAACCCGGCGTACTAGCGGCTCAGGTCCGCTTTGCCGCAGCGCTATCTTAGGGGTAACTCGGATTCAAGACCCACAGTGGACGGCAGAATCAGTGCGGGCAGTGGCAGAACTAACCCATGTAGATCCGATAGCCTCCGAAGCGGCAATAATCTATGCAGAGGCAATACGTAGCGCCGTAACCGATTCGCTGCCCGGGGATGAATCCTGGGCGAATCGAATAAAACTGGGAGCCGGTATAGGTTTACTGGCTCCCGCTAGCCGTGAGCGCTGGCACGAATGGCTCAAACAGGCAGAAGAAACCTATTTTAAACCCCCAAGTGATAACACCTACGCGGTTCCGGCTTTGCAAGCCGTAGCAGGACTTGTGCAGGCAGTAAAAATCGAGCACAGCGAAACCCCGCTAAGTGGGCAAGATGCTTTTCGGCGTGCAGTTTCCCTGGCAGTGCAGCTGGGTGGGGACACTGATGGTATAGCCGGCTTAGTGGGGGCATTATTTGCTGCCGGAATCGGACTGATGCAAGTGCCAACTGATTTACAAAAAAAACTGCACGGCTGGCCAGGTTTTAAAGTTGATGCCCTAGCGGAGATGGGGCTGGGAACTGCTCTCGCCGGAGTGGTAGGTGCTAAAGGGATGGCGCGAATGATTACCTCAAATGCGTCTCTAAGCGATTTGATTACTGCCCATCCCGATGCTCAGATAGAATCGATTACCTCCCCAGAGCCCTAAAATCCTATATATCAGCAGGCTAGAGCCAGAAGTTTATACTTCAAGGTCGAGTAAAAGTCGATTAGAGCTTTTCTATCGCACCATATTTTGATCGAAATAAACCTTACCTGGAGTCATCGTGCCTCCATAAAGCTCAGGCACAGTTACCAGGGTGTATCCCTGTGAGCGTAAATGCTTAATAATGTCCGGGACTGCCTGGATGGTTGTGGGATGAATATCGTGCATCAGGATAATAGAACCTGCTTTGGTCTGCTTCTTTACCTGTTCAAGAACCGATTGTGGATTACGGTTCTTCCAATCCAAAGTATCTACATCCCATAAAATAACTGACTGTTTTAGAGATTTAAGAGCCGCTGTTACCCGGGAATTAAACGCCCCATAAGGCGGGCGAGTTAGATTTACTTCGGCGTTAGGAACCGCTTTCTTAATGGCGTCCAGAGTAGAGGTGATTTCCCTGTTTATCTTGGAATCGGAAATCTTGGTTAATTGTGGGTGCGACCAGGTATGATTTGCTAAAATGTGACCCTCTTTAACCTCCCTGGCGACGGTATCTGGATAGGTATTTACCGCTCTACCAACCAGCATGAAAGTGGCAGGAACTTTTTCTTTAGCCAAAATATCCAAAAGTTCAGGAGTTTTAGGTCCCGGACCATCATCGAAAGTTAAAGCCACACATTTTTCTTTAGTGCAATCAACCGGTTCCCGAGTAGGGGTGGGGCTAGGGGTAGGAGTAGTTGAAGTGGTAGTGGGGTCGGAACTAGGAGATACGGTCTGACTGGGCTGAGTTTTTGACGTCGAAGAGGACGCAGAAGCAGTTGCTTTCTGCTGACTGCTGCTAGTGTTTCTAGTCATGGCGAAGCCGATTGCTATCGCTGTGCACAATAGCGCCGTCCCCAGCAGTATTGCGATAATCAGTTGAAGGTGACGCTTACGTGATAAGGCCATGTTTTCTCCTACCGTTCCCTAAAGTTGTCCCCCAATCTTAACGCGCTAATCTGATGGGGCTCAAAGTTTCGCTTTAACCGCCCATTGCGGTCAATCCAGGATTTTCCCAGGGTAAGAGGCTATGCGGATTGGAGTAAGCAGATAGTAGCGGCAGCTGCTATTGCTCCACAAACCGCAGAGTTTCCATGATAAATATCTTGACCATCCGGGGAGCAAAGGTCAGAAATGCAGCGAACTGCCAAGAAAGGGGTGTCTGATAAATATGACACCTGAGCGGCTGCTGCTGATTCCATTTCAGCGGCGAGGGCGGTGGGGAATGTTTCCCGTATTTCAGTAACGTTTTTATCGGTGATAAATGAATCACCGGTCGCGATAGTGCCACAGCGAACTGGCACGTCTTGCAGAGCTGCAAATGCCTGGGAACTTTGGTTTTCCTCACTAGGAGATATAAATCCTGGGGCGTCACCTGGTGGAGTGATGAAAGAATCCGCTATCGCTCGCTTATTTTGTCCCATAGCCTCTAGGAAGTGACCCGCGATAGTCAGCAGTCGCTGGTCGCCAGAGTAGCTGGTCGGCATTCCCGGAAGTTGCCCAGGTAAATACCCGAAAACAGTAGCATCAGCGCTGTGGAAAACATAGGTGTCACCAAAAATAATTTCCCCCACTTGGCTATCCTTAGCTAAACCGCCAGCGGTTCCCGAATAGAGCACTTGTTTAGCTCCAAGAACCTCAATCGCGATAGTGGTAGCGCGGGCAGCATTAACCGTTCCCACCCCGCTTTGAACCGCGAGAATTCCGGAAGGTACTTCCGGAAAATCTAGGGGATAAAAACCTAAACCTGAAACTTCTGTTACCGGGGTAGGGAGCGCTTTCCTAGGATCCTCAGGAGTGTAAGAATCCTGGTGGCGCTGAGATAGGCACTCTCTCAGCCAAGAACGGTTTACCAAAGGAGCCAGCTCGGTGAGCTCCGCGCAAATAACTACGGTGTCACAAGTTGTCATAAGTATTCCCAATCTTTAACGGTAAATCTGATTCCAGCTGTCTCGCGCCGCCAAAAAACGGGAAGTAGCCGCTTTTGCGCCCTCTAGACTATGGTGTGCTCCCCAGCCACATTGACGTTCATTTGCGGCCGGTACTGCAAGGGCGCTTTGGATATCTTCAAAAGTCTTTGCCAGTAGCTGGGCGAACTCGTCAGGTTCTACCCCCAACATCAGGGCATAAAACCCGGTTTGGCAACCCATAGGAGAAAAGTCAATGAGCCTGTCGGTGTGGTTGCGCATCAGTTCGGCGGTCAGATGCTCAATTGAATGGACAGTTTTCATCTCTAAATGTTCTTGGTTTGGTTGGCAAAATCGCACATCATATTTGACTAGCTCATCGCCGCCCGGTAGTTGCTTTCGGTCTGCGACCCGCACAAACGGGGCAGCCACTTTCGTGTGGTCAAGATTGAAAGATTCCACGTTCATGCGTTCACTCATAGTTTTCTCCTTAGCTAATCGCAGTTCTGGATACCACCTTATCGAGATTAGTTCGCGTGTGGGAGTAGCGTGCCATCGCTGCGGGTCTGGGGTGGGCGTGGGGGAGAAGTTTTTCCTCCTGCCCAAAAATTTGGAAAACGTGGCGGCGTTTTCCAAATTTTGCGCCCACCTAGCCTGCTCGGATAAAACTTCTCCCCCACGCAAGGGGCACAGCTGGTGCGGGATTCCCGCAAGGTACGTACTGAGCGTGCAGGGGCGGATTTATGCCGAAGGGTAGACACTCCTAGCCACTAAGATCCCTCCAAAGTCGGATACCAGGTAAGAAATCTAAAATTCTGTAATTCTTGAGGCGTTAAATCCGTGAAAATGCCAGAGCATTTTCACGGATTTCGGGGCGTGAAGCAAAATCTGGGACTAGCGCGAGGGAAAAGTTTAGTCCGAGTGGGCGCGGTGGGCATAAGAATTCGGGAAACGCCGCTACGTTTTCCGAATTCTTGGGCGGGAGGACAAACTTTTCCCTCGCGCGGCAATTTATGGGTAGAATTCGCCCCTGTGCGCGGACACTTGCGACACGCGGAAGGAGGCTTTTATCCACAATTTTTGGTGGAATCGCTCACCAAGAATCATGAAGGAGAAAAGGGCTTAAATACCAGGCAGACAGGGGACGCTTCGACAGTAAAGCGCAGCCATCCCCAAGCTATCCCCAGAAAAACACTTCCTTTCCACCGGTTATCCCCAAACACACCATCTTGGGGTATTAGCGTTAGGTAACTACTAGGTGTAGTGTTTAGTTCAGCGCCGAAAAATGTCGGTGCAAAAACTACACTGGTGTTATTCTTTGAATAGCGCAGACGAACAGAGCCAAATTAAGGAGCGCAGAAACATGTCCGTCACCGTTTACTCCAAGCCCCGTTGTGTACAGTGTGATGCGACCAAACGCGCCCTAAAGAAACAGGGTATTTCTTACGCAGAAATTGATATGAGCCAAGATCTGGACGCTCTCGAACACGTAAAGTCCTTAGGTTTCGTGCAGGCTCCGGTAGTGGTAACCGATACCGATTCTTGGAGCGGATTCCGTCCCGACAAAATCAAAGGAATAGCAATCGCGGCTCGCGCAGCAGCTACCGCCTAAGGAAGTTCCGTCCTAAAGCAGTAACAGATACCGACCGAATTACTTGGCACTAAGAGGCAGAGTATTTCGGCAGTAGCGGTAGCGCGTTTAGGTAACAATAGGTATGTAGCGGGAAGCGAAAACAGTAAGGCAGGTCAAAGGTGAGTAATGCAGAACCCCTGCTAGTCTATTTTTCTTCCGCAACCGGAAACACTAAACGCTTCGTAGAAAAACTCGGCTTTCGCAATAAAAGGATTCCGCTGCGTCCTCGTGATGAATTCCTATATGTAAACGAGCCCTACGTGATTGTGGTACCCACCTATGGGGGAGGAAACATCAAAGGGGCTGTACCCAAGCAGGTAATCAAGTTCTTAAACGAAAAGAGCAACCGCGAACACTGCGTGGGAGTTATTGCCAGCGGAAACACAAACTTTGGGAAAGCGTATTGCATTGCCGGCGATATTCTCGCCCAAAAATTAAATATCCCGTTTATGTACAAGTATGAGCTTCTGGGAACCCCCCAGGACGTCGAGATATGTCGTAAAGGACTGAGTGAGTTTTGGCAGAAAATCTAACTGACACCGGAGTAGAAACCGCGCCCTCCCCGGAACTGGACTATCATGCGTTAAATGCGGAACTGAACCTGTATGACAAAAACGGGAAAATTCAGTTCGAGGCAGACAAGGCGGCTGCCCGCCAATACTTCCTGCAGCACGTAAACCAGAATACGGTGTTCTTCCATGACCTGGAAGAAAAAATGAAATACCTGGTAGAGCAGGGGTATTACGAACAGGAAGTCGTGGAGCAATACCAGTTCCAGTTCATTAAAGACCTGTTTAAGCGAGCCTATGCCTACAAATTTCGTTTCCCCACCTTCTTGGGGGCGTTCAAATATTACACTTCCTATACCTTGAAAACTTTCGACGGTAAACGCTACCTGGAACGTTTCGAGGATCGGGTATGCATGGTGGCGCTTTACCTGGCACGCGGGGATGAAGAACTGGCAATAAAGCTAGTAGACGAAATCATGACCGGGCGTTTCCAGCCCGCTACTCCCACTTTCCTAAATGCGGGCAAGAAAGCCCGCGGGGAACTGGTTTCCTGTTTCCTGCTGCGCATCGAGGACAATATGGAATCGATTGCGCGGGGTATTAATTCTGCCCTGCAGCTTTCAAAACGAGGAGGAGGGGTCGCCCTCTCCTTAACTAACCTGCGGGAAGCAGGTGCTCCCATTAAGAAAATCGAGAATCAGTCCTCCGGGGTAGTTCCGGTAATGAAACTGCTTGAGGATTCGTTTTCTTACGCCAACCAGTTGGGGGCGCGGCAAGGTGCCGGAGCGGTCTATCTAAATGCCCACCACCCCGACATTATGGAATTCTTGGACACGAAACGGGAAAATGCGGACGAAAAAATCCGAATTAAATCCCTGTCTTTGGGGGTGGTAATCCCAGATATTACTTTCCACCTGGCACGTAATAAAGAACCCATGTACCTGTTTAGCCCCTACGATATAGAGCGGGTCTATGGGAAACCGATGAGCGATATTTCCATCACCGAGCATTATCGGGAAATGGTCGAGGACGGACGGATCCGCAAAAAGAAGATTGATGCGCGGCGTTTCTTCCAGACCCTGGCGGAAATCCAGTTCGAGTCCGGTTACCCCTATATCGTTTACGAGGACACCGTGAACCGCGCTAACCCGATTAAGGGGCGGATCTCCATGTCCAACCTGTGCTCTGAGATTTTGCAGGTCTCGGAAAAGAGCGAGTTCAACGAAGATTTAACCTATGAGCAGGTGGGTAAAGATATTTCCTGTAACCTAGCTTCGCTAAACATTGCGAAAACTATGGATTCTCCAGACTTTTCCGCCACCATTGAAACCGCGATTCGCGGTCTGACCAGCGTATCTGACTTGTCAAATATTCGTGCAGTGCCTTCGATTGAACGCGGAAATGCGATGAGCCACGCCATCGGTTTGGGGCAAATGAACCTGCACGGTTACCTGGCGCGGGAAAAGGTATTCTATGGCAGCGAAGAAGCCCTAGATTTCACCAATATGTATTTCATGACCGTGGCATTCGAGGCGATTAAAGCCTCGTGCAAGATTGCGAAAGAACGCGGGCAACGCTTCGAAGGATTCGAGGACTCGCAGTATTATTCCGGGCAGTATTTTGAAAAATACATTAACGGGGATTGGACACCTAAGACCGAGAAATGCCATCAGCTGCTAGAAAAATCTTCCATCAACGTACCTACCAGTGAAGATTGGGAGCAATTGGCGCAGAACGTTCGAGAATACGGAATGTACCACCAGAATCTGCAAGCGGTACCCCCAACCGGATCGATTTCCTATATCAATAACTCCACCTCCTCGATCCACCCCATTGTGGCCAAGATTGAGATTCGTAAAGAGGGCAAGATCGGGCGGGTCTACTATCCGGCACCCTATATGGATAACGACAACCTGGAGTATTACCAAGACGCCTACGAGATTGGTCCCCAAAAGATTATCGACACCTATGCGGTGGCAACCCAGCACGTAGACCAAGGGCTCAGCTTAACCCTGTTCTACCCGGATACGGTCACTACCCGCGAGGTAAACAAGAACTATATTTACGCTTGGCGCAAGGGAATCAAAACTCTTTACTATATGCGTTTGCGCCAACACGCCCTGCAGGGAACTGAGGTCGAGGGCTGCGTATCCTGTATGCTCTAGGGCTTCAGTAAAGCACCATAAGGGCGGTAATGCACCTGGAGGGTCGTTCGCTCGCTGGAGGGTGATAACGTCGCTGGAGGGTGATTCTACGAAACCTTACCAGCAGTTTTAATCAATCCCCCGACCATTCCACCCTCCTAAGACAGTTCCGCCCTCCTAAAACCGACCCCAGCAGAGCATTTTTCCCTACTGATTCAAAACACAGGGCTAATGCCCGAATGGGCATTAGCCCAAAACACAAGCAATCGGTAGAACAGAAAGATAATTAATAAACGAACAGATAGTTGCGGGTGGGGAAGAAAAATTAAATCTTCCCCACCCGCAACTATTAACTATTGGGTAATCGCAGCTGCGCCCTAAAGAATTAGAAGTCCCAATCGTCGTCCTCGGTATCAACAATTTCCCCGATAACGTAGGACGAACCCGACCCGGAGAAGAAATCATGATTTTCATCCGCCGACGGTGAAAGCGCCGCTAGGATAGCGGGGTTTACATCGGTAGAATCTGCCGGGAACAGCGCCTCGTAACCCAGGTTCATCAGGGCTTTATTGGCGTTGTAGCGCAAGAATTTCTTTACGTCCTCGGTCAGTCCCAGGGGGTCATACAAATCTTCGGTATAGGACTCTTCGTTATCATAAAGCTCGGTCAGTAAGTCAAAGGTGTAATCCTTGAGCTCTTCTTGCCGCTGCGGAGAGGACTCATTAACAGCGAGCTGGTATTTATAGCCAATGTAATACCCATGCACCGCTTCGTCCCTGATAATCAAACGAATCAAATCTGCAGTGTTAGTCAGCTTGGCATGAGCCGACCAATACATAGGGGCGTAAAAGCCGGAATAGAACAGGAAAGACTCTAACAAGGTAGAAGCCACTTTACGTTTCTCAGAGTCATCACCCCGGTAATACTTTTCTACGATATGCGCTTTACGCTGTAGATTCTCGTTTTCTTCACTCCAGCGGAAAGACTCGTTAATCTCGGTGGTAGACAGCAAAGTCGAGAAAATCGAAGAATACGACTTCGCGTGCACGCTCTCCATAAAAGCGATATTGGTGTAAACCGCTTCCTCGTGCGGGGTGCGGGCATCCGGAATCAGCGAAACCGCGCCCACCGTGCCCTGCAAAGTATCTAGCAAGGTCAGACCGGTAAAGACCCGATTCGTCATCAGCTGTTCTTCCGGTTTCAGAGTCTTCCAGGACGGCAAATCATTCGACAACGGAATTTTTTCGGGCAGCCAAAAGTTCCCCGTGAGCCGATCCCATACTTCCAGATCTTTATCGTCCTCAATATCGTTCCAGTTGATAGCCTGAATAGTGTCAGCCAGTTTCAGCTTGTCAGTCACGAAAAAATCCTTTCATCCTCTGAAATAACCGCGCAGCCGCTTCCAAAAATCGGAAAACAGCTGAGGATACTAGCTAGTCTACAAGGCAAATCTTTGCCCGGCTAGAATAGGTAACTATGCGCGAGGCAGATGAACTTATCAAGAAAACAAAATCGCTAGATGGGCGCTCCTATGGGGGCTATAAACAGCTGATTGGGCAATGGAGTTTCGGGGATTTCACTTTCTGTATTGACCGGGTGCAGTCTGACCCCTTTGCCCCGCCCTCAGCCTGTCGGGTGCTGGTTCCGCTAGAAACCGCCGAAATTCCCCCAGAAATGGTTGAGGACAAGCTAGGTCGAACAGCAACCGCCGACTTTTTGGCGCGTCGCGCCCGCAAAATCTTTGGTACAGCGCGCGCACACGGAAAAACAGGCTCAGAGCTGAGGATTGCGCCAGTCGGGCAGGAAATCTTGCAGCGCTCCTCGGTTACCATAAATGCGCAAGGGATAGAGCTGCGCCTACAGGTTCCTTTCCCGGCAGCGGGGCGGCGGATTCTCGGTCACAACTTTGCGCGTTTCCTCGACTATGACCTTTGTGAACTGATTTACAAGGTCGTATGTTTTGGGGAGGACGACGGCCCCGATATAGCCGACCTCACCCGCCATATTCACACCCTCAAAGACCATGTGGCGTTGCAAAATATTCTTCATGAGCGTGGCTGGGTGGCTTTCGTTGCTGATGGGGCGCTACTGGCTCGGGCTTCCGGCATTAGCGATTTACCCATGAAGAATGCGGTTCCTTTCTGCCTTCCTGCGGTGCTAGGTGAGGACGCGCCCTCGTCTCTGGTGCAAACTGTAGAGCTGCCCTATAGCGGGAAAATATCCGGAATGGCAATACCCAAAGGAATCACGGTGATTGTAGGGGGTGGCTATCACGGTAAATCTACCTTGCTAGAAGCCTTGGAGCGTTCGGTGTATCCCCATATTCCTGGGGATGGGCGCGAACTGGTAGCCACTTTGCCCGATGCGGTTAAGGTACGTGCCGAGGACGGGCGGGCGATAACTGGCACCGATATTTCTTTATTTATCGGATCTCTTCCGGGGGGAAGTGATACGCGGCAGTTTGTTACGGAAAATGCCTCGGGATCAACCTCCCAGGCAGCGGCGATTACCGAAGCAATAGAGTGTGGAGTGCGGGCGCTGTTGATTGACGAAGATACCTCGGCCACCAACCTGCTATTACGTGATAGTCGAATGCGGAAGCTAGTGCGCACAGAGCCAATTATTCCGCTTGTTGATCGGGTGGGAGGTATTCGGGATGAACTGGAAGTCTCCACGATTATGGTGATGGGTGGCTCGGGAGATTTCCTGGATTTAGCCGACCAGGTGTTATTGCTTGAGAATTATCTGCCCTACGATGCCACAGCCAGGGCGCGGGAAGTGAACGGGGCAGAAGACGCGGCAAGCAGTACGGATAGTGCAGCCCCCGAGTGGCCGCAGGTGGCAGTGCGCAAACGTCTCCTGCTATCCTGCCCGCCTCCACCTGCGGGGCGGCGCGAAAAAACTCGCGCGGAAGGCACCGCCACTTTGCGTCTTAACCGGGAAGAAATCGATATTTCCGTCCTCGCCCAAGTAGTTGATCCCGGACAAGCAGAAGCTATTGCCTATGCGGTCCGGGCTTTAGTCACCAGTGCTAACGGCAAAGAAACCATCGCAGACGCTTGTCACCGCTTCGCAGCCGAATTTGACTCCTCCAGTTGGCAGGCATTCGCCGCTGGACGCTACCCGGCGTTCCTGGCTGCACCCCGCCTCCAAGATATTTTCGCGACGCTTTGCCGCTATCGCCACCTAAAAGCCCACTCCGCCTAAGTCGCGCTACATTTTCGCCCTCCCGGTGCGGTTGCGCCCTCCCGAGATGGGAATTGTGGTCGGTATTGGGGCGGTTTGCCGGTATTGGGAGGGTGAAAATGCCAAAGCTTTTCGGATTTCGGGGCGCGAGACACAAATCGTCCTCGCCCTTGTCGTTGGTTGCTGCCTGTTGCGCCTCGGTGCGGGGGAAAGTTTGTCATCCTGCCCAAGAAATTCGGAAAACGTGGCGGCGTTTTCCGAATTCTTATGCCCACCGCACCCACTCGGACGAAACTTTGCCCCGTAGTTCCTGGCGTTACTCCCACATCTTTTACTGTCCGCGCCCTTTTTGGTGACGTTTTGACCCTCCCGGTGCAGTTGCGCCCTCCCGAGATGGGAATTTTGGTCGGTATTGGGGCGGTTTGCCGGTATTGGGAGGGTGAAAATGCCAAAGCTTTTCGGATTTCGGGGCGCGAGACACAAATCGTCCTCGCCCTTGTCGTTGGTTGCTGCCTGTTGCGCCTCGGTGCGGGGGAAAGTTTCCTCTGCGTCTAGTACCGTCTAATCGCCCTCTGGGGAAACTAATGGAAGAGAGGTAGGTGAGCGCGCTTAACTGCATGAGGGAAAATGCGCATAAAATCAAGGCAGACAAAACAGGTTAGCGTAAGGGAAAGTAATGACGAATAAACCAGCAGATATTGATGAAATCATACAAAGTCATTCGGGTGGATTACAACGTAACCTGTCTAATCGGCACATCCAGTTAATCGCGATTGGTGGGGCAATCGGAACCGGATTATTTATGGGATCCGGGCGCACTATCCACCTCGCCGGTCCGTCAGTTCTCTTGGTCTACACCATTATTGGTGCGGTACTCTACCTGGTAATGCGGTGTATGGGTGAACTGTTGCTTTCCAACCACAAATACGGAACTTTCGCTGATTTCGTCACCGACCTGCTAGGTCCGACCGCAGGATTCGTAGTGGGGTGGACATACTGGCTATGTTGGATTGTGACCGGAACAGCGGAAGTGATAGCTATCGCCGGTTATTTTAGTTTCTGGTGGCCACATCTACCACAATGGATACCAGCAATTTTGACGGTAGTGCTCCTGTTTTCCCTAAATGCCATGACTGTAAAAGCATTCGGAGAAACCGAATTTTGGTTTTCGATGATAAAAATAGTGGCCATAATTGCGTTAATTTGTTGTGGAGCGGTAATGGTTATTGTGGGATTTACCTCCCCAGATGGGCAACGCGCTACCTTGACTAACCTGTGGTCACATCCAGGCGTTAGTGGCAGCGCCATCTTTCCCAACGGCTTCACCGGATTCTTAGGCGGATTCCAACTAGCTATTTTTAGTTTCGTAGGAATCGAGCTGGTAGGCACTACCGCTGCCGAAACTAAAGATCCCGAAAAATCATTACCGAAAGCTATCAACTCCATTCCGATTCGGGTACTACTGTTCTATGTGTTCGCGTTAGCAGCGATAATGTCGGTAACTCCCTGGGACTCTCTTAACCCTGAAACTTCACCCTTTGTTGGATTGTTTTCGCTAGTAGGGCTAGTTTTCGCTGCCTCTTTGGTGAATCTAGTAGTAATGACCTCCGCAGCTTCATCGTGCAATTCCGGGGTTTACTCGACTTCCCGCATGATGTACGCCATGGCTTTACGTAGCGACGCCCCCCGGGTTTTCCGTAACCTTTCCCGGCGTTCAGTGCCCCTAAACGCCCTGATAGTAACCTGTTTGTTCCTGCTTACATCCATCGCCTTAATGGCGGTAGGGGGAACCGTCATGGAAGCTTTCACCCTGGTTACATCGGTAGCTTCCGTGTTGTTTATGTTCGTATGGGTAATGATTGTTGCATCCTATGTGGAGTATCGCCGTCGCTTGCCCCATCTGCATCGTAAATCGATTTTTGCCCTGCCTGGCGGATTGTTCTCGGTAGTCGTAATCAGCGCTTTTATCCTGGGCATGGTGTTCGTCCTCGCCCTAGATAAATCTACCCTGTATGCCATGCTAGCGAGTGTCGTCTGGATTGTAGTGATTACTGCAGTGTCGTTCCTAATGCGGCGCATCCCCCGTAACGCCAAAATTCAAGCCGAATTTGCCGCCCGTCGTCGCCGGGAACTTTCCCTCGCCAAGCAGCAGCGTTAATGGTTTAGCTTTGCTGCCATCTGGCTGCTAAAAGCACTCCGGGGTCTCTGGGACCGACTTTGTAGGGTTGTCGCGCGCGGCGGGGGCGGTTTTTGCCTCGCGCCCCGAAATCCGTGAAAAGTGCTTTGCATTTTCACGGATTTAACGCCCTAAGGTTTACAGATTTTTAGATTTATTACCAGGTATCCGATTCTAGGGAATCTTGGTGGCTTGGGTGTCTACCCTTCGGCATAAAACTGCTACCTGCGTCTGCTTGGAAGAAACTTTCCTCCTGCTTTTCCTGTACTTAAACCCATATCTTTTACCGGCCGCGCCTTTGCGTGTTTGGAAGTTGTGGGTGCGGGGGAAAGTTTGTCCTCCTGCCCAAGAATTTGGAAAACGTGGCGGCGTTTTCCAAATTCTTATGCCCACCGCACCTACTCGGATCAAACTTTCCCCCGCCCTTCTGTCATTACTTTCGCGTATTTACCCGCCGCGCCCTTTTTGGGTGACGTTTTGACCCTCCCGGTGCGGTTGCGCCCTCCCGAGAGGGGAAATGTGGTCGATATTGAGGCGTTTTGCCGGTATCGGGAGGGTGCTTTTGTCTCGGGAGGGTGAAAACGGCGCACATTCCTGAAATCAGGAGGGCGGAAAAGTTGCTCAGGTGAGCGTGGTTGCCTGGTTATATGCCTAGAAGTTGTAGATGCGGGAGGGTGGTTTTGTCTTGGGAGGGTGATAACGTCACGCGAACTTTGGTATGGGTTACGCCTTTAGAGGGAATATCTAGGAGAGACTGGAGAGGGCCTGCAGCATTACCGGAGTTACTCGCTCAATTACTTCCAAAGTATCGGCGAACTCTCGCGCCCCACCATACCAAGGATCTGGAACTTCCATATCACCCGGAGCGCCTTCGGGGTCAAACTCGCGGTATAGACGGACTTTGCTTTCATCAGCTCCCCAGCGTTGCGCCATACGAGTTAGGGCGCGCTGATGCCCGCTGGTCATAGCTAAGAGTAGGTCAAAATCTTCAAAATCACTAGGTTGTATCTGGCGGGCATAATGGGTAGGAACTAGCCAACCATGCTCTTCTAAGATTTGAATCGCGCGATAATCTGGCAGGTTACCATGCTCCTCATCGGATACCCCCGCCGAATCAAAGAACAGGTTATCAAGCATTTCTTCTTCGCTCTTTTGGGTTGCTACGGCTTGTGCCATTACTGACCGACAGATGTTTCCAGTACAAACGAATAGTATTTTAGTCATCTTAAATCCTTTCGCCGGTGAGTTTGGTAGCCCTGATTCCCTGAATCCTGGCGTAACGAGTGCGTATGTAAGGGGATATCCGCTCCGCTATTTTCATATCTTTATATCTTTATATTTATGGGCAGGTAAAATCGGAGAGTAATGCCCAACATTGGAGCTCTTTTTTCGTAAATAGTATTTAGCCTGTTGATAGCAGAACAGCGATGAAGTGGCAGAAAAATATTAGCCACAGTTTCAAAATCTTGCCTAAAGATGACTAGGCTAGTTCCATGGAAGATAACACCAATAGAGAAGTTCTTACCTGGCAAGGATTCGGGGACGCTACCCGCCAAATCGCGCAAAATATAGTTGATTCCGGATGGATGCCTGAGCTGGTGGTGGCAGTTGCGCGTGGCGGTTTACTTCCTGCCGGGGCGCTGTCATATGCGTTAGGGCTAAAAGCTATCGGCACTATGAATGTAGAGTTTTATACCGATATAGAGGAAACCTTGCCCGAACCGGTGTTGATTCCTCCGTTAATGGATGTTTCCGCACTGTCTGGTAAAAAAATATTGGTTGTTGATGACGTGGCGGATTCTGGTAAAACCCTCGATTTGGTGATGCGCCTGATTCGTGAACGTGGGCTTCCCTCGGGATCTGAGGGCGAACGGGTCGCGGTTTCTGAGGCACGCTCCGCCTGTATCTACGTAAAATCTCGGTCGATTATTAAGCCTGATTATGTGCTGAAACATACCGATAAGTGGATTAATTTCCCCTGGTCTACGCTCCCTCCGGTAAGTGGCGCGAGCCTAGGGCATTAGAGCAAGGATTCTTGCTGCCAGGGTTTCCCTTTTACGAGGACGAGCTTCAGGTTTTGCTTTTCCCTAGCGTATAGCCCTCAGATTATTCTGTCGCTACCATTCCCGCCAGGCAGCAGGGGAGAGCAGTTTCTAAGAAATGACTAGAGGGGCGCACTATTTGTCCTGAAGTTGCCTGTCCGGATCGATTTATCAGGTCTGCTTGCCACAGAGCGATTACGGTGAATGCGCAATCTAGAGGGGCGACGCGTAGACGTAAACCCAAAGTTTGCAGGTATCCGGTAATTATTTGCGCTAGTTGTTCTTCAATGGCTGTTATTTCTTGGCGTAGAATCGGAAAAAATTCTCTATTTCGCGCTGCGTACACCCGTAGTTCGGTCAGTACCAGCACGAATTCGCGTTCAAAAAGCATGGTTTCAGAAATGGCTGCCGCTACCCGTGACCAATGGGAGGTTAAGAAAAAACCTGTAGAGGGGTTATCCTCCGGGGGTAAAGATGCCTTGATGAGGGCTTGTACCTGGGAAAGCTGGCGAGAAACCTGGGCAAATTCGCCGTGAATGTATTGACGCAAAAAATCGGAAAAGGCTGAAAAATTAGAATAGAAAGCTCCGCGTGAAAAACCGGCGGCTTCACATAGGGGTTTCACCCCGGTTTTCCCTAGTCCTTCGTTGGCAAATAGTTCACGTGCCGCAGCGAATAGTTTTTCGCGTGTTAATGTCCGTCTGACCGACACTGCCTGTGGTCTGCCTGGTGATGTTGTCATATTGGAGTTTGCCTCCGTTAAGATTCAGGGGAACAGCCCTAGTTTATGGTTTATCTGGCTTTTCTGAAAGTAGGTAGTTTGGACGAGGTTTTACAACTGGCACGGCGCGCTCTTGATGCCTGCGGATTGCAGGATTGGGAGGTCGGGGTGGATCACGCCCGTCGTCGTGCAGGGGCGTGTCATTTTGCTGATAAACGAATCAGTTTTTCCCGCTACCTGATACCGCTTTATGACTGTGCTACTGCGCGGGAAGTCGTGTTACATGAGGTTGCTCACGCCCTGGTTGGACCGCGGGCGGGGCATGGTCGGCGCTGGCAGCAGGCAGTTAAAAATCTCGGAGGACGAGCTGAACGTACGCTACCTGCGGATGCGCCCTCCCTACCTGCGCCCTGGATAGGGGTGTGTAAAGCCGGTCATCGCGTGGAGCGTTTCCGCACTCCCACTCGGGTTTTAGCCTGTTCGAAATGTTCTCGTGACTTTAAAGCAGAGAACATTTTCACTTGGACGTGCCGGGGTGAAAAACCTAGACATCATCCTGCTTACCTGCGAGAACTGCGAAAGATAGTTGGAAAACGATAGGTTCAAAACAAGATAGCGCACAATACCCACTTCACTCTGTTTAACCCTTAAACTGAATGATGAAAGTGACAGGGCTGGTTTAAAGAGGAAGTATGAGCGGTCAGCAGAAGATAACGGCTAATCTTGGGGCGGCGCCGTCTTCTGTCCAGAATCAGGCCATGTCTCCTACAGTGCCTTCTGTCTCGGCATCTGCATATCCTTTACAAGTGGCAGGTACTATCGCTGGCTATCGCCTGTTGAAAGCCCTAGGGTCAGGCACGATGGGTGAAGTTTGGCAGGTGGCTGACCGGCAGGGAAATCTTTATGCCGCGAAGATTCTGCGCTCCAAACTGGCGATTAAACCGGGGATTGTGCAACGTTTCCGAATGGAGAAAGACCTGGTAACCGGGGTGCGGCATCAAAATATCGTGGAAGTGTATGACCTGATTCAAACCCCGGAATATATGGCAATCATCATGGAATATACCGATGGTGGAGATTTGGGGGAGCTGCTTAAACACAAGGGAACGCTAACCCCTCTTGATGCCGTCTACTATTGTATGGGGATTGCCGCGGGTCTTTCCCTGATTCATCAAGCAGGGATTGTGCATCGTGATCTGAAACCCTCCAATATTTTGTTAAAGCAGCAGGGTGGTTATCTAATCCCAAAAATCGCAGATTTCGGTTTAGCCAGGTGGATTGATCCTCGCTATGAAATCCAAACCACGAAACGTTCCGGCACGCCCTATTACATGGCTCCCGAAATGATTGAGGGCAAAGGGGTTAGTTCTAAAACTGATGTTTATTCCCTGGGGGTAATCCTTTACGAGTTGCTTTGTGGAATTACCCCCTTTAGAGGCTCTGTGGGGGAGGTATTAAACCATCAGTTCTACGATATGCCGGGAATGCTTCCGGGAATTCCCAGCGCCTTGTGGAATGTGATTACCCAAATGCTCGCAAAAGAAACTTCGGTGCGCCCTAGTGCTGCCCAGACCTACGTCCTCTTGAAATCGGTAATTGAAAAGGTGCGCTCCCTAGGGGCTCTGGACGTTTTTACCGAACCTCCACCTGTGCAGCCATTAGCCGAGGTAGTGCGCGTTTCTCCGCCAGATGCGAAAACTTCACTTGCTTCCGTAAAACCGATTATTCCCGCTCATAATGAGGCAGAAACGCAGTCGGGGCAGACGGCGCTCGGTCACCTAGCTGATTATCCGGTAACGCCAGTTGTAGCCGCTGGGCAAGCTGTAGGTTTACCTCCCGCGATTATGGTTAATGCTGATGAGGGCGTAGGGGTGCTGGAAACAGCAATCCAGACGGACGGGGGAGCCCCGGAGGAAACACAGCCGGTCGCGACCAGGGCAGGGGAATCTGTTTTTAAGCCTGAGGGCGTGCCGGTAGCGGTTAGTAATCCGCGTGAAATCCCGCAAATCCCGCCCACTCCTGCGGTTTCTTCTTCGCGAGTTCATTTTCCACCAGTTCCCACGCCAACCGGTTCTCCGTCGAATCTCTCCACTGGGAAAAGGTCGGGTGCGAAAACCGAAATTTTCGCTGGGGTAGCGATTGGTTTAGGGGTTGGCACTCTAATCACCCTGATAGTCGCGGCAACTTTACTATTGCTATAGGGGGGGACAATGTTACCTTTGCTGTGCAGGTAAAACCGCTACTGATTGCTTGAAAGGGGATAAATCATGGTTGAGAAGCTGCGGTTATGTAAAGGACGAACCTTGATTGTGTTGGGGATTGTGGTGTTTATTGCCGGGATTTTTGCCCCGCTTATCGGACCGTGGGTTGCCAGTATTCCCAATGCTTATAACTACAATCCGGTGCTACATACAGTGCTACCCGGTTTGGGAACTTTAATCCAAATACTTTTCCGGGTGGAAACCGGGGTTATCTTGCTAGTTGGAGGGATTGTCCTAGAACGTTTCGATAGTGGACAGACAAAGTAGACCCTAGTGCCGACTGTCTTTTAATAGTTTCGTAAGACGCTTCAAAGATACTTTTTCTCGAGTTCCCAGGGACTGTGCAAATATAGAAACCCGCAGCTCTTCCAGCAGTCCTCGTGCGCGCAATAATTCTTCTACCTGGGAGAAATTCACCCCGGTATCGGCGCTTTTTTCAAGTTTGTCGCGCGCGTCCTCCCAAATAGCCAGAGCCTGCTGTTCTTGGAGATTGCCAGTGTTTTGACCTTGGTGGGTTTTTTGTAAACGGTTAAGAACCGCTTGCAGATAGCGCCCTAAATCATCGAAATACTGGTTCAAGTCCCAAATGAAACCGGGATAAATCAACTTTGACAGCTGGGTGCGCACCTGGGTTACATCCTCGATGGCACTCAGCGGAAAATGTTTAGACAGTGAAGAACCTAGCTCACGATATATTTCCCCAATCTTCGCCAACTCTTTAGAGAGGGCGTAAACTTCGTCCTCGAACCGGTCACGAAAATCCCTGGCAAGCTGGCTTAGAGCACTCGCGTCACGCACCAGCCAGGTATCAACTTTTGCTTTCTTCAGGCAGGAAAGGGTCGCTAACAGCTCTAAATCTGTCAGTAAAACCGCTTTCTCGTAGGGTAACGCGGCAATGTTAAGCGCTAGATGTGCTGACCAGCGAGTTGAGATTCTTGCCGGAGGTAGGTGCAGCTGGGAACAAAGCAAACAGGCAACCCCAAAGTGGTGGGCGATTTTGGCCGGTTCGGGCGTATCAAATAGCGCTACCCGCACCGGAAAACTTGCCTTGCGATTATCGGTAGTTGAGTCTTTTCGTCCGGGAATAGATTTGTGATTGGTCGCTGACTGACCGGCATTTTGTGGCTCATAGCGGTTGGTTAATGAACCAGAAAGGAGGGATAGCCCAAAGGGGCGAGGAAGACGCTGTGGCAGTAAGCCTGGGAAGGCTCTACCAGGCACCCCGCCAACAGCAGTGGTTATCTCAGCAGGTAATACTGCTTCTTTCCCGCGTATTTGTGGCCAAGTGTGAGCATAATCTGTTTCCGGGAAACGCTGCTTGGAAGCCTTAGTAGCTTCCTGATTGCTACGCCTCGTTTGGGAATGGACAGGGTTTTTCTGTCTGCTTTCGGCTTTGCTTACCTGCGAGAGCGCTTCCCGGATTACCTGTTTGCGGGCGGCGCGCCCTTTTTTACCGTAGCGCTTCTGCAGTTTTTCGAGATCGCGAGAATATATTTGTTCTTTCCCTACGTGCAACGCAAAGCGAATCCGCAAATGGGCGGGCAAGGTGGTGATCGCCTGGGAAAAGTCTTGCTCGGTTACCTCCACGGCGCGTAGCTGGTCAAGAGCCGCGATGAAAAGCTGAGCCAGCGGACGGGAGGGGGCAGTTTGATGGTTATTGTTTGCGGATTCTGCTTGATTGCGGTGGCTATCCTTTTCAACAGTGCTTGCAGCGCTAGCGGCAGCGGCGGGGGTGCGGTCTTTTGAGGCGTCGGTGTTTTTTTCGCGCCCTGCGCTATTGGCAGACACTGGCGGGGCTGTAGCTGTCGCGTTGCCGGCGTTTCCTTGACTCTGAGACTGGTTGTTGCTGCTACCAGTGTTTTTAATGTCAGTGTCAATCCCCGCCCAAGCAGCTAGGCGTCCCAGGGAAGCTTGCAGCGCTTCCTCTTGTTTAATCTGCACCGGGGTAGGTTCGTGGTTTCCCTCTGTACCGGTAGCAGCCGGGGGATTGGCCAGTTCCCGCTCAATCCACGCGCTTACTTCCGCCCCCACCTGCGGGGCAGGAACTAACTGGCGGCGCACCGCCTTCGGTAACGCCCGAATCAGCGCGGTGAACAGCTCTGGCCACAGCCCCGGCACTGTCCATTGAAACTCTTGCGGATTAAGGTAGGGCAGCTGTTCCAAGCTAACCTGGCAGGTAATGCCATCTTCTTCCTTGCCGGGAGCAAACTGATATTGTAGGGGCAAACTAAACTCTGCCCCCACCCAGTGGTCAGGGAAACCCGAAGTGGAAAGCTGGGTGAGTTTGCCCGCCAGATTGGTTTGGCTTCCAATCGATTTATCTGCGGCTTCACCGCTGGAATAGTTGCGGGGAGCGCAAGCGGTAGCAGCAGACGGCAACAACACGTCCTCGGAATAATCCAAAATATGGGGGTCATCTTGACGTTTGAACCAGGCCGCAAAAGTTCCCGGATTGGTTACCTCTTTGCCCAAGCGGGCAGCGAAAAATGCCGACAAAGCGTCCTCGCCGGCAACCATTCCGGCTTGGCGGGTACGCTGCTCAACTTCTAGGGCGCGTTGCAGCAGCTTTTCATTGCGTTTTAAGAAGGGATAGTTCAAAGGGGCCTCCCCTCTGACCAGCGCATTAGTGATAAAGAGGGCGCGCGCCCACTCCCGGGCGGTTTGCGGACTTTGCTCGCCGGGCAGGTCAAGATTAGCTGCTACCGGCGATAGCGCAGGCATCTCTCGATTGCCCAGGCGGGACAGGGGAACCGGCACATCAGCGGCAATCGTGAGGCCATACAGGGTAATGCGCTCCGGCACCATTGCGCTGCCTTTCCTGCTCGACCAATACGGCTCCCCATAAGAACGTTTCACCAGGTGCTTTCCGGCGTGAATAATCCAATCAGGATTAACCCGGGCAACGTTGCGGGCAAAAAGCCGGGAGGTTTCCACCAGTTCGGCAGCCATTACCCAATCGAAAGTGTGGTTTGAGAGCCCCGAACCGGGCCAAATCATGAAGCGAGCGCCACGCGGCGCCAGGTATTGTTTGGCGCGCTGATCCCAATTGCCAATCCCAGATAGCATTCCGACCAGCAGAGAACGGTGAATTGCGTCCGTGTCAGAATGCTTGGAAGTAAGGCTTTGACAAGCCGCAATCAGGTCTCGGGATTCCGGGTCTACCGGGTAGCTTGAGCGGGAGGGTTTCGCCAAGGGGCGGGCACTGATTCCCAATTCTTTTAAAAGCTGCCGCAGTTGGTGGGTTAGGTCTTGCCATTCTCGAGTACGTAAGTAATGTAAAAATTCGCGTTGGCACATTTTTCGAAAAGCGCTCCCGGACAGGTCACGGGATTGGGTGCGCAGGTAGCGCCAAAGATTCAGGTAAGTCAGGAAATCAGAACTGGAATCTAAGAAACGCGAATGGGCTAGATCTGCGGCCTCTTGATGCTCTATAGGTCGCAGGCGTACATCTTGCATCGACAGCGCCGAAACAATAACTAATGCCTCCGATACGCATCCGCGCCGCTCCGCCTCTAGCAGCATTCTCCCCAGTCGGGGGTCAATCGGTAACTTGGCGAGGCGTTTGCCCAACTTGGTAAGGCGATATCCCTCGGCGTTTTCGCTCCGCTCCGAAAGAGCCCCCAATTCGTAAAGCAACTGCTCCCCGTCACGGACTTGCCGCGGATCCGGGGCATCAATAAAGGGGAAATCGGCCACTTTCCCCAGGTTTAGCGAGGCCATCGCCAAAATCACCGAAGCTAGGGAAGTACGCAATATCTCGGGTTCAGTAAAACGCGGGCGTGCCAGGAAATTTTCTTCCGAATACAGGCGGATGCAAATCCCCTCGCTAATCCGCCCGCAACGCCCCGCCCTTTGGCGGGCACTGGCTTGGGATACTTCTTCAATCGGTAGGCGCTGCACTTTGGTGCGCTGCGAATAGCGAGAAATCCGCGCCAGACCAGGGTCAATCACATATTTAATACCCGGTACGGTTAGCGAAGTTTCCGCCACATTGGTGGCCAGTACAATCCGCGGATAAGGGTGCGGGGCAAAAACTCGTTGCTGTTCTGCCGGGGATAATCGCGCAAATAGCGGCAGGATTTCTACTGCTCCCGGAGTGTTTGTACGCTCGCCGGCGCGCACATATCGCGAACCTAGATGCGCGGCGAGGGCGACCTCGGTGTCTCGAATATCGCGTTCGCCCGCCAAAAACACCAAAATATCCCCGGACTCGCCAGCAAAAAGTTCATCAACCGCCTGGCAGATTCCCTCGGTTTGGTCTTTCGCTTCACCGCGGGCGCTTCCCGATTTCTGCTGGTTAAAAAGGTTCTTGCGGTTCTCCCCGGGGGTTTCCTCTTCTCCTACTTCGTCCTCATCCCCGCTATCCGAGCCATCCAGAGGGCGGTAACGTATCTCAACCGGGTAGGTGCGACCAGATACCTCAATAATCGGCACCGGGGAAGAGGGGCGAGAAAAATGCTCAGCAAAACGCCGGGAATCAATAGTTGCCGAGGTGATAATGACTTTCAAATCCGGGCGGCGTGGCAACAGGCGCGCCAAATACCCCAAAATAAAATCAATGTTCAGGGAGCGCTCGTGGGCTTCATCCACAATGATAGTGTCATAGCGTTTCAGCAGGGGATCGGTGCGGATTTCCGCGAGCAAAATCCCGTCCGTCATTAACTTCACCATGGTTTTGCTAGAGACCACATCGGTAAAACGCACCTGGAAGCCGATGGTTTTACCCAGCTCTTCCCCCAGCTCACTGGCAATCCGGGTAGCCACCGAGCGAGCAGCAATCCGGCGCGGCTGCGTGTGTCCGATGAGGGCGCCGCGTCCTCTGCCCAGCTCTAGGCAGATTTTTGGTATCTGGGTAGTTTTCCCGGAACCAGTTTCCCCGGAAACCACTACCACCTGGTTATTCCTGATAGCTGCGGCGATTTCTTGCCGCCGGGCACTTACTGGAAGTTCGGTGGGAAAACTTATTTGAGCAGGCGCATTATTTAAGGTTTTCGCGTGGCGGCGGGCAGGCTGCTTCGCTTCCTTATCGATTTTTTCGGCTCGCGCAGGGCGCTTATCCTGTTTGCTAGCTGCGTGCTGCTCGCTCATCGCCCTCCTTTACCTCTGAGCAAAGTCTAGCGGTTATCGAGCCGCTGTCATTATTACAAGCTGCTAACTGCGATAAAGTGGAGACCTTGAATAGGTAATATCCACTCAGTGGAGGCAGCGAGATAAAACATGAGTGTGGAATACGATTTCGATGTCATCATCGTAGGTGGCGGCGTCGCCGGAACGGTATGTGCCTACCTTTTAGCAAAAGATGGTCACCAGGTCTTATTGATTGAGCGCGGCTCGGAAGTGGGGGCTAAGAACCTTTCGGGCGGGGTGTTTTACTGCCAGGTAATGAACCAGATTTTCCCCGACTTTATTGAAAAAGCCCCAGTTGAACGGAAAATCACCAAGAACACTTTGTCCTTCCTGAACCCCATCTCCGCGGTCAATCTGGATTATTGGGATCAGCGTCTCGCAGAGCCGGTAAACGCGGTCAGTGTTCTGCGCGCCAAACTTGACCCTTGGCTCGCGGAGCAGGCAGAAGCAGCCGGTGCCACCATTATGCCGGGTATGAAAGTTGATGAACTGGTGCGCGAGGACGGCAAATTCTGTGGGGTGCGCGCAGGGGAAGACACGGTTTACGGCAAAATAATCGTGGCAGCTGACGGGGTAAACTCGTTCCTCGCGCAATATGCCGGGATTCGGCCTAAAGAGCCGCTGAATCACCTGGGAGTGGGGGTGAAATCAGTTATCCAGCTAGGGGAAGAAACCCTGAAAGAACGCTTCAACCTGCAAGAGGGCGAGGGCGCGGCCTATCAAATGGTAGGGGACTGCACCCAGGGGGTAGCTGGCGGCGGTTTCCTGTATACCAACCGCGACTCGGTATCTATCGGAATCGTGGCAATGCTAGATGACCTGAAGAAAAAACAGTTATCCTCCTCTGAACTGCATGATCATTTCTTACAGCACCCCTATATCGAACCGTTCCTGCGCGGAGGGAAACTGCTCGAATATGGCTGCCATCTGGTAGCCGAGGGTGGTAAATCCATGCAACAAGGACTGGTACATGACGGGCTGATTCTGATAGGCGACGCCGCCGGTTTCACCCTCAACACCGGGTTCACGATTCGCGGAATGGACTTGGCAGCCGGATCTGCCCAAGCCGCCGCCAGCGCCATTGACATAGCGCTCAAAGCAGAAAACTATAGCACGTCCTCGTTAAATAAATATCTAGAAAACTACCAGGCGACTTTCGTGGGCAAAGATATGGAAACTTTCGCGCGCGCGCCACAGTTCCTACACAACCAGGAACTATACGGTCAGGTAGGCCAGCTCGCGGCGGACGTGTTCCACGGGGTCTATAACCTGGATACCACCCCGCGACAGCGGCTATTACCAGTGACGCGGGCAGCGTTGAAGAAATCGCCACTGAGTATGCGCCGCCTGGTGAAGCTCGGTTTACAAGCAGTGAGGTCGATTTAAAATGACTGATTACCTTCCCGAATCCGTATCTGAGAGACTTAGCGCCAATATTTATGAGGTTGACGAAGAAGAATCTCATATCGTTATCGACCAAGAACTAGCGAAATCCACGGGCGCCGGCAAACTATTAGAGCGCGTTTGCCCTGCTCATGTCTATACCGCCCGCGAGGACGGGTCAGTCGATATCGAATACGCCGCCTGCCTAGAATGTGGCACCTGCCTGGCAGTAGCTCCTCCTGGGGTGCTCAAATGGCATTACCCGCGCTCTATGATGGGCATTAGTTACCGCCAGGGCTAAGCGCTATTTATTTGGAAATTCCCCTCGGAAGTCTCCCCTAGAAACAAAAAATAAATATCCTTAAAAGTATGAGCACCGCTATGCAAGTCCGCCGAGCTGAAAGCGCGCGCGATATTCTCGATATTTTTGCAACCCGCCTCGCGGTTTTCCACCGGGAACAAGGAATCTCCCTTGACCTAGAAATAGACGATATCGACTTTGCTAAGGGAACCATCCACCTTTTAGGTGAAGATGCCTCCGGCACTATCGCGGCCGGCCGGATTACCCCACCGAAAATCGGGATTCCAGCCGACCTCGCAGAAATGTTTCCTCAGTTACCGCGGGACACTATAACCGGAAATTTAGGACGTTTCGTCGTACTGCCTGCCGCCCGCGGGTGCGGTAACGGTAAAGAACTGGTACTCGGTGCCGAACGTTTAGCGCTTAGTAATTGGGGGAGTTCCGAGGGCGGCGGAGTGGTGTTGTTGCAAGTCGCGGCGCAGGCTCCAGTAATCGGGTTCTATCAAAAACTCGGCTACCACCTAGTTACTGCCCGCGACCCCTACCTGGATGCTGGAATCGAACATCGCGACCTGGTGAAATTGGTGGAGCCGCAGGCCAGTGTGGTGCAGTTTCCCGGCCGCTGGCTATAGGCTGCGCGGGGGATTGGTTTTATCCGAGTGGGTGCGGTGGGTTGCTACCTGTTGTGTCCCGGTGCGGGGCTGGCTCGGTAAAAGCACTCCGGGGACCCCGTGACCGGCTACGCCGGTCAAGCCCCTCTCGTATCTTTTACCGGCCGCGCCCCTTGCTTTCCTTGCTTATCCCTCGGCATATACCCGTCCTCGCACCTGTCTGGACGAAACTATCTCCGGTCTTTCTAATCGTTACTCCCATACCTTCTTAGCGGTTGCACCCTTGTGATTTGAAATTTTTTCTTTTTGCGTGAATCTGTCTTGGGGTGCTTAGTGGGTTCCTTGCGAAGTCTTATGTCTCAGCGTCTTTGGTGGGTTTGGTATTAGCGAGCGGGGAGCCTAGGTTTTATCCGAGTGGGTGCGGTGGGCATAAGAATTTGGAAAATGTCGCTACGTTTTCCAAATTTCTTGGGCGGGAGGAAAAACCTAGGCTCCCCGCCTGTTTTGGGTGACGTTTTCGCCCTCCCGGTGCAGTTGCGCCCTCCCGAAATGGGAATTGTGGTCAATATGGAGGCTCTTTGGCGGCATTGGGAGGGCGGTTTTGTCTCGGGAGGGTGAAAATGCTGCACTAGGGGTCGTGGTTGCCTGGAGATGTGTCTGAAAGCTGCCGGTGCGGGGGTGGTTTTATGCCGAGGGGTTGGCTTCGGGCGTTAAATCCGTGAAAATGCGAGAGCATTTTCCGGATTTCGGGGCGCGAGGCAAAAACCGCCCTCGCCCTTCTTGTCGGTGCTTACACATCCCTTACCGGTTCCGCCCTTTTGGGTGACGTTTCCGCCCTCCCGGTGCAGTATCGCCCTCCCGAGATGGGAAATGTGGTTGAAATTGGGGTGTTTTGCCGGTATTGGGAGGGTGGTTTTGTCTGTGGAGGGTGAAAACGGCGCGTAATGTTGCCTACCCAAGCAATGCTACAAATAGCAAAGGAAATAGCAATAAGTGTTGGTGTTTTTGGAAATCTTTTAGGCAGAAGCCTGTTTCTTTGCGTAGCGGTAGCCCCAAAGTGCTATAGCGACAAAAATAGCCAGCCCGACCAGGGAGGACGTTCCCGACCAGGAATCAGGTACTATTGCCAGCGGCTCTCCGCTGCCAGTACCACCCACAATCGCGGCATAAACTACGCCCCACAGGCTTTCCCCCACGATTAACCCGGTAGCCAGCAAAGTTCCCATTCGGGAAGCCGCCTCCGGATTCTTTCTGGTTTTAGCCCAGCGGTTAAAGAGAACTCCGCAGGTAGCGCCAACCGGAATCAAGATGGTGAGGGTGATAGGCAGATACATTCCCATCCCGACTGCAATCGGGGGCAGGGAATAGCGAGAGGTCAGGTGCTTTAGCAGTTCATCAATGACGATTATCGCCACTCCGATTACAGCGCCTAATCCCAGCAGACTCCAGTCAATATCGCCTCCAAATACCCCTTTGGTAAGTTCAGCAATCAGAGAGGCTTGCGGAGCAGCCAGTGCATTCTTGCCCGCACCCGGGGCTCCTTGAAATCCGAAAGCTGTGTTCATCAGCTGTAACACCGGTGGAATTATTAAAGAGCCGAATCCTACTCCTATTATCAGCGCCACCTGCTGTTTCCAAGGGGTAGAGTTCACCAATTGACCGGTTTTAAGGTCTTGTAAGTTGTCGTTAGAAATAGTGGCAATACCAAATATGATTGCCGCCGTGAACAGGGTGTAGGCGACAAGAGTCTTAGGGTCGGCATCGGCCGGAGTCGCTAGTTTAATTACCAGAGCCGTCAGAATTGCCACCAAGATTCCCACCCCAGAGACCGGGCTGTTCGACGAACCTATCAGTCCCGCCATATAGCCACAGACGCTGGCAACTGCCAGCCCAAGTGCCAAAATAAACACGATTGACAAGAAAATTAGTCCACCCGTGTGATGCTCTAAGGAACTGCCTCGCAAGAATAGCCACAATAGAACCCCGATAGGAATCATTAAAGCTAGGGTGATACCGATAACCCAAGAAGCGGGCAGGTCTCGTTCTTGCGGGGGGAGGGTGAATCCACTTTTACGTTTACGAGACGCGCTAATGGATTCGCGCATTCCTTGAAAAATCGGTCCAATGATTTTTAAGAACGTCCAGATAGCAGCAATGGCGATGGTGCCCGCCCCCACGAACCGTACATCGGAGGCAAAAATCGCTTGCACGCCCTCGGAAATATCCCCGCTGCCGAGCTGCCCAGAAGAAAAGTAGGGTAGTAGCACCCCATAACTGATTACCATGCCGCAAATCATGGCAATGCCGACACCCAGACCTACCAAATGCCCAATCCCGATAAGCGCTAAGGACAGGCTAGTTCCCACCATAGTGCCCCCCGCTCCCACTTTGAAAGCGGTGGTGACAGAGGAAAGCGCGACTTTAAGATTAGTGAGCAGACTGAAAAATGCGGAGGAAATCGCTCCCCAAACAATCACGTGCAGGCCGCGGCGGTTGTCGGCGGCTCCTTCGCTAGTGTCCCCGACTTTTAGGACTTCTGCCGCCGCTACGCCCTCGGGAAAAGAAAGGTCAGAACCGGTTACGAGGGCGCGCCGTAAGGGAATAGAATAGGTAACCCCCAAAATCCCGCCCATGGCACATAAGAGGGCGGTAGTCCAATAGGGGAAGCCGCTCCACCAGCCGACCATAATCAGACCGGGCAGGACGAAAATAATTGCCGATAAAGTGCCAGCCGCTGAAGCAATGGTCTGCACAATGTTGTTTTCTTGCACGGTATGATCTTTGAAATACCGCAGAATCGCCATGGAAATAACGGCCGCCGGAATAGAGGTGGCAAAAGTCAGACCCACCTTTAACCCCAGGTAGACATTGGCGGCAGTGAAAATTAAGGTAATGATTCCCCCGATAATCACTCCGCGAATAGTTAGTTCTTTTACTGCTGTTTTAGATTCTGTTGTCATTAATATGCGTTCTCCTGCCTGGAATACATGAAAAGGATACGACCGAACAGGAGTATTAGAAAATCCTAGAATCAAATTTATTAGTAAAGATAAAGATAAAAGTTATTAAAATCGTCCTTTGTGTGGAGACAATAACACTATACTGACAGATGTTCCTGCTCGAATACTTTTAACGGCATGAAAGCTTGAGCAGTGAAAGAATAATGAAGTTCTGAGAAGAGGGGGAGGGAATGATCCGCCCGATATTATTAACACCTACTGAGGTGACAACCCTGATTGAACCAAAGTTATATGACTATTTTCCGATAGTTATCTACTTTGCTTTCGTAGTGGCCGTAGGGTTCATGATGAAACGAAAAGCCAGTTCATCTGACGAATTCTTGACTGGTGGGCGTTCGTTACCGGCCTGGGTTACCGGTCTGGCTTTCGTCTCCGCGAACCTGGGGGCAGTTGAAATCATGGGTATGAGCGCGAACGGCGCCCAGTATGGTTTACCCACTTTTCACTATTTCTGGCTGGGAGCGATTCCGGCAATGCTGTTCCTTGGCATCGTGATGATGCCGTTCTATTATGGCTCGAAAGTTCGCTCGGTTCCCGAATTTATGCTTAAACGCTACGGCAAAGCCGCCCACCTAATTAATGGGCTTTCTTTTGCGCTTGCCCAGCTACTAATTGCGGGTGTAAACCTGTATCTGCTAGGTAAAATCGTCAACGGAATGTTGGGAATCCCGCTATGGATTTCCCTGATTATTGCAGCGCTAATCGTGCTCACCTACATCAGTATCGGGGGTCTAGCAGCTGCTATTTATAATGAAGTACTCCAGTTCTTCGTAATCGTGGCGGCGCTACTGCCAGTAACCCTCATTGGTCTGTACCGCGTAGGGGGTTATCAAGGGCTGACTGAAAAAATTACTAAATGGGCTACGCAAGCTACTGCTGCCTCCTATCAAGATCCAAATAACCAGCTCCATTCATGGCCAGGCACCTTGCTTTCGGGCTTTAGCTCCCCGGTGCTTTCCGTATTCGGTCTAGTCATGGGGCTAGGTTTCGTTCTCGCGTTCGGGTATTGGACAACTAACTTCGTTGAAGTGCAAAGGGCAATGGCCTCAGATTCTATTGCTGCCGCTCAAAAGACCCCGATTATTGGGACTTTCGTTAAAATGTTTGTTCCTTTCATCGTGATTATCCCCGGTATGGTTGCCGGGGTGTTGATTCCTGAAATCGTGAAATTAAAGGGCGGGCCAGACTATATGGCAGTAGGCGAGGAAGCGCTCGCGAAGCTATCTTCACACGTCCCGGCGGGTTATGAAGTTAGCTATAACGATGCCATGCTGCTAATGATGCGGGATTTGCTTCCTAATGGTTTGCTAGGTTTGGCGATTGCCGGTTTGCTCGCTTCCTTTATGGCGGGGATGGCAGCGAACGTATCTGCCTTTAACACGGTGTTTACGGTTGATATTTATGAAGCCTATTTCAAACCGAATGAATCCGATGAGCACTATCTGAAAGTGGGACGTAATGCCACTATCGTGGCGTGTACAGTAGCGGTATTTACTGCGTTGATTGCCTCGCTGTATCCGAACATTATGGATTTGCTTCAGCAATTGTTCTCTATGTTCAATGCGCCCCTGTTTGCTTCTTTCATTATCGGTATGCTCTGGAAGCGGGCAACTCCCTCTGGTGGTTGGACCGGTTTGTTATTTGGTACTTTAGCAGCGCTATTTGTCAATGTTTTGTGTTGGAATGAGATTTTGGTTCTGCCCGGTCAAGGTCAAGCATTTATCGCGGCTGGTGCGGCTTTCGTGGTCGGTGTCCTGGTAAACGTGGTGGTGTCGGTGTTCACCAAGCCCAAGGAATACGCTGAATTGGAGGGCTTCGTCTGGTCGCTTACACCTAAGGAACGCCGCATTGATCCGAATCTTCACAAGTTGCCACTACTTCGCCGTCCGATTCCGCTGGCGATTGTGGCAGCTGTTTTGGTAATCGTCTTGAATTCGGTGTTCCACTAGGGGAGGTAAATTGTTATGAAACGAAAGATTCATCCTTACGATATTCGGATTATTTGCGGTCTGGTACTGGGCATTATTGGGGTTTTCCTGATTGTTTGTGGGCTTTTGATTGAACCTGCTACGGTTCCTGACTATGTTGCCAATAATCTGGAGGGAATAAATAACACCCCGATTAATGCCAATATGTATTCTGGGGTGGGGCTACTGGTCACTTCCCTGGTTTTCTTGGCGTGGACTTGGTTTAATCCAGATGCTGGTATGGGGCATCCGGAGGAAGAAACTAACCATGTACGCGAAAATACAGATTCGAGACAGACACATAAGTAATCGGTTTGCTTAATCCGCAAAGAGCGGGCACGCAATGTAGGCTTAGATAATGGTTGCGTGCTCGCTCTTTGAGAACTGGTGAAAAGGCGGGCTAATATTTTTGCTGGGTTTGTCAAGGCTGATTGGCCAATGGTAGTTAAAGGAACTAGATGATGCAGGATTTACGAGTTGCGCAGGTGCGGCGGGCAGTTGATAATTTTCGGGTTAAAGGTGATTTCCTAACCGCTAACCCTTACGGCTCGGGACACATCAACGAGACTTTGTTGGCGAAATGTCGCCTAGAGGACGGCAGCGAACTGCCACTGACTTTGCAGCGTATTAATACCGATATTTTTACTAATCCCGTGCAGTTAATGGAAAACATTGCGGCAGTTACCGAGTTTTTACGGGAACGTATCCAACAGGAGGGCGGTGACCCAGATCGGGAGACATTGCGAATAATCCGCACTTTTGACGGCTATCCTTGTTACCGCGATCCGGACGGGAACTGGTGGCGGATGTACAGCTATATAGACACTGCTTTCACCTTAGATTTGATTGAGAATCCGCAGGATTTTTATCAGTCTGGTATAGCTTTCGGCAGTTTTCAGCGTCGCCTGGCTGATTTTCCAGCAGATTCTTTACACGAAGTAATTCCGCGCTTCCATGACACTGTTGATCGCTTCTCTCAGTTCGAGGACGCGATAGCTCTTGATCCACTAGGGCGAGTCAGCCAGGTTAGGGAAGATATTGATTTTTATCGCCGATACGAGCATTTGGCGCACGCATTTGCCGATTTGCAAGCAGCTGGAAAGCTGCCCTTGCGGGTAACCCATAACGATACCAAGCTCAACAATGTACTGATAGATGCGGACACCGGTAAAGCTATCGCGGTCATTGACTTGGATACCGTGATGCCGGGACTGGCAATGAATGATTTTGGGGATTCCATTCGTTTCGGAGCTTCTACTGGTGCGGAGGACGAAACTGACCTCTCTAAAGTGTCGTGTTCTATGGAGCTGTTTGCGGCGTTTACTAAAGGCTTCTTGGAGGGGCTGCAAGGAAGCCTAACTGATTTAGAGATTGAACTGTTGCCTTTGGGGGCGCAGGTGATGACCTATGAATGCGGGATGCGGTTTTTGACTGACTATCTGCTGGGGGATAACTATTTTAAGATTCACCGTCCGCAACACAATTTAGATAGGGCTCGTACCCAGGAGAAATTAGTTGCGGATATGGATGATAAGTTCTCCCAAATGCAACAGATTGTTGAAAAATATGCCTCTAGTGCGGGGAGTCGTCTCTGAAAATCTTCTCTGAAAATCTTGGCTAAATCTAAGGATTTCTAACAGACTCTGCCCTCCTCTTACCGTCTAGGTAGCTTTTGTTGGGGGGGGGGGAGTCCTTCCTCCCCGCGAATCCCTAGGATGTGGGGTCATAAATGGTCAAGCCCCTCTTTGGGGCTAGGGGAATTAGGAAGGACGCAGAATCGCGAAGGGATCGGTTACCTGTAGGGTCTGTTTCGTGAAACGATAACGCCGGGCGGGTCGCCCTCCTTTGCTGCCGGGGCGTTCTTGCTGACCGGTGGGGATAAGCTGTCCGCGCCGACTAAGTACCCGCTGTAGATTCGTAGGTGAAACTTCCCGCCCCAGGGCTGCCCGATAAATGTTTGTTAGCTCGGCGATAGTGAAATCCGGGGGAGCTAAAGCAAACGCTATATTGGTATAGGAGAGTTTCGCGCGTAGCCTGTCTGCGCCCTCGCCAATAATATCGGCATGGTCGTAGGCCATTTCTGGAAGCTGATTGAGGCTTATCCAGCGGGCGTGAGCGGGAAGTGCGGTATTGATTCCGGCGGGAACCAGCCCTAAATAGGCGGTGGCTACGGTGCGTTGGCTGGGGTCGCGATGGGCGTCGGAACGGGTGCCAATCTGTTCCATATAGGACAGGGCGCCAATGTCCATTTTCTGTGAAAGATGTCGAAAAGCGCTGGCTCCCAGGGTTTCTTCTGGTTCTAGCGGACCGGAGGGGAGGGCGTACATTCCCTGAAAGGGGGGATGGGAGCGGCGGGCAACTAATACCTGTAGACAAGGTGGTCTGGGGTTTTTTAGGGCGCTGATAGTGTTTTCGCATTGATCGTCTGGGTGAGTGCGAACCTGTAAGACCACAGCTAGTGCCTCGTGGCGATAAACGGCGACTCCATTTGAATCTCGAGGTTGTGTTCTCACAAAGTCTTATGGTAGCTTAAATCCAGTTTTCGACTAAGAGACGAAAACTAAAATATGGGAAATAGCTAAAAGGAAATCCGCAGATGAAACAACGCATAAAAGGCTGGTTGTCGCTATTTTTTATTGATGCTATGACCGGGATGGCGCACGGTCTGTTTGCGTCCCTGATTATCGGAACCATCATGGTGCAAATTGGAGGTTTTATCCCGGGAATAATCGGTAAAACCCTGGTGTTAATCGGGTCAGTAGCCTCCGTACTCACCGGTGCGGGAATCGGCATCGGCGTTGCTCATCGGCTAAAAGCCTCAACTTTCGTAGTAGTAGGTACCGGATTAGCCGGAATGATAGGGGCGCACGCCGCCAAAATAATAAACGGCGGAATCGTTGAGGGAATCACTATGCATCTGCAAGGTCCTGGAGAGCCCTTAGGAGCATTTATAGCTTCCTTTGTGGCAGTCGAGTTTGGTCTTTTGGTCTCGGGTAAAACTCCGGTAGATATTCTGGTAACTCCCTTTGTGACCGTCACCTCGGGGGCGATTATTGGTCTGCTGATTGGCCCGGGTATTTCACGGTTAATGACCTCTCTGGGAGCCATCATTAACTGGGGGACTGAGCGAGAACCATTCCTTATGGGAATCATCGTGGCAGTGCTAATGGGCATGATTTTGACCCTGCCAATTTCTTCAGCAGCGTTAGGAATAGTGCTTGGCTTGTCGGGGTTAGCTGCCGGGGCAGCCACTGTAGGGTGCAGCGCCCAAATGGTAGGTTTTGCGGTCGCGTCCTATCGAGAAAATAAGGTTTCCGGTCTAATCTCCCAGGGTATCGGCACTTCCATGTTGCAAGTCCCCAATATTATGCGCCATCCCCTGATTTGGATTCCCCCCACTCTGGCTTCTGCAATACTCGGACCTATCGCCACCATGGTGTTCAAAATGGAGTCAAATGCGGCTGGCTCAGGAATGGGGACTTCCGGTTTAGTGGGGCAGATCATGACCTGGAATGTTATGGGAGCTACTACTTCGGCGCCGACGCTATTGGGCATGATTTTGCTACTGCATTTCATAGCCCCGGCTGCTTTGTCTTTACTTTTCGCAGAACTAATGCGTAAAAAAGGCTGGATTAAAGGCGGCGATATGCTACTTGAAAAGTAGTTTCCCCTGCTAACCCTGATAAAAACTCCGAATTCGTCCTCGGGAAAATCCCAAAATGGGATAGCTAGCTAAAGCGCTGTGCGTCCAGATTGAAGCCCTGGGAAAACCAGTTTTCGCCACTTCGCTAAACTAAGTCCTAAGAGCAGACAATAGCTAGTGGCAATTAGGGCGGAGTCCCCTTTGCCTAGAGGGAAAGGATAATCGTGGGCGATATTATTGATGAACTTCAGTGGCGAGGTCTACTCGCTCAGCATACTGACCTGCAAAAACTGCGCTCTAGCCTAGCTGATGGAGTGGTTACTTTCTATTGCGGTTTCGACCCTACTGCTCCCTCTTTGCATCATGGGCATCTGGTGCAGTTAATCATGATGCGACACCTACAAAATGCGGGACACCGTCCTCTAGCCCTGGTTGGGGGAGCAACCGGATTGATTGGGGATCCGCGAATGACGGCTGAGCGGCAGCTGCAACCCAAAGAGGTAGTTGCTACCTGGGTTGAGCGTTTACGTGCGCAAATTAGCCATTTCCTTGATTTTGAGGGCGATAACCCGGCAGTCATGGTTAATAACATGGATTGGATTCAAAACCTCAGCGCGATTGGACTTTTGCGTGACCTGGGCAAGAACTTCCGAATGGGAACTATGCTTGCTAAAGACGCCGTAGCCCGCAGGCTTAATTCTTCCGAAGGTATTTCCTATACCGAGTTCAGTTACCAGATTCTCCAGGCCTACGATTTCTTGGAACTATACCGTCGCTATGGCTGCACTCTAGAAACCGGTGGGAATGATCAATGGGGCAACCTGGTTGGCGGTATGGATCTAATCCACAAGGTCGAGGGCAAAGATGTCCATGTGATGACGACTCCGCTCATCACTAAGGCCGATGGCTCCAAGTTCGGCAAATCTGAGGGCGGGGCAATTTGGCTTGACCCCGAAATGCTCTCTCCCTACGAGTTCTACCAGTTCTGGCTGGGAGCCGAGGACGCAGATGTTGTCCGCTTCTTGAAAGTGTTTACTTTCTTGTCTCGAGACGAGATTGAGGCGCTGGCGCAAGAGGTAACCGACCGCCCCCATAAGCGGGAAGCTCAAAAGGCTCTGGCCGGTGAGGTTACCCGTCTGGTACACGGGCAAAAAGCTCTTGACCAGGTGATTGCGGCGACCGAAGCCCTATGGGGTGGAGGTGACCTGCAGAAAGTAGATGGCGCAACTCTGAAGGGAGCAACTGCCCATTTACCGGCTGCTACCGTAGAAATCGGCAAGACTAATCTAGTAGATTTGCTGATAGAAGCAGGTTTCGAGAAGGGGCGCGGCGCGGCGATTCGTACAATTAAGAACGGCGGAGCCTACCTAAACAATCAAAAGGTTACGGACCCGGATAGGGTGATTGTTCACGAGGACGTGCTTCCGGGTTCGCTGGTGCTGTTTAGGAAAGGGAAGAGGAACCTAGCGGCCGCTCACCTGCATGAATAGGTGTAAAACTTGGGTGTGTGGCAGCTCACCGCTTCTCAGTTTGAAGTTTTAGTTCTCCGCTGTGTAAGTTATTACCTGTTGCCCCGGCAAAGAACTTCGGTTCTGGCTCAGTGGGCGGGATTGTTTGACTTAGTATTTACAGATTGAAAGAGTCTTTATGGCTTGTTTCACTTTCTAAAAACTTGAAAGTTGAAAATAAAATCTGTTAGACTGAGACTCGCGCGTTTTTCGCGCAGAACCCTTTACTGATTGTTTTTGGTTGGTTTGTGGTTTGGTTGTTTGTGTTCTCGATAGTTGTGTTTTTTTGTTTTGTTTGTGTGGGATTGACTGGGTTGCCTGCTGTTTTTGGTGGGTGGTTTGGTTTTTTCTGTTTTTTGTTTTTTTGATGCTGATGATTTTGGAACGTTTTGTTTTTTGATTGTTGGTGTTTGTTTTTGCTGGATTGTTTTCTGGCTTGAACCATTTTGGTTTGGCTCTTTTTGGGTTGGATCGTTTTTGCCTGCTGTTTTTTTGGTGGGTTTTGTTTTTGGTTTTTGTTGGAGAGTTTGATCCTGGCTCAGGATGAACGCTGGCGGCGTGCTTAACACATGCAAGTCGAACGGGATCCGAGGGTGCTTGCACCTTTGGTGAGAGTGGCGAACGGGTGAGTAACACGTGAGTAACCTGTCCTTTTCTTTGGGATAAGCTCCTGAAAGGGTGTTTAATACCTTATGTTCCGTCTTCTCCGCATGGGGTTGGTGGGAAAGATTTGTTTCGGTAAAGGGTGGGCTCGCGGTCTATCAGCTTGTTGGTGGGGTGATGGCTTACCAAGGCTTTGACGGGTAGCCGGCCTGAGAGGGTGGTCGGTCACATTGGGACTGAGATACGGCCCAGACTCCTGCGGGAGGCAGCAGTGGGGGATATTGCACAATGGGCGCAAGCCTGATGCAGCGACGCCGCGTGGGGGATGAAGGCCTTCGGGTTGTAAACTTCTTTTGCTCTGAACAAGGCGCACTATTGGGTGTGTTGAGTGTAGGGGTTGATTAGCGCCGGCTAACTACGTGCCAGCAGCCGCGGTAATACGTAGGGCGCGAGCGTTATCCGGAATTATTGGGCGTAAAGGGCTTGTAGGTGGCTGGTTGCGTCTGTCGTGAAAGCTCATGGCTTAACTGTGGGTTTGCGGTGGGTACGGGCTGGCTTGAGTGCAGTAGGGGAGACTGGAATTCCTGGTGTAGCGGTGGAATGCGCAGATATCAGGAGGAATACCGGTGGCGAAGGCGGGTCTCTGGGCTGTTACTGACGCTGAGGAGCGAAAGCGTGGGGAGCGAACAGGATTAGATACCCTGGTAGTCCATGCTGTAAACGTTGGGAACTGGGTGTGGGGGGCTTTTTTGTCTTCTGCGTCGTAGCTAACGCGTTAAGTTCCCCGCCTGGGGAGTACGGTCGCAAGGCTAAAACTCAAAGGAATTGACGGGGGCCCGCACAAGCGGCGGAGCATGCGGATTAATTCGATGCAACGCGAAGAACCTTACCAAGGCTTGACATGCACTGGACCGATCCAGAGATGGGTTTTCCTTTTTGGCTGGTGTGCAGGTGGTGCATGGTTGTCGTCAGCTCGTGTCGTGAGATGTTGGGTTAAGTCCCGCAACGAGCGCAACCCTTGTCCTATGTTGCCAGCAAGTTGTGTTGGGGACTCGTGGGAGACTGCCGGGGTTAACTCGGAGGAAGGTGGGGATGACGTCAAATCATCATGCCCCTTATGTCTTGGGCTTCACGCATGCTACATTGGCGTCTACAAAGGGTTGCGATACCGTAAGGTGGGGCGAATCTCTTAAAGGGCGTCTTGGTTCGGATCGGGGTCTGCAACTCGGCCCCGTGAAGGTGGAGTCGCTAGTAATCGCAGATCAGCAACGCTGCGGTGAATACGTTCTCGGGCCTTGTACACACCGCCCGTCACGTCACGAAAGTTGGTAACACTCGAAGCTTGTGGCCTAACTCTTTTTGAGGGGGAGCGGGTTAAGGTGGGGCTAGCGATTGGGACGAAGTCGTAACAAGGTAGCCGTACCGGAAGGTGCGGCTGGATCACCTCCTTTCTAGGGAGATTATTGTTTATTATTGCGCAAATGGAACGGGAAAACACTTTCCCCCAGGGCTTTGGGGTTTTGGGGGGCTATCGGGTATAGGAACAATCAGGCTTTTTGTTGGGTTTGTTTGTTTGACTCATTGGCTTTCAAAGGGTTTATATTCTTTGGGTTTTTTGGGTTGGTTGTTTGTTTTTTGGAGAGTGGATGTGAGTGTCTTTGTGATGCTTTGTTTTTTGTAGAGAATCTTGTTCGCGGTCACCCATTTTTTGGGTGATGGTGTTTTTTTTGTTTATTGGTTTGTTTTTTGTTTTGAGCGTTTGGTGGATGCCTTGGCATCGTGTGCCGATGAAGGACGTTGTGGCTGGCGATAGCCTCGGGGAGTTAGCGAGCGTGCGTTGATCCGGGGGTTTCCGAATGGGGTAACCTAACCATAGTTGTGTGTGGTTGGCGCGCATTGAAGTTTTGATAGGTGCGTGTTGGTAGGGTGGGAAGTGAAACATCTTAGTACCGCCTTTTGTGAGATAGTCCGTGTGTAGTGGTGAGCGATAGCGGGTGTTGGCTAAACCGTTTGCGTGTGATACTCGGCAGGGGTTGCGCGGGCGGTGTTGTGGGACGAAGTCGTTGAGAATCTGCCGGTTCTTGGAGCGTTTTTGCATGTGAGAGGTGAACGGGTTGGGATGCCTGGCCGTAGACCGTGATAGTCGGGTAGCTGGTTTTGCATGCATGGCGTTGGGTTTTGTTCCCGAGTAGCGCGAGGCTCGTGGAATCTCGTGTGAATCTGCCCAGACCATTGGGTAAGCCTGGACGGGCATGGTGACCGATAGTGGATTAGTACCGTGAGGGAATGGTGAAAAGTACCCCGGGAGGGGAGTGAAATAGTTCCTGAAACCAAGCGTTTTTAAGCCGTCAGAGCCATGGAGCCTTCGGGCTGGTGTGGTGGTGGCGTGCCTATTGAAGAATGAGCCTGCGAGTTATGTTGCGTGGCGAGGTTAACCCGTTGTGGGGTAGTCGTAGGGAAACCGAGTCCTGGGGGCGAGATAGTTGCGTGGCATAGACCCGAAGCGGGGTGATCTACCCATGGCCAGGTTGAAGCGGCGGTAGAACGTCGTGGAGGACCGCACCCACCAGGGTTGAAAACCTGGGGGATGAGCTGTGGGTAGGGGTGAAAGGCCAATCAAACTCCGTGATAGCTGGTTCTCCCCGAAATATATTTAGGTATAGCGTCTCGTTTTAGCTTGCGTGTGGTAGAGCTACTGGTTGGTTGATGGGCCTTGTTGGTTACTGAGATCTGCTAAACTCCGAATGCGCGTTAAGTTGGCGGGGCAGTCAGACAGCGGGGGATAAGCTTCGTTGTCGAGAGGGAAACAGCCCTGATCATCGGTTAAGGTCCCTAAGTGTGTGCTGAGTGGGAAAGGATGTGTAGTTGCGTTGACAGCCAGGAGGTTGGCTTAGAAGCAGCCACCCTTGAAAGAGTGCGTAATAGCTTACTGGTCGAGTGATTGTGCGCCGATAATGTAGCGGGGCTTAAGCATGCCACCGAAACTGTGGCTGTAACACTTTTTGTGTTACGGGGTAGGGGAGCGTCCTGCATGGTTATAGCGGTCTGGTAACGGGTCGTGTTTTGTGTGGGAGTGAGAATGCAGGCATGAGTAGCGAGTCCAGCGTGAGAATCGCTGGCGCCGATAAACTAAGGGTTCCAGGGGAAGGTTTATCCGCCCTGGGTTAGTCGGGTCCTAAGGCGAGGCCGTCAGGCGTAGTCGATGGTTGAGCAGTTGATATTCTGCTACCGGGACAGAACCGTTTTTTGGTCTTTATTTCTTGAGCTTGACACTTCTTTTTACTGTTTTTCCCTTTCGGGGGTTTAATGGTTTGTGGGGTTTCGGGTTTTTGGTTTAAAGGTTTTAGCTTCGTGGTGACACAGTGAGATTGCCTGGCGCGGTGGTGGTTTACCGTGTTCAAGCCTGTAGCCTGTCTTCTAGGCAAATCCGGGAGGCGTTAAGGGTGAGGGGTGATGGTGGAATCCATTTTTTTGGGTTGATAACAGGGTGGGTCTGTACTGTCAAGAAAAGCTGCGTTGTGAGGGTTTGTTCCGCCCGTACCCTAAACCGACTCTGGTAGTTGGGTAGAGAATACTAAGGCGAGCGAGTGAATCGTGGTTAAGGAATTCGGCAAATTGCCTCCGTAACTTCGGGAGAAGGAGGCCCCGCCCCTTGAAGAGCGTTTTCTGTTCTAGGGGGTGTGGGGTGCAATAGCAAGATGGAAGCGACTGTTTATCAAAAACACAGGTGCGTGCGAAGCTGTAAGGCGATGTATACGCACTGACGCCTGCCCGGTGCCGGAAGGTTAAGAGGAACTGTTAGCGTTTTTGCGAAGCGGTGAATTTAAGCCCCGGTAAACGGCGGTGGTAACTATAACCATCCTAAGGTAGCGAAATTCCTTGTCGGGTAAGTTCCGACCTGCACGAATGGCGTAACGACTTCTGTGCTGTCTTAACCGCGAGCTCGGCGAAATTGCATTACGAGTAAAGATGCTCGTTACGCGCAGCAGGACGGAAAGACCCCGGGACCTTTACTATAGCTTGGTATTGGCGGCTGGTTGTGTTTGTGTAGGATAGGTGGGAGACGTTGAAGCAGGAACGCTAGTTTTTGTGGAGTCGACAAGTGAAATACCACTCTGATGTTGCTGGTTGTCTGAACCTGGGCCCATTATCTGGGTTAGGGACAGTGCCTGGTGGGTAGTTTAACTGGGGCGGTTGCCTCCTAAATGGTAACGGAGGCGCTCAAAGGTTTCCTCATCCTGGTTGGTAATCAGGAGGCGAGTGTAAGTGCACAAGGAAGCTTGACTGTGACACTGACGGGTGGAGCAGGTACGAAAGTAGGAACTAGTGATCCGGCAATGGCTTATGGAAGCGTTGTCGCTCAACGGATAAAAGGTACCCCGGGGATAACAGGCTGATCTTGCCCAAGAGTCCATATCGACGGCATGGTTTGGCACCTCGATGTCGGCTCGTCGCATCCTGGGGCTGGAGTTGGTCCCAAGGGTTGGGCTGTTCGCCCATTAAAGCGGTACGCGAGCTGGGTTCAGAACGTCGTGAGACAGTTCGGTCCCTATCCGCTGCGCGCGTTGAGACTTGAAAAAGGCCTGTCCCTAGTACGAGAGGACCGGGATGGACGAACCTCTGGTATGCCAGTTGTACCGCCAGGTGCACGGCTGGTTAGCTACGTTCGGAAAGGATAACCGCTGAAAGCATCTAAGCGGGAAGCCTGCTTTAAGATAAGGTCTCCACAAGGTTCCCAGCAGACTACTGGGCAGATAGGCCAGAAGTGTACACGTTGTAAAACGCAAAGCTGACTGGTACTAAACAACCGGGAAAAACAAAACCAATACACAAAACTAACAAGACACATCCCAAAAACCATAGCTTACAAAGACGCTCACACTCACTCTCAAAAAAAATAGTTCCACAAGAACACCCCCCC